>QFOV01000036.1 GCA_003248565.1 Stenotrophomonas sp.
GGTTTCCATCAGCTGGTTGAGGCTGCTGACCATGTCGCGGAAATCATGCTGGTAGGCAGTGGCATCGCCGCGCACCGAGAAGTCGCCCTGTGCGGCGGCACCGGCCAATCGCTTGATCTCGTTGTTGATCGCCGACAGGCTGGCCTTGACCGCATCCACGGTCTCGGTGATGACGGCCTTCTCGCCGGGCAGGCGCTCGATATCAACGGACAGATCGCCATTGGCATAGCGCTTGATGATCTCCAGTGCGGACAGCAGCATCTGGATGTGCGAAGCGACCAGTGCGTTGCTTTCCTTGACCATCACGCCGTAGTCACCGGGGAAGGCGGTCTCGTCCATGCGGTAACTGATCATGCCGGTCTCATGCTGGCGCGCCATCTCCCGCTGCGCGCCGATCACCGACTGCAGCTGCGCCTGCATGCGCTGCATGGACTGCAGCAGCATGCCAACCTCGTCGCGGCGCGAGGCGTCGATGCGGCGGTCGAGCTTGCCAGCGGCGACATCGTCCGCCACGCGCACGGCATCGGCCAGCGGAAGCATGATGGCGCGGATGATGGCCCAGCCCAATGCGGCGGCCAGCAGCAGCGCAAGACCCAGACCGATCACGATGGCGATCAACGAGCGCTGGTGTGCGCTGCGTGACTCGGCAGTCTGCTTGGTCAGCTGCTCCTGGTTGTACTGCGACATCTGCTTGAGCTGGTCGAACAGGGCGCGGCGCAGCTTGCGCGAGTCACCGCTGGAGATGGCGTTGGCGGTGACGAAGTCATCGGCGGCGATCGCGGCGGCGATGCGGTCGTGTGCTTCGAAGTAACCGGCACGCAGCTCTTTCATCTTGTCGTACATCGCCAGCTCGGTGGCGCTGTAGTCGGCTTCGATGTCGTCGTAGGCCTTCTCTGCCGCTTCGATCAGCTTGCGGCTGTCGGCCATGCGCTTGTCGTAGTCGGCCAATTGTTCCGGGTTGCCCTGGTAGTTGAGCTGGGCCTGCTCGAAGGTGCGGTATTCGCCGAGCTGGGCGCGCATTTCACCAAGCTGCTGGACTGCAGGCATCCAGTTGTTGTTGACCTGCTGTATCTGGACGTCGGCCACGTTCATCCGCCACAGCGCAAACAGCGCAAGCAGCAAGGTGAGCAGGCTGGTGCTGCAGAACGCAAGCACCAGCTTTCGCGTGATCGACAGGTTCTGGAACCACTTCATTGCAGACATCTCCGTAGGCGGGCATTGGGGGCTATCCACAGGTCCGGCGTTCCTGTGAAATGTCGTGCGTGCTGCTGGCCGCGACGGCGACCCAGGTTGGTTGACCACCTGATTGCATTGCGATGCGGTATCGGCAACTTTCCGAGCTTCTTGAAGACGTGTTGCGACGGCGATTCAGCCAGCTGTAACGGGCGGAGGCACGCCACCAATCGCTGCATCCGGCAGCAACGCACGCGTAGCAAAACGCCGCCCGCCCAGGTGTTGGGCGAGCGGCGTCGGTTGCGTGCTACGGTGCGATCAGGCGGCTTGCTGTGTACGCAGTGAACGTACCAGGCCACCAATGTCTACGATCAGCGCAACCCGGCCATCGCCGAGGATGGTGGCGCCGGAGACGCCGCTGATGCGTCGGTAGTTGTTCTCGATGTTCTTGACCACGACCTGCTGCTGGCCGATCAATTCATCCACTTCCAATGCGATCTTCTGGCCATCGCCTTCGACCACCACGACAAGCGGTTCGGCCTGCGAGTTGTCGGGATAACCGTAGTACTGGCCCAGCGACAGGATCGGCAGGTACTCGCCGCGAACGCGCAGTACCCGGCCTTCGCCGGCCATGGTGCGGATGTCATCCGGCTGCGGCTGCAGCGCTTCCAGCACGTAGGCCAGCGGCAGGATCAGGGTTTCGCCGGCAACCGAGACAGTCATGCCATCGAGGATGGCCAGCGTCAGCGGCAGGCGGATCAGTACGCGGGTACCTGCACCGGTGCGGCTCTCCAGCTGCACTTCGCCACCCAGCGCCTGGATGTTGCGACGGACCACATCCATGCCGACGCCACGACCGGACAGGTCGGTGACCGCATCGGCGGTGGAAAAGCCGGGTTGGAAGATCAGGTCCCAGACCTGGGCATCGGTGGGGTTGTCCGGCACGCTCAAGCCGCGTTCCAGTGCCTTGGCCAGGATCTTGTCGCGGTTCAGGCCGCGGCCGTCGTCGCTGACTTCAATGACGATGTGGCCACCCTGATGCGATGCGGCCAGGGTAATCGTGCCGGTCTCGTCCTTGCCGGACTCGCGACGCACGTCCGGCATTTCCAGGCCGTGGTCGATGGAGTTGCGGACCAGATGCACCAGGGGATCGGCGATCTTTTCGATCAAGCCCTTGTCCAGCTCGGTACCTTCGCCGATGGTGCGCAGGCGCACCTGCTTGCCAAGGCGGCTGGAGAGGTCGCGGACCAGGCGCGGGAAGCGGCGGAACACGGCATCCACCGGCAGCATGCGCACGCCGATGACAGCTTCCTGCAGGTCGCGGGTATTGCGCTCCAGCAGATCCAGGCCAGCCAACAGCTGTTCGGCATGGACCGGATCGAGCCCACCGGAAACCTGCTTGAGCATGGCCTGGGTGATGACCAGTTCTCCGACCAGGTTGATCAGCGCATCGACCTTGTCGACGCTGACCCGGATCGAACTTTCAGCTTCGTGCTGCTGGCCGCTGGCGGGCGCTTTGACGGCGGCCTCGGCGATGTTGGCAACGGCCGCGGCCGGCGCTTCCACTGCAAGGCTGGGGGGAGCGGCCGGACGGATATCCAGCTCGCAATCATCGACCACCCAGGCAAAGGTGTCTTCGATGCGGCTGCGCGGCACTTTGCCAACCAGGCCCAGATCCCAGGCCAGGTAGGCTTCCAGCGGATCGAGCTGGTCGAAGCTGGGCAGGCGCGCCATGCGCGGCTCGACGTGCAGGGAACCCAGGGTTTCCAGCTCGCGGATGATGCGCAGCGGGTCGTTGCCGCTCATGAACAGCGACGGTGCCGGGGCAAAGCCAATCTGCCAGGCGTCCGGGGTTTCTTCCTGCTTGACTGCTGCCACGGCAACCGGTGCCGCGCCCGACAGTACTGCCTGCAAGCGGTCGGTTATCGCCTTGACGGCGGCGGGGTCGGCAGGCTGGCCGTGTTCGACCTCGCGCAGCAATGCGCGCAGGACATCCACTGAACCCAGCATCGCGTCGACCGCGTTGCTTTCGAGTGCGCGCTTGCCCGCGCGCAGCTCATCGAGCAGGGTTTCCAGCACGTGGGTGAGCGCGGCAATGGCGTCGAAGCCAAAGGTGCCGGCACCGCCCTTGATGGAGTGGGCGGCGCGGAACACCGAATTGATGACTTCTGGGTCGTGCTGGCCGTCTTCCAGTGCCAACAGGCCGGCCTCCATTGCATCCAGCCCTTCGCGGCTTTCTTCGAAGAAGGTGGCGTGGAAACGTTGCAGGTCCATGCTCATTGGCGCGGTATCCGATCGGTGGGGCAGGTGGGCTGATCAGCCCAGGACTTTCTGTACGGTGGCAACCAGCTGTTCTGGATTGAACGGCTTGACCAGCCAACCAGTGGCACCGGCGGCCTTGCCTTCGGATTTCTTGTCGGCGGCCGACTCGGTGGTCAGCATCAGCATCGGCGTGAACTTGTAGTCCGGCAGCTGGCGCAGTTCACGGATCAGCGAGATGCCATCCATGTTCGGCATGTTGACGTCGGTGACCACGGCGTTGAAACGCTGGCCCTTGGCACGCCCCAGGGCGACCGCGCCGTCCTCGGCTTCTTCAACCGAAAAGCCGGCCGAGGTGAGGGCGAAAGAGACCATCTGGCGCATCGACGCCGAGTCGTCCACCACCAAGATTCGTGCGCTCATGCAGCGTTCTCCACAGATTTCGTTGTGTCAGGGGTTGCTTCCAGACCGAGGGTCCGGAGGACACCGAGCAGGCGCGCGGCGTCACGGAAGGTATCGGTAGCGTTGTCAAAGACAGTGGCGTGACCGGCGTGTTGGCGTGCCAGCACGAAAGCGCACAGCACCTGCATCGCGGCGGTGTGCACGCGGCCGACCTGGCCGGCATCCACGCGCAATTCGCCTGCTTGCGGCAGGTGGGTTGCCAGTTGTTGCTTCAAGTCGCTGGTGGACTCGATGCCGAGATCCTGGGCGAGGGCCACAGTGCTCATCGTTGCTCCGAACGAACGTTACTGGGAGAGATAGCGGCGATGCGCTGGCGATCTTTAGGGCTGCGATGCGCTGCAGCAGATAGTGTTAACGGGCGCACGGTTTTGGGCTTTGCCCCCTCCCTTTCGCGCAGCGAAGGGGAGGGCTGGGGAGGGGTGAGCTCTGCTCCCTCCCTTGCGCCGAAGGCGGAGGGGAGGGTTGGGGAGGGGTAGCTTTTGATTAGGTAGAGCCGAGCCATGCTCGGCTGGAGCCTTACCGGTAAAGCCTCTGCCGAGCATGGCTCGGCACTACCGTTGCTTCGTTCCCCTTTGACGCGCAAAACAGAGGAGGCAATCAGCGCAGCAGGCGGGCGGCGTCCAGCAGGATCATCGGTTGCTGGCCGACGCGGGCGATGCCTCGGAACAGTTCGTTGGAGATCTGGCAGATGCGCGCGGTGTCCGGTGGCTCGATCTGCGAATCGTTGAGGTTGGCGACGTCTTCCACTGCTGATACGCGCAGGCCCAGGGTCTCGCCGTTTTCTTCCAGTACGACGATGCGGGTCTGCGCGTCTTCCGGTGCGCTCTGCACGTCGAGATGACGGCACAGGTCCATCACCGGGACGACCTGTCCGCGCAGGTTCATGATGCCGAGCATGGCCGGGCCGGTGCCGCGCAGTGCCAGCAGCGGTACCGGGAGGACGACTTCCTGCACCTTCAGCAGCTCCAGTGCATACGTTTGTTGGCCACAGCGCAGGCGCAGCCAGCGCGAGCTGCGCTCGGCGGCGCGGCGTTGCTGTGGACTGCTCGCTGGCCGCTGTGCCTGCGCTTGCAGTTCCTGCCAGGTGCTGGGGCGTGCATCCGACGAAGGCTCTGCCAGGGCGCGGACGTTCGGAGTGCTGCGCGGCGCCGGGCTTGCCGGCAATCCTGCTGCGGTCTCAAACGCAGCCTGCAAGCTGGCGCTGTCGCTATGGGCGAGCTTGCGGCTTTCTGCCGGGCCGGTCTCGTAGATCACTTCATCCGGCAGGTCATCCCAGGTAGGAGGACGACCGGCGTTGGCGGCGCTGGTGGCCGCCATTGCGTCGTCGAACGCGGCCTGCAAGGCTGCGCTATCGCCGGCCGCAATGCTTGCCGGAGCAGGTGCCGGGTCGGCTGAAGGCTTGGCTTGCGCTTCGGCCAGTGCGGCTTCGAACACTGCCTCAAGTTCAGCGCTGTCGCCCGGCACTTCGATCGGCGCCGCTTTGGCAGGCGTTGCGGGTGCGGGGGCCACCGCTGTGGGCACTGCCTCCAGCAGCAGTTCGCCCAGATAGTCGTCGAGTACGTCGCTGCTCATGCGGCGCGCTCCAGCTGCGCGGCCTCGTTGAGCAGCAGCCACTCAAGGGCGTGCCGGTAAGCGGCCATGCCGCGCCCTGGGTAATCGTCGCCGAGCACCGGCACGGTCAGGGCGGCGGGATTGCAGATGCGGGTGTCGACCGGAATGGCGTCTTCCCAGACACGCTCGCCGTGACGTTCCTGCATCAACTTCAGGGTTTCATTGCCGGCGCGGGTGCGGCGGTCGAACAGCGTCGGCAGCACCGAGATCGGCAGGGGGCGCTTGCGCGAGCGCTCGACCATCTCACCAGTACGGACCATGCCGTCCAGGCCGTGCAGGGCCAGCGGCTCGGCCTGGGTCGGGATGATCAGGCGGTCGGCCGCAGCCAGTGCATTGATCATCAGCAAGCCCAGGGTTGGTGCGCAATCCAGCAGGATGTAATCGTGCTGCTCGCCGTGCCGAGCGAGCGCCTGCTGCAGGGCAAGGCCCAGACCAGGCTGGTTGGCGCTGCGACGTTCCAGCGTGGCCAGCGAGGCCTGCGCGCACAGATAGTCCAACCCGGGAATATCACTATGGCGGGCGAGCGCGGCGATCTCATGTGGTGGCGTGGCGAACAGTTCCTGCACGCCCTGCGGCACCGGCTCAACCGGTACGCCGAAGGCGCGGGTCAGCGAGGAGTGGGGGTCCAGGTCGATCAGCAGCACCTTGTGCCCGCGAGCGGCCAGGCCGCGGCCCAGCGACAAAGTGGTGGTGGTTTTGCCGACGCCGCCTTTTTGGTTGGCTATGGCCCAGATGCGCATCATTGGACTCCTTCGATGACCGCCGGTACCGCGCTGCGAATGGCGCCTGCGGCAGAGGTGCCGCCGTTGTCGTCCTCGTCGCTGGTACTGGCTGTGGTGTTACCGGCAGCCGGCAGATCGGCTGCCGCTGCCGAATCGGCGAGGATGATCACCATCACCCGCCGGTTGCGGTTGCGCCCTTCGGGTGCATCGTTGCTTTCGCGTGGACGGAACTGGCCGTAACCGACCATCGCCAGTCGTTGCGGCTGCACGCCATGGTCGGCGAACAGGTGCACCACGCTGGCGGCACGTGCCGCCGACAGTTCCCAGTTGGATGGGAACTGTGCGGTGGCGATCGGCAGGTTGTCGGTGTGGCCTTCGACGCGCACGCCGTTGGGCGCATCCAGCAGCACATCGGCCAGGGTGCCGAGCGTGTTGCGAGCGCTGGCATCCAGGGCTGCCGAACCAGTGGTGAAGAGGATGTCGCTGTTGATTTCGACCTCGATCCACAGCTCGGTGCGACGCACGGTGATGACGCCCTGCTTGACCAGCGGCGCCAGCGACTGGCTGAGGCGGTCAGCGATCTGGTTGAGCTGGCGCTCGGCGCGCTGCAGCTGTTCCTGATTGTGTGCCGAGACCGGCATGCGCATATGCGATGCCATCGATGGCAACTGGGTGGGATCTGCCAGCGCGCCGCCGGTCATGCTCGGCGCACTGATCACCGAGGGCGAATCAAATCCGCCGCCCTGCAATTGCTTGTTGCCCACCTGCACCTGGCTGATGGTGCGCGGGGCGCCGCCAAAGGCGGTGGTCAGGGCATCGGCCATGACCCGGTACTTGCCTTCGTTCAAGGACGAGATGGCGTACATCACCACGAAAAAAGCGAGCAGCAGCGTCATCAGGTCGGCATAGGGGATGGCCCATGCTTCGTGGTTGGCGTGCTCTTCGTGGTGCTTGCGGCGGGCCATGGCTCAGTTCACGAAGCCAGCGAGGCTGTTCTCGATATTGCGCGGGTTCTCGCCCTGGGCAATGGCGATCAGGCCTTCGATGATCATTTCACGCTCACGGCAGCTGCTGGCGATCACGCCCTTGAGCTTGGCTGACACCGGCAGGAACAGCAGGTTGGCCGAGGCAATGCCATAGATGGTGGCAGTGAACGCGGCAGCAATGCCATGGCCGAGCTTGCTCGGGTCGGCAAGATTCTTCATCACCGCGATCAGGCCGAGCACGGCGCCGATGATGCCCAGGGTGGGGGCATAGATGCCCATGCCCTCGAAGACCTTGGTGGCGGCCAGATCCTGTTGCTCCTGGCTGCCAAGCTCGATTTCCAGCATGTGGCGGATGGTGTCCGGCTCGACGCCATCAACCACGAGCTGCAGGCCCTTGCGGATGAACGGGTCATCCTGCAGCTCGACCTGCGGCTCCAGGCCGAGCAGGCCCTGGCGGCGGGCGATGTTGCTCCAGTCGACGATCTGCTGGACCAGCGCGCGGCGGTCGCTGGCCGGTGGGCGGATCACCCAGCGCACGATCTTGAAGGCGTGCTTGAACACGGCCGGCGAGGTGTGCAGCAGGATTGCTGCCAGGGTGCCGACGATGACGATCACGAAGGCAGCAGGTGACCACAGCGAGGACAGGCCGGCGCCCTTGAGGATGCTGCCACCCACCAGGGAGGCGAGGGCGAGGAAGAGTCCAATGATGCTGAGTCGGTCCATGGTGCGTATATCGGCCTCGTTGTAGCGGTCTTGAATCAGGTTCGGCTTAAGCCCCTCTCCTGCGTAAGCGGGAGAGGGGTTGGGGTGAGGGCGCTTTTGCTTTAAGAGCTAAAAGCTAAAAAAACTAAAAACTAAAAGCTGCCCTCACCCGCCCCGTCTTCGCGGGGCTGCCCTCTCCCGCATGCGGGAGAGGGGACAGTTGGCATCGCGGGGCCCGTTGGGGTGCTTGATCGCAGGCTTTGCTGGAGGGGCGGGGTCATTGCTCACCCCTGCACTCCACGCAACCCATCCACATCCAGAATCAGTGCCATGCGCCCGTCGCCAATCAGAGTCGCGCCCGCGTAGCCGTTGAGGCCGCGAAGTGCACGTGGCAACGGTTTGATCACCACTTCCTCGCGGCCGCGTACCTGGTCCACCACCAGACCGAAGCGGGCTTCGCCCATCTGCAGCACGACGATGGTCAGCAGCGAGGACGGTGCCGGGGTGATGCCCAGCCATTGGCGCAGGTCCAGCAGGGCCAAGGTGTGGGACTTGCGGTCCAGCACCGCGCGACCATCGAACCAACCCAGCGAGGTGGCCGGTGCGTGCAGCACTTCCATCACGCGGGCCAAGGGCAGGGCGTAGACGTCTTCGCCAGCCTGCACCAGCAGGGTCGGCAGGATCGCCAGGGTCAGCGGCACGCGGATAAGGAAGCGGCTGCCACGGCCCAGCTCGGATTGGATCTGGATCTGGCCGCTGAGTTCGCGGATGCGTGACTGCACCACGTCCATGCCGACGCCGCGGCCGGAAATATCGGTGACTTCCTGCTTGGTCGAGAAACCGGGCAGGAATACCAGGTGCAGGCACTCTTCGCTGCTCAGGCGGGCGGCGGCTTCCGGGTCGAGCAGGCCCTTGTCGCGGGCCTTGGCGCGCAGGCGCTCCGGGTCGATGCCGGCGCCATCGTCCTGCACTTCGATGCTGACGTAGTCGCCTTCCTGCTGTGCGGACAGGCGCACCCGGCCCATGCGCGGCTTGCCTTGGGCCTCGCGCAGTTCGGGCGATTCGACGCCATGATCGATGGCGTTGCGGACCAGATGCACCAGCGGGTCGGCCAGCGCCTCGACCAGGTTGCGGTCCAGCTCGGTATCGGCGCCGATCAGCTCCAGATCGACTTCCTTCTGCAGTGAGCGGGCGACGTCACGGGCAACCTTGGGGAAGCGCGAGAACACCTTGCCGACCGGTTGCATGCGGGTGCGCATCACCGCCGATTGCAGGCGCGCGGTGGCGATGTCCAGGGTGGAGACCGCACGGTCGAGCTCTTCGTCCTTGAGACGCATGCGCAAGGTCTTGAGCCGGTTGCGGGCCAGCACCAGTTCGCCGATCAGGTTGACGATGGCGTCCAGCCGCTTGGTGTCCACGCGCACGGTGTGCTCGGGTTCGGCGGCTTTTGCTGCTGCCGGTTTGGCGGCGCCGGCGGCAGCGCGGGGGGCTGCGGCTGGGGGCGCGGCCGGCCTGGGTTTGGCTGGCGCGGCGGGAGCGGGCTGTACGGGAACGGCGCCCGGTGCGGCACCGCCGTGCAGCTTGTCCAGCAGGGCTTCGAATTCGTCTTCGTCAATCAGGTCGTCGCCGGACTTTGCCGCAGCGATCGGCTGGGCACCGGGCGTACCGCTGCCGTGCAGTTCGTTGAGCAGCGCTTCGAACTCGTCTTCGCTGATCAGGTCGCTGTCACCCGCAGGCGCAGCGACCGCTTGCACGACTGCGACCACGGGTGCGGCGCCAACATCGAACTGTGCGATCAGCGCAGCAGGTGCGTGCTCCGGTTCGGTGCCTGATGACACTGCGTCGAGCATGGCCTGCAGCCAATCCAGCGATTGCTGGGCGGCGTCGAAGTGATGTGCCAGCAGTTCGGCTTTGCCGGCCCGTGCCATGCCCAGGGTTTCTTCGGCAGCGTGGCACAGCTCCACCATCGGATGGATCGCCAGAAAACCGGCGCCACCTTTCAGCGTATGAAAGCCACGGAACACGGCGTTGAGCTGGTCGCTGTCGTGCGGTGCCTGTTCCAGCGTCACCAGCTGCTCGCCGAGGCGATCCAGGATCTCCTGCGCTTCGATGATGAAGTCGGCGGCGATGTCGTCGGCAAAAGCACTCATGCGTTACAGCCCCAGGTCCGAGAGCAGGTCGTCTGCGTCCACCTGCGACACGGCGTGGCGGTCCAGGCCATTGACGGCGGGGCCAGCCAGGCCCTGGTTGCGCGCTTCTTCTTCCGGCGGCGGCAGGCCGAGCGCGCCAAAACCTTCATGCACGCGACGGACGATGCCAACCACGCGGCGGATGATCTGCCCGGTCAGGTCCTGGTAGCTCTGGGTCAGCGCTACTTCGGTGAGGTTGTGGCGGATGCGTTCGAGGATTTCGCCCTGTTCGGCATTCAGCCCGTCCGCACGCAGGCGCTCGGTCAGCGCGCGGCATTCTTCGGCCAGATCGAGCGTGCGATGGGTGGCCTGCTCGGTCATCTGCACCACGTGGTCCAGGCGCGCGCAGGCGTCGTCCAGCTCACCGGCTTCGCTGGGCACGCTGGGCAGTTCGCCCAGCGCCTGGCCCAGTTCGCGTGCAAGCCTGCCCAGGCCGGACATCATCGGCTGCGTGCGCAGGGCGGCGAGCGCGTCGATTTCCCGACGCCAGCCAGCCTCGTCGCCGCTTTCCAATGCTGCCAGTGCGTCCTGCAGGCGCTGCACCAGGGCCGATTTGTCGCTCAATGCTTCCCCGGGCTGGTTCATCAGGCGCTCGCTGCCAGGCGTTCGAAGATCTTGCCGAGCTTCTCTTCCAGGGTCTGCGCGGTGAACGGCTTGATGATGTAGCCGTTCACGCCGCTCTGTGCGGCCTCGATGATCTGCTCGCGCTTGGCTTCGGCGGTAACCATCAGTACCGGCAAGGTCTTGAGCTTGGCATCGTTGCGGATGGCCTTGAGCAGCTCGATGCCGGTCATCACCGGCATGTTCCAGTCGGTGACGACGAAATCGAACGACTGCGTCTGCAGCATCGACAGCGCGGCATGCCCGTCCTCGGCTTCGGCGGTATTGGTGAAGCCCAGATCGCCGAGCAGGTTCTTGACGATGCGGCGCATCGTCGAGAAGTCGTCAACGATCAGGATGCGCATGTTCTTGTTCAAAAGACTTTCCTCTTCATGGTTCTTCGAGCCCGGCGTCGGCCGCCTCGAAAATCTTCAGTCGGCTACGCAGGCGCAGCGTGGCCTGGCCGTGGATCTGACAGACGCGGGATTCGCTCACGCCCAATACCGCGCCGATTTCCTTCAGGTTCAATTCCTGCTCGTAGTACAGCGACAGCACCAACTGCTCGCGCTCGGGCAACTGGCCGATGGCCTTGCCGAGCTCGGCGCCGAACTGGCTGCGCTCCAGCACCTGCTGCGGGTTGGGGCCGCCGGTGCTGGGGGTGTCCAGCTCGCCCTGGTCTTCGATCCGCGACTCCAGGCTCAAGACCTGGCCACGCGAGGCGTCTTCAACCAGTCGCATGTATTCGGGCAGCGGCAGCTCCATCGCTTCGGCCACTTCACTGGCGCTGGCCGCACGACCGCTGCTCTGCTCAAGCCGGCGGATGGTGGCAGCGGCATCGCGGGCGCGGCGGTGCACCGAGCGCGGCACCCAGTCGCCGCGGCGGATCTCGTCGATCATCGAGCCGCGGATGCGGATCGATGCATAGGTTTCGAACGACGCACCCTGTTCGGCGTCATAGCTGCGCGAGGCCTCGATCAGGCCCATCATGCCGGCCTGGATCAGGTCATCGACTTCGACGCTGGCGGGCAGGCGCGCGGCCAGGTGGTGGGCGATGCGGCGTACCAGGTCGGCGTGGCGGGCAATGCAGTCATTGGCCGCGTTGCGCTGGACTTCACGGTATTGGGCGGCTGCATTGTTCATGCCTTCACCTTCTGCTGGATGATGCGTTCCAGGAAGAACTCAACGCCGCCGCGCGGGGCGGTTGGGGCTTGCCAGCGCGCGGTGCGACGGGCGATTTCGTTGATGGCCAGCGAGGCTGGCGCGGAAGGATAGAGCTTGACCACCGGCTGCTGGCGCTGCACCGACAGGCGCAGCCAGTCGTCCTGCGGCACGCAGCCCAGGTAGTTCAGGGAGACATCGATGAGGAACTTCTCGCAGACCCGCACCAGCTTTTCGTACAGGGCGCGGCCTTCATTCGGGTCGCGCACCATGTTGGCGACGACCTGGATGCGGTCCACGCCGCGCTCGCGCGAGAGCACCTTGATCAGCGCGTAGGCATCGGTGATCGAGGCCGGCTCGTCGCAGACCACCACCACGGTGTCCTGGGCGGCCTGGCAGAAGGTCAGTACGCTGTCGGTGATGCCGGCGGCGGTGTCGATGATCATCACATCGAGCTCGCGCTCCAGCTCGGAGAACACATTGACCAGGCCAACGTGTTCGGCCGGCTGCAGCTCGGCCATGTGCCGGCGGCCCGAGGCGGCGGGCACGACCAGCACGCCGTTCGGGCCTTCGATGATGACTTCTTCCAGCGTGGCGCGTCCGGCGACCAGGTCGGCCAGGGTGTGCTTGGGCTGCAGGCCCAGCACCACGTCGATGTTGGCCAGGCCCAGGTCGGCGTCGAGCAGCAGGGTACGTTTGCCCATGCCTGCCAGTGCCACGGCCAGGTTGGCCGAGACATTGGTTTTACCTACACCGCCCTTGCCGCCAGTTACCGCGATGGTGCGTACCGGGCCGGCTGGTTCGTGCCTGGTTGCCGACAGCGGGAAGGTGTTGGTCAGCTTGGCGTACTCACGCGACTGCATTGTTCAACTCCGTGTTGCAGGGCATATCGGCCGCGCGGCGCAAATCTTCAAGGCGGAGTACAAGATTTGCGGCAGAGGCCCGATAAAGGTCTTCCGGGACGTCCTGGCCGTCGGTCACCCAGGTGATCGGCAGGCGGTGATCGACCGCCACCGACAGGGCAGAACCGAAGCGGCCGGTCTCGTCCAGCTTGGTCAGCACCACGCCCTGCGGGTTGGCGGCGCTGAAGCGGCGCACCACTTCGTCCATGTCCTGGAAGGCAGTGTTGGCGGGCAGTACCAGCAGGGTGCGGATCTGGCCGGCGGCGCGCAGCCACTGCAGCTGGGCGGTGAGGGCGCGGTCGCGCTGGCCCAGGCCGGCGGTATCGATCAGCACCAGTTTGTAGTCGGCCAGCTTCTGCAGCAGCTGGTTGAGGTCGGTGCCGCTATTGGCCTCGTGCACGGCGATGCCGAGCTGGCGGCCGAAGCCGTACAGCTGCTCGCGGGCGCCGATGCGCTGGGTATCGGTGGTGACCAGGGCCACGTCGCGGGCGGCATGGGCTTCGGCGAAACGCGAGGCCAGCTTGGCGATGGTGGTGGTCTTGCCGGCACCGGTGGGGCCGACCAGGGCGATCACGCCGCCGGTTTCCATCGGGTCGACCGGGGCGATCGGCAGCTTCTTGGAGATCAGCCCCAGCATCAGGCCGCGGGCGCGGCTGGGATCGATGTCGGCCGGGATCTGGGTGGCGACGTCGCGGGCCAGGCCGGCGTCGAAGCCGTATTCGTCCATCAGGTCCAGCGCATTGGCGCGCACCGCGCTGCCGCGCAGGCGCTCATCGGTGAAGCGGTTCATCTCGCGCTCGATCAGGTGGCGCATGCCGGCCACTTCCTGGCGCAGCTGGCTGAGCTGTTCGTCGTCGCGGGCGATGATCACCGGGCTGGTGGTGATCGGGGCGACCGGGGCGATGCTGGCGACCGCTGCCGGTGCGGCGGTTTCGATGGCGACGGCGACCGGGGCTTCAGCCGATTGCGGGGCTGCGGAGGCAGCGATCGTGGTGGCGATTGGCGCGACCTGCTCGATTGCAGGTGCCACCGCGGCGACGGCGAGCACCGGCGCAGCAGGAATTGCAGGGATCGCCACGGCAGCGGCCGGTTGCAGCGGGGCCAGCTCCGGCTCCGGCATCGGCGGATCGATGACGAAGCGTGCGCGCTCGATCGGAGCAGGTGGCTCGATGGTGACGGCAGCGATGGCGTCGGCGAAGCTGGCCTGCTGGGTGACAGCGGGTACGGCTGCCAGCGGCGCGCCCGCAGCGGCGCTGCCGGCCGGACGGAACGCAGGCACGATCGGCAGTTCGTCGGCGCTGGCCGGCTGGGTGGCAAACAAGGTCTGCGGGGCCGGCGTGCGGGGAGCGACCGGTTCAACCTCGGCCGACTTGAGCAGGCCGGCGAAGCGGCTGCCCGGTGCCAGCTCGATGCTGTTGTCGATGGAGCGACCGGTGGCGCCAACCGCCGAACGTGCCAGGGCGGCGACGGCCGAGGTGGTGGCGGTGACCGGTTCCGGTTCCGGTGCCTTGCGGCGGGTCATCGCGGCCATGATGGCTTCGGCGGCGCTGCGCGGCTTGGCCGGGGCCGGCGGTGCCGGGCGGCTGGCTTCCAGCGCCTGCTTCACTGCGGTCTCGTCGTAGTGCGCGGCAGCCACGATCTCCACGCCTTCCTCGATCCGGCGGTTGGACAGGATCACGGCATCGGGGCCGTGTTCCTTGCGCACGAGGTTCATGGCGGTGCGCATGTCAGCGGCGACGAAACGTTTGATCTTCATGCTTTGGTACCGGGAGTGAGGCTGCGGCGAAGGAGTGGCGTTGGCGATGTCGAACATGGCGTGGCGGGCTCCTTCTTGCGGAATGGGTGCGGTGCAGCAGGTGTCTGGTTTCCGTCACCGGCATTGCTGACGGTGTCGGTTTTCGGGCTGCCTCAGCTGATCGTGCCGACCAGCTTCAGGCGTTTGTCTTCCGGCACTTCGCTGTAGGCCAGGACCGACAGCGAGGGAACGCTGTGGCGGACCAGGCGCGCCAGCGCGGCGCGGACCGGGGCCGGTACCAGCACTACAGCCGGCTCGTTGCGGGCCTCCTGCTTGCCGACGCAGTCGGCAAGGCTTTGGTGGAGGCGTTCGGCGAGACCAGGTTCCAGTGCGGCGCCATTGCCTTGTGTTGACTCCTGCAAGACGCGTTCCAATTGCGGGTTGAGGGTGAACACCGGCAGCTCCGGCGAGGAGCCGGCGATTTCCTGCACGATGAAGCGGCCCAGCGCACCGCGTACCGAGGCGGTAAGCGCAGCGGGGTCCTGGGTGACCGGTGCGGCTTCGACCAGCGCTTCGGCGATCTTGCGCAGCTGGCGGATCGGGATGCGCTCGATCAGCAGGTTCTGCAGTACACGGGCCACGGTGGACAGCGGCAGCGCCTTGGGCGAGAGATCTTCGGCCAGCTTGGGTGCGCTCTTGGCCAGGGTCGCCAGCAGCTGCTGGACTTCTTCATGGCCGAGCAGTTCCGGCGCGTGCTCGCGGATCAGGTGCGACAGGTGGGTGGCGACCACGGTGGCGGGATCGACCACGGTGTAACCCAGCGACTCGGCATGGGCGCGCTGATGCGGTTGGATCCAGGTGGCGTCCAGGCCGAACGCCGGGTCCTTGCCGGCAATGCCTTCCAGCGTGCCCATGGCGCTGCCCGGGTCCAACGCCAGTTCGCGGTCCGGATGGATGTCGGCGGTGCTGACCGGCACGCCGTGGATCAGCAGGCGGTAATGCGTGGCCGGCAGCTCCAGGTTGTCGCGGATATGGACTGGCGGAATCAGGAAACCCAGGTCCTGGGTGAGTTTGCGGCGCACGCCCTTGATGCGTGTCATCAACTCGCCGCCCTGGGCCTTGTCGACCAGCGGAATCAGCCGGTAGCCGACTTCCAGGCCCAGTGGATCGACCGGGCGCAACTCGTCCCAGGTCAATTCAGCGGTAGGGGCAGGTTGCGGCTGGCCGAGGGCGTTCAAGCCACCTTCGTTGGTGCTGGTGTCGTTGGCGGAGGTCTTGGCAGCAGCGCTGGTCTCGCGTTTCCACAACTTCCAGGCGATGAAACCGAGGATGGCGGCCAGGCTGAGGAAGGCCAGGTTCGGCATGCCCGGTACCAGACCGACGAGACCGATGATGCCGGCGGTGATGGCCAGGGCACGGTACTGGCCGAACACCTGGCCCATCATCGCTTCGCTCATGTCCTGCGAGCGCGAGGCGCGGGTGACCAGCATGGCCACGGCGCTGGAAACCAGCAATGCCGGCAGCTGCGCCACCAGGCCGTCGCCGATCGACAGCAGCGTATAGGTGGCCGCTGCGTCGCCGAACGGCATGCCGTGCTGCAGTACACCCACGGCCAGGCCGCCGAGCATGTTGATGAAAAGGATCAGGATGCCGGCGATGGCGTCGCCGCGGATGAATTTGCTGGCGCCGTCCATTGCGCCGTAGAAGTCGGCTTCCTCGCGGACTTCTTCACGGCGGACCTTGGCTTCCTCGCGCGTCAGCAAACCGGCGTTGAGGTCGGCGTCGATCGCCATCTGCTTGCCGGGCATGGCGTCCAGGATGAAGCGGGCGGTCACTTCCGACACGCGTCCGGCACCCTTGGTGATGACCACGAAATTGATGATGGTCAGGATCGCGAACACCACGATGCCGACGGCGTAGTTGCCGCCGATGACGAATTCACCGAAGGCGGCGATCACCTTGCCTGCGGCCTCATGGCCGTCCTGGCCATTGAGCAGGATGACGCGGGTGGAGGCCACGTTCAGCGCCAGCCGCAGCATGGTGGTGACCAGCAGCACGATCGGAAAGATGGTGAAATCCAGTGGCCGCTTCACGTACACGACGGCCAGCAGCACCAGCATGGAGATGGCGATGTTCAGGGTGAACAGGGCATCCAGCACCGGCGCGGCCAGCGGCACCACCACCATTGCCAGCAGGGCCAGCACGATCAATGGCGCGCCAAGCCCGTGGCGCAGCATGTCCAGCACGCGGCGTGCGGAGAAACCCGAGGTCTGGGCGTTCATCGGGTGCCTCCCTTGCCGAACTCGTCAATATCGATGGGTGCCATCTGCGGCATCGGGCCCGTGCGCCATTGGCGCAGCTGGTAGACGTAGGACAGGACCAGGGCAACAGCCGAATACAGTCTCACGGGGATTTCCTTGCCGAGTTGGCTTTCCCGATACAAGGCGCGTGCCAAAGGCGGTGACGAGACGACGGCGACCTTGTTGCCGTCGGCTACCTGGCGGATGCGCAGGGCCAGTTCGTCGACGCCGCGGGCGACCACGGTGGGGGCGCTCATGCGTCCGCTCTCGTACTTCAGGGCGACCGCATAGTGGGTGGGGTTGACCAGCACCACGTCGGCGGTGGGCACGGCTTCCATCATCCGCCGCTGTGACAGCTGCATCTGCATCTGCCGGATGCGACCCTTGACCTCAGGGCTGCCCTCACTTTCCTTCATCTCACGGCGCAGCTCCTCGCGGGTCATCTTCAGCTTCCGCAGCCAGTTCCACTTCTGGTAGGGCGCGTCGATGGCGGCGAGCAGGGCCATGGCACCCGCGGTGGCCAGCAGCAGCTTGAGGGTGAAGCCCAGACCGCGGCCAATGGCGCTCTCAAGTGGCAGGTGCAGCAGCCCGCGCAGGCCGTCTGCACCTTGCCAGATGCACAGGCCGGCGGCCGTGCCGACGAAGGCCACGCGCAGCATCGATTTGACCAGCTCGGCCAATGCTTCGGCGCCGACCAGGCGCTTGATCCCGGTCAGCGGGTTCATGCGCTTGAGATCGGGCATCAGCGCTTTGTTGGAGAACTGCAGCCCGCCCATCAAGGCCGGGGCAATCATGCCGGCCGCCAGGCACACCACGATCAGTGGACTGAAGGCCAGCATCAGCTTGAGCAGCATCCAGCCGGCGTGGCCGAACAAGGCGTTCGGGGTATTGAGCAGCCCGACCTCAGGCGACAGCGCAGCCTTCATCCATTGCCGGGCCGAGTTGCCCATTGAGCCGGCCATGGCGTACAGCGCCAGCACGGCGGCGACGAACACCGCGGCGGTCGCCAGCTCGCGCGAGCGCGGGATATTGCCTTGCTCGCGGGCTTCGCGCAGGCGTTTTTCGGTGGGAAGTTCGGTTTTTTCCCCGGCCTGTTCGTTCTCGGACATTGCATGGCATGGAAGGAGGGTTCTTCCATTGCCGTGCAAAAATCATTCCAGAATGGGCTTTGGTAGTGCCGAGCCATGCTCGGCTGGGGCATTACAAGCAATCCCACTGTAGTGCCGAGCCATGCTCGGCAAGGGCTCTACCGGTAAATCCCCATGCCGAGCATGGCTCGGCACTACAGGCTTGGGTTCATGGGTAATGCCTCTGCCGAGCATGGCTCGGCACTACGGGGCTACTCCTGGCTGGTGTTGAACGAAGCCAGCCGTGCTTCCAGGGCCGCATGCTGGGCGTCGCCGCCGTGCAGGCGCATGAAGTTCTCCGCACTGACCGGGCGGCCGAGCAGGTAGCCCTGCAGGTGATCGCAGCCAAGCCGTTCCACATAGGAGCGTTGCCCCTGGGTCTCGATGCCCTCGGCGACGATCTCCATGTTCAGCGCGTGCCCAAGGGCGAC
>QFOV01000409.1 GCA_003248565.1 Stenotrophomonas sp.
GTGATCATCGAGGTGGTCAGCCACACCCAGAAGCGGAAGAAGTGCGACACCAGCGGGTGGAAATCGACGCCGCGATGGGCCTGGCTGCGGTGCAGGTACAAGGTGACCGCGAAGATGGTGAGCTGGGTGAACACCAGCAGCACCGCCAGCATGCCCCACCAGCCCAGGCCGACGATGCCACCGGTAAGGAAAACGAGCAGGGCGTCGGACATCACGAATACTCCAGGCAGTCGGTGCCAGATGAAACAACTGCTACACATCATGGGGGCTGTCGGCGCAAACTTCATCCACCGGCGGCAGGTCCGTTGGTCGAATCCTCAGCTGCCACCTACTCCTGAATGTCCATTGCACCCGCCGCCGAAGCGGCCCCCCTGATCGAACTGGACCATGCCTGCGTCATCCGCGGCCAGGTCCGCGTGCTGCACGAACTGAACCTGCGCATCGAGCAGGGCCAGCACACCGCCATCCTCGGGCCGAACGGCTGCGGCAAGTCCTCATTCATCAAGCTGATCACCCGCGAGCTTTATCCCTTGGCGCGCGCCGACGGCCACGTGCCGGTCAAGGTGATGGGCCAGACCCGCTGGCAGGTGGACCGCCTGCGCGCGCAACTGGGCATCGTCACCGGCGATCTGTCCAGCAACCTGTCCAGCATGCCCGGGCTGACCGTCGAGGAAGCGGTGATCGCCGGCTTCTTTGCCAGCTTTGTGGTGCCTGCGCACCGCGATGTCACCGATGCCATGCGCCAACGCGCGCGGCATGCGCTGGAACTGGCGCGTGCCCTGCCCTTGCTCGGCCGCAGCTATGCCGAGCTGTCTGCCGGCGAAACCCGCCGCGTGCTGATCGCCAGGGCGCTGGTCAACCAGCCCAAGGCCTTGCTGCTGGACGAGCCGTCCACCGGCCTGGACCTGATCTCGCGCCAGCATCTGGTCGACAGCATGCGCAACCTTGCCCAGCAGGGCATCACCCTGGTGCTGGTCACCCACCACATCGAAGAAGTGATCCCCGAGATCAAGCGCGTCGTGCTGATGAAGGGTGGTCGCATCTTTGCTGACGGCAGTCGTACCGAGCTGCTGCGCTCAGGTCCACTGTCGGAGGTGTTCGGCGGGCCGATCGAGGTGCGCGAGGATGATGGGCGGATGTCGGCCTGGGTGGGCAGTTTGTAAGTTGGCGCTTGCTTGAAGGGCAAAAGCACCCTTCCCCAACCCTCCCCTGCGCGTTGCGCAAGGGAGGGAGCCTGACCCCTCCCCTTTGGCACAGCCAAGGGGGAGGCTGGGAGGGGGTAGCTTTGTCTGTTGCTTGTGCTGGTTGCTGAAGCTCATGCGAAGAGCACCCAACCCTCCCCTGCACGTTGCGCAAGGGAGGGAGCTCTGGCCCTTCCCCTTGCCTTCGGCAAAGGGGGGGCAGAGCGCGGCCGTTGGTGCGATGATGCCCGTCCGCTCCCGTAATCCCCTTGTCTTCGCAATGTCACTCCCTGCTTCCCCGCTGCGCCTTGGCGCCGCCTTCGCGTTGGCCGCCGTGCTCAGCGCCTGTTCCAGCACCCCCACCCTGCCCTCCACTCCGGGCGGCGACTCCAGCAGCAAGGCCACCGGCTATCTGGTTGGCACCGCCATCCCCGACAGCCTCGCCCTGAGCCCTGCACCACCGGCGCCCGGCTCGGCATCGGCACAGCTGGATGACGCCGTCGCCAGCCAAGCCCTGAGCATGCAGGGCAGCGCGCGCTTCGCGCAGGCACATACGGACGCAGACCTGAGCTTCCCGGCCGGCGCCGACCAGTTCAGCTGCGCGCTGGGCGTGGCGGTCACCGCCAAGACCACGCCGGTGCTGTACCGCCTGCTGGAACGCAGCCGCATCGACGCCAGCGCCGCCACCAAGGCAGCAAAGACACACTACCAGCGGCCGCGCCCGTTCATGGTCAACAACGCGCCGACCTGTACGCCCGACGATGAGGAAGGCCTGCGCAAGAGTGGTTCCTACCCGTCCGGCCACACGTCGATCGGCTGGGCCTGGGGCCTGATCCTGTCG
>QFOV01000410.1 GCA_003248565.1 Stenotrophomonas sp.
GTGCGGTAGGAAAACATGGCGCTATTGATAGCGCGGCTGGCTAACAATCGACTAACAGTGCTGGCTAGGGCGCTGTTAGGCAGGCGGCGGAGACTGTTTGGGCCGGGCTGATCCGGCAGCACTCAAGGAACTCCCCCATGTTGAAGTCATTGTTCGTCACCGCCGCCATCGCCGCGGCATTGAGCACCAGCGCCCATGCGCAGACCAAGTCGCTGGGCATGGCCGAGGTCGAGCAGAAGCTGCGTGCCGCCGGCTACACCCATATCCACGAGATCGAGAAGGACGACGGCCTGTGGGAAGCCGATGTCGCGCGCGCCGATGGCCGCTTCGCCGAGGTGTGGGTGGACCCGGCGACCGGTGAGATCTTCGACGAGCACGACGGCCGCACTCTGCTGGGCAGCGAGCAGATCCTGGCCCGGGCTGGCGCCGCGGGCCTGCGCGAGATCCATTCGCTGGAGCGCGACGGTGCCACCTGGAAGCTGGAAGCGCGCAACGCCCGCAACCAGCGCGTTGAAGTCCGCATGAGCGGCATCGATGGCCGCATCCTGCACAGCGAGCGTGACGGCTGGCTGGACTGAGTTGCCGCGAAGGCGCAGCCAAGGGCTGCGCTTCGTGCGATCAGGCGTTGCGTGCCACCTGGAAGCCAGCAAACGACTGGCTGACCGGCATCAACTCGATGCGGTTGACGTTGAGGTGTTCGGGCAGTGTCGCCACCCAGAAGATCTGCTCTGCGATGTCTTCGGCTGTCATCGGGCTGGCACCGCCGTACAGCTGATCGGATGCAGCCTGATTGCCGTGCGTACGCACCAGGGTAAATTCGGTTTCGGCCATGCCCGGCTCGATCGCGGTCACGCGTACGCCGGTGCCGTGCAGGTCCGAGCGCAGGCCAAGCGAGAACTGGCTGACGAAGGCCTTGGTGCCGCCGTAGGCATTGCCGCCTGGATACGGATACAGCGCGGCGGTGGAGCTGATGTTGATGATCGCGCCACGGCGCTCCACGAGCTTGGGCAGCAGATGATGGGTCAGCGTCACCAGTGCGGTGATGTTGGTGTCGATCATCGTGCGCCAGTCTTCCAGGCTGGCGTGCTGTGCGGCGGCCGTGCCTTGGGCGAGACCGGCGTTGTTGACCAGCAGGTCGATGTCGCGGAAGGCGGGTGGCAGGGCGGCGAGAGCAGCTTCCATTGCAGCGGCATCGCGGATGTCGAAGGCGGCAGCGTGGATCTTGTCGGCGCCGAATTCTTCAACCAGCGGCTGCAGACGCTCGGCACGACGACCGGTGGCGATCACTTTCCAGCCGGCCGCAGCAAAACGGCGGACAGCGGCGGCGCCGAAGCCGGACGTGGCGCCGGTGATCAAAGCGGTCTTGGACATTGCGGAATCCTTGGGGCAGGGGATTTCGATTTTCGCACTTTGCGGCGGTGGGGGTGTGGGGGGAGGGCGATGCCTCAAGCAAGGGCCAAAGCTAAAGCGCCCCCTCATCCCAACCCTTCTCCCGCAGGCGGGAGAAGGGCTAAAGCCAAAGCCAAAGCCAAGGCCAAGAGCCAGAAGCCAAGAGCCAAGAGCCAAGAGCCAACCCTCCCCAAACCTCCCCAAACCTCCCCAAACCTCCCCAAACCTCCCCTGCGCCGCAAGGAAGGGGCTGACTGTGCGATCGACCAGTTCGCAGCGATGCGGAGCGAAGCCGCGCTTCGCTCCCTCCCTTGCGCCGCAGGCGCAGGGGAGGGTTTGGGAGGGGTGCTCTTCGCGGGTAAAAACAACGTAGCAAGAAGAATCGACGCACGAATAGGCGCGCACTCAAAGCCCCGGGTGCGCTCTGCTTACCCGGGCTACAACGGCACCAACAAAAAGCCCCAACATCAAAACGACGTCAGGGCCTAAATGATCGAGAAGCTCTTCGAGCGACCTGTCAGTCGCAACAGCCCCCTTTAGTAAAGGGGGCGCGCCGACAGGCGCGGGGTTTTGGATAAGAAGGGCACGGGGCCCAAGATTCGCGAAGCAAATCTTGGGGTGAAGCCGCC
>QFOV01000037.1 GCA_003248565.1 Stenotrophomonas sp.
CGGCACCTGCCCTGCTCAACGACGCGATGATCACCACCGCACTGGAACTGCCGGGCTATCGCGCTGTGCGCAACCTCGGCCTGGTCCGCGGCATCACCGTGCGCTCGCGCTCCATCGTTGGCAATTTCCTTGGCGGCTTGCAGACCATCTTCGGCGGCAACATCACCATCTACACGGAGCTGTGCGAACAGGCCCGCGATGAGACCTACCGCGACATGGTCGCCCACGCCCGCCAGCTTGGCGCCAATGCAATCATCGGCGTGCGCTATGACGCCACCGAGCTGATGACCGGACTCACCGAAGTGCTCTGCTACGGAACAGCCGTGGTGGTGGAAACGGATGCCCGTTGATCGCGCTTTGCAGGACTCCGCACAGGCCTGCGGCGGTTGTGTCGACCAAACGCTGCCAACCCCGGCTTGAACCTGTCTGCGGCGCAGGCCGCACGTCACCGTGAAGGATCATATGCGAACGAAATTGCTGGCCCAGCTCATCGGCTTCGTGGTGATCGTGCCGAGTACGCTGGTGGCGTTGTTCTATAGCGCGTTGGGCCTGATGTTCGCGCTCGAGTCGATCCAGCGCCAGCAACACCTGGGCAGCGCCGCGCTGGTATTGGCCTGCCTGAGCGGCGGCTGGCTTGGCATCGTCGCGTTGTGGCGTGCCTATTTCGTGCTTGGCACTGACCAGCACACCTTCAACAGCACATTTATCTGGATAGGCTTCGGTTGTGGCAGCCTGGTTTCATTGGTTCTGATCGGGCTGGTAAACGGCTCGCTGCTTTTCCGGGGAGTGTTCTTCGGTTGGCCGTTGCTGGCGGTTGCCGTGTTCACTGCAATGCTCCTGCGCCGCGGCACTCGAACCGCACCCCCTATACCTTCCGCCTGAGCAGGCACCAGACTTCGAGGGAGCCGTCATGCCACGCAACGTCCTTTTCATCTGTACCCAGAATCGCTTGCGCAGTCCCACCGGAGAGCAGGTCTTCGCCAACTGGCCGGGTATTGAGACGCAATCAGCCGGACTGGGAAATGATGCCAATACGCCGGTGTCACCAGAGCTGCTGGCTTGGGCGGACCTGATCTTCGTGATGGAAAAAGCCCATCGAAACAAGCTGTCCAAGAAGTTCCGCGCACATCTGGATGGCAAGCGCGTCATCTGCCTGGATATACCGGATGACTACGACTACATGGATCCCATCTTGGTGCAGCTGCTCAAGCACAAGGTGACGCGGTTCCTGCCGGTGGGATGAGTGGCACTGCGGCTTGGCCGACAAGGAGCATCCGTTTCGGAGCTTTCCTCGCCCCCGGCGGCAGTGGTGCTTGGGCCGCCCTCTCCCCAACCCCTCTCCCGTGCCGGGAGAGCGGCTTTCAGTAGCTGCAGACTGCCGAGCCAGCTTGCATGCGGGCTGAATGCACGTACTGCGCTACTCTGCCTACCTGGGCAGTTGAACTCCTTCGGAGAGCAGATGCAGACCAAGCCTCACCCGCTCGACAGGAAGATGCTGGCAGCACTGGCAGTCGTCGCATGGTCGGCGCTGCTGCTGCAGCTCTACCTGTCCATTGAATTGGCGTTTTCCAATGGCCGTGGCGTCCTCCATGGAACGCTTGCCTTCCTCGCCTACTTCACGGTGCTTACCAATCTGTTCGTCGCGCTTTCAGCCACCTTGCCGCTGGTTGCCGGAGCCACACCTCCTGGCCGCTTCTTCGCCAGGCCCGAGGTCCTGGGCTGTGCGATCACCTCGATTGTCATGGTGGGTGCGGGCTACCACGTGCTGCTGCGCAATGCATGGAACCCGCAGGGTTTGCAGCTGATTGCCGACTACCTGTTGCACTACGTGGTGCCACTCTGCGCGCTTGCCTATTGGGTGGTTTTTGCGCCGCGTACCCGACTTGGTGCGCTCGCGCCACTGGCATGGTGCATCTATCCGGTCGGCTACTTCATCTACGCACTGATCCGCGGCGAGCTGACCGGCATGTATCCGTACTACTTCATCGATGTCGCCAAGCTTGGCTTTGCCAAGGTGCTGGCCAACTCGGTAGCGATGCTGGTGGCCTTCCTGCTGGTTGGCATGGCGGTGCGCTTCATCCCGGTATTGCGTGGCGCTGTCGGCTCACCCGCTGAGCCTTGAATCGTCCGTCAGTCCAACTGGCAGCAGGAAGCATCACCCCGCCGGAGCGGCCATCGACGACGCTCGTCCCCGCCACCTCGTCCACGCACTCGACAGCACGCCATGCAGTAGCAGCGGAACCACCCAGCTGCTCCACAACAGCAGCGCGATGGCATCCGGACTGGGCGCACGCCCGCTCGCCATCCACGCCGGCAACAACAGCCGGAACACCACCGGTGCCAGCGTGACCAGATAGGCGCGCGTCATCCAGCGGCGATGCCGTGCAACCTTGCCACGGCGGATACTGATCATTGCCACCAAGGCCGTCAGCAACCAGGCCAGCGCAGTACCCGCAAACGCGGTGGTGATCGAGGCAGGCGCCGGCGAGGTGGCGATCAAGCCCACCGCTGCTGCACAGGCCAGCAACATGCCGCTGATGTAGCTGCGCCCCAACCAGCGATGCAGGCGCGGCCAGGCACGCGGCCAGCGGGTAAGGAACTGCAGCGGGCCGAGCACGATGCCCAGCACACCACCGGTTATATGCAGCCACAACCAGCCGCGCCGCGACCAGTACATGGTGTAGTGCTCGGGGTCCAGGTGACGGTACTGGCCATGGACGGCGAGCAGGAATTGCAGGCTCAGCGCCGCCAAGGCCAGCCACAGCAATGCCCAGGCCAGGCGTTGCAGGGGAGCACGACGTTCAACCTCTGCATGAAGCGCGTCGGACATCTTGACCTCGGCTCGCGGGCGTCGGCCAAAGCATACAAGGCGCCGCCAGCATGCTGCAGGTGACCCGGCACATGGTCTGATTCAGCCGGGTGACGCCGCGCAGACACGGCCTTTTGACGAAACCTGACTGCCCGAACAGTTGCAAACTGCGAATCATTCGCATTTAATTTCCCACTAACATCGCCGCCCGCTTGAGCGCAGTTATCACCCGCAACGGAAGCGGGACCGCCCCGCCCGTGGTCAAACCGTTATCTAAATCCGTTCAGGTTAGCTCATGCACCCCAGTCGCTCCTTCGCCCGCCCGGCTCATGCCGCTGGCTCATCGTTCCCGTTCCGCAATACCCGCAACTGTCTGCAGGTCGCCATCTGCCTGGCCTTGGCCAGCAGCTGTGGCGTAGCCATGGCCGCGCCACAGAGCGTCTCCGCCTCTGCCTCCGGCACGGAAAATGACACCGCTACCCAGCTGGATACGGTGCGCGTGGTATCGCAGCGTGCCAACCGGGTCAGCAACGGTGCCACCAACCTTGATCTGGATATCAAGGAAACCCCGCAGTCGATCAGCCTGGTCAGTGGCGAGCAGATGCAGCAGTTCGGCATCGACAACATCAACGACGCGCTGCGCCTGGCCACCGGCATCCAGGTGGAGGAATGGGAAACCAACCGCACCAATTACGTGGCGCGCGGCTTCGACATCAAGAACACCCAGATCGACGGCGTCGGCCTGCCCAATGACTGGGGCATCGTCACCGGTGCGATGGATGCCTTCGGCTACGAGAAGCTCGAGGTCATCCGCGGCGCCAATGGCCTGCTCACCGGCGTGGGCAACGCCTCGGGCACCATCAACTACGTGCGCAAGCGCCCCACCAACGAGGCCAAGGGCCAGCTGGGCGTCAGCGTCGGCTCGTGGGGCAAGCGCCGCGTCGAGATCGACTATTCCACGCCCTTCACCGAGGATGGCCGTTGGGCCGGTCGGGTGGCGGCTGCGCATGAAGACGCCGACTCCTACCTGCGCGGCTTCAATACCGACCGTAACTTCTTCTACGGCGTGGTCGATGGCCAGATTGGCGACAACGGCACGCTGACCGTGGGCTATTCCTGGCAGAAAGCCAACAGCGACCAGAACATGTGGGGGGCGCTGACCTTCGTCAACGCCGATGGCACGCAGGCGTCTTGGCGCCGCAGCGCCTCCACCACCCAGGATTGGACCTACTGGGATACCAAGACCGAAACCGCCTTCGCCGAATACACCCACCAGTTGGGTGCGGACTGGCAGGTGAAGGCCTCGTACAACTACCGCAAGAGTGGCAGCGATGACCAGCTGTTCTTCGCCTACACCACCACCGGACTGGATCCGCTGACCGCCGAAGGCCTGGTTGGCTGGTCGTACAAGGGCATCGACCAGGGCAGCTCGCACCTGGGCGATATCACCTTGAATGGTCGTTTCCAGTTGTTCGGCCGCGAGCAGGAGGCCGTGTTCGGCTTCAGCATCGCCAAGAGCGAAGAGACCACCTGGGACCACCCGGTAGATAGCAGCGATCCTTCGTTTGGCGCATTGCCCGCCTTCCCCTATGCAGGCAACGCCATTGCCGAACCGCAATGGGGCCCGCGTACCAGATCCAACTGGACCAACCAGCGCCTGAAGCGCGGCTATGGTGCGACCCGGCTGAGCTTCACCGATCGCCTGAAGTCGGTGATCGGCTTCAACTGGGCGGAGTACCACCGCGACGGCAACAACGGCGTTGCCTTCAACCAGACCGAAGACCATATCAGTCCCTATGCCGGCCTGACCTGGGACTTCAATGACAGCGTGCTTGGCTATGTCAGCTACTCCGACATCTACCAGCCGCAGGACCAGTACGACATCAAGCATGTCTACCTGGACCCGACCAAGGGCGTGAACTACGAAGTCGGCATCAAGGCCGAATGGCTGGACCGCCGCCTGCTGACCACGCTGGCGCTGTTCAAGGCCAAGCAGGAAAACCTGTCCACCTATGGCGGCTATGACTTCGCCACCGCCAACTACTGGTATTACGGTGTGGACGTGGAGTCCAAGGGGGTGGAGTTCGAAGCCACCGGCAAGCTCAGCGACAACACCAACCTGGTATTCGGCTACACCCAGCTGAAGATGAGCAACCAGGACGGTGGCAGCACCTATACCTGGGTGCCGCGCCGCACCGCCAACCTGATGTTGACCTCTCACCTACCGAACTATGAAGCACTGTCGTTCGGCCTGGGTGGCCGTTGGCAGAGCGATACCTCCACCAAGGAAAGCTACACCAACATGGTGGTGCGCCAGGGCAGCTATGCCGTGCTCAACGCCTTCGTCGCCTGGGACGTGCTGCCCAACGCAACGATACGCGCCAACATCAACAATCTCACCGACCAGAAGTACATCAACAGCCTGTACCAGATTGGCTACTACGGTGCACCGCGGAACTACCAGCTGAGTTTTGACTGGCGGTTCTGAGGACGGCGGATAGCGAAGCAGTTTTGGTTTTTGGTTTTTGGTTTTTGGTTTTTGGTTTTTGGTTTTTGGTTTTTCGCTCCACCCCTCTCCCCTTGCGGGAGAGGGTGTCCCGAAGGGGCGGGAGAGGGGTAGTACTTCGCTACGACCTCACCTACACCCCGACCCTCGCCCTCTCCCCACCCCTCTCCCGGAGGGAGAGGGGCTCAAGCAACGCTGCAACGAAACTGATACCCGAGACGTCACCGCCACCATGTCCCAAGCAACCACCATCACTGCTACTTCCCGCTCGCGACGTCAGGTCGTGCTGCGGGTGCTGGCCGCAATGTTCGGCGGCTACGTCTTTGCCTGGGGCACGGTGGCGCTGGCGACCTGCCTGCTGTTCGCGGCCAAGCTCGACTTCCACGATGCAGAGTTCCTCGGTGCCTTCATCGGCCTGCTCGCCTACGTGACGGTGTTCCTGTGGAGCATCGCGACCCAGCGCCTGCTGCGCGTCTGGGTCGTATTGTTCGGCGGCGGACTGTTGATGGCGGGAGCTGCATCGCTGGTCCAATCCCTGCTCGCATGACCGGAGAAGTCCATGTTCAATAGTTTCCGGCAAGCAATGGCGTGGCTGCACACCTGGTTCGGCCTGGTGCTGGGTTTCGTGCTGATGGCGGCGTTCTTCTTTGGCGCGCTGTCCGTCTTCGACCGCGAAATCGACCGTTGGGCGATTCCTGCCACCCGCATCGAAGCGCAACCGATGCCGTCCTTCGAGAAAATCCTGCGGCCTGCCTTCGAGCGCATGCAGCCGACCAAGGATGCCATCGATGCGATGCGCCCGCGTGTCAACGGGCCGATGCCCGCGCATTTCGACAAGGTCGCCAGCTGGAGTGCCTACACCACCCACCGTGACCCCGTGCTGGCCCTGTATGCGGGCTACCAGGTGCCCAACGCCAAGGACCCGGAAGAACTGATCTGGGCCTATACCACCATCGATCCGCGCGATGGCAGCGTGCTGCCCGACGACCATTTGAAGATCGGCAGCGGCTTCTTCTTTCCGCTGCACTACGGCCTGACCCTGGACTGGAAGAACCTGGGCATCTGGATCGTGGGCTTCTCCGCTTTGGTGATGCTGGCCGCGTTGATCAGCGGCGTGGTGATGCACCGGAAGATCTTCCGCGAATTCTTCACTTTCCGCCCGGGCAAGGCCAGGCTGCGCAGCGTGCTGGACCTGCACAACCTCACTGGCGTGGTGGCGCTGCCGTTCCACTTCTTCTTCGCACTGACCGGCCTGCTGATCTTTGCCGGCACCTATTACTTTCCGGTCGGTCACACCCAGCTGCATGATCTGCACGACCTGCACGAACGGATGGAAGCGCAGGAAACCGGTCTGCCGCATCAGCGCGCAGGCGTTGCTGCTGGGCTGGCATCGGTGGATGCGATGGTCGCGCAGGCACAGCAGCGTTGGCAGGCCAATGACAAGGCCGGCGATGTCGGTTTCCTGGTGCTGCAGCATGTTGGCGATGCCAACGGCTACGTCAGCGTGT
Organism: Stenotrophomonas sp.; assembly: GCA_003248565.1. Taxonomy (GTDB): domain Bacteria; phylum Pseudomonadota; class Gammaproteobacteria; order Xanthomonadales; family Xanthomonadaceae; genus Stenotrophomonas. The sequence continues at coordinate 6,824 of QFOV01000037.1, forward strand.
ACCGCGCTGGCACCGACCGCATCGCATTGGTAGGCGATGGCATCCACTTCAAATCCTCCGACGGCAAGCTGATCCGCGAAGATCCAGCCGCCACGCCGGTTGCCCGCATGGCCGAGTTCCTCACCGGCCTGCACCTGCAGCACTTCCGTCATTGGCTGCTGCGTTGGCTGTACGTGTTTGGCGGCCTTGCCGGTGCCGTGTGCATCGCCACCGGCTTCATCTTCTTCGTCGAGAAGCGCAAGCGCCAGCACGCCCAACAAGGCAGCCAAGGCGCACGCATCGTGGACGCGCTTGCGGTGACGACGGTGACCGGCATGGTTCTGGCCACGCTCGGCATCCTGATTGCCAACCGCCTGCTGCCCGAGGCCCTGCCCGGCCGTGGCGACTGGGAGCGCTATGCGTTCTGGGCGGTGTGGGCGCTGGCGCTGGTGCATGCGGGTATGCGTGGTGCACCGGTGGCACGCGGCCTGGCCAACCCGGCGTGGCGCGAACAGACCTGGGCCATCGCGGTGATGGCAGTCGCAGCCGTGGCCTTGAACTGGATCACCACCGGCGACCATCTGCTGCGCACGCTGGCGCGCGGCTATTGGCCGGTGGCGGGTATCGATCTGTTCCTGCTCGGCAGTGCGTGCGTGGCCATGATCGCTGCCCGCAAGCTCGGCCAGCGCGCGCATGCCAAACAGGCCGCACACCGGGAGAACGCGCATGCATGAGTCGCTGTCTGCCAACCTGATGCTGGCCGCCGCACTGCTGAGCAGCCTTGCCGGCATGGCATGGCTGGCACTGTCGATGCAGGTACATGCGCTGCAGGTGTGGCCACGCCAGCCATCGCCGGCCACCCTGCGCTTGCTGCGCATCCTCGGCAGCTTCAGCGTCTGCGTTGCACTGGTGCTGTGCCTGGCGGTGGATCACGCCACGATGGCGGTGCTGGTCTGGGTGATGGCCTTGAGCGCAGCGGCGATGTTGGTGGCGTTTACGCTGTCTTCGCAACCGCAGCGTCTGCGCGTGTTTGCGCCTTGGATCAGGTAACAACGCGGTCGGCAGGCAATGATTGCCGGCCGCCAAGCTCAGCGCTGTTCGCCCATGTGTTCACGATACACGGCAGCTTCCGCGTGCAGCCATTCGCGGAATGCCAGGAAGCCGCGATGGCTGGTCGAACGCTCCGGGTAGACCAGCCAATGCGACCATGCTGTCTTGAGCCGTTGATCGGACAGCAACTGCAACTGGCCTGACTGCAGCAGCAGCTGTGCGCGCGTCACCCGCCCGAGCGCCACGCCCACGCCTTCCAGTGCCGCTCGATGGTGCGATTCGGAGTCATCGAAGATGGCAACGTAGCGCTTGGGTGCTTCCGCCCCGGTCAAGGCGAACCAGCGATCCCACTCGCCATCCGGGTCACCCAATAGCGGCCACTCCGACAGCGGTTTCGTACCAATGCCGCCCATGCGCTCGACCAGTGCCGGGCTGGCCATCGGCACCAGCCATTCGTCGATCAGGGGCTCGGCAATCACGCCCGGCCAACGACCATCACCGATACGCATCGCCCCATCGAACTGCAATTGCCGTTCGAAATCGATCAGCAGTTGGTTGGACTGCAGGTTGATCTCGATCTGCGGATGCGCCGCCACGAAACGACCCAAACGTGGCACCAACCATGCCGACGCCATCGTCGGCACCGCGCTGATCGACAGCACACAATCGCGCCGCGCCTGGAACGGCCTGAACACCTCGTTGATCGCATCCAGGTGCGGGCCAATCTGGTCCAGCAGGCGTCGCCCTTCCTGCGTCGGTGCCACGCCGCGTGCCTGCCGTAGCAGCAGCGGATAGCCGAGCCGCTGCTCCAGTTGGCGCATCTGGTGGCTCAAGGCACTGACGGTGACGTTCATCGCCTCGGCAGCACGCGACATGTTGCCCATGCGCGCAGCAAGCACGAAACCCTGCAGGAACTGGAGTGGCGGCCTGGACATTGGACTTGAGTTTTCCTCAATACTTGCTTGAAGGATGCTCGCTTTTACGGACTATAGCCCGGAACTAACCTCAACCCACTCTCAACACGGAGCAGGGAAATGAGTGTTTATACCGATCTGCTGTTCATGCATGGGCATATCGCCAATGTCGAGCTGGCCAGGCAGCTGGCGGGCAAGGACGACACTGCCGCCGCCGAGGGGGCACGCGACATTGGCAAGATGCGCAGGGATGAGCGCGGCCATGAACCCGCAGACGCCCCGGCGCGCGCGATGTCCCTGCCAACGGATGCCTGCTCGAATCGTTGAAGCCTGCCCGTTCCGATCCGTGTCCAACAGCGCAGGCCCGCCTCTCCGCCATCAACCGCGCCGCTACTTGGTATGGTTCGACAGATGAAAACCCACCACTGGCGCGGCCGAGCGGCCGCCTTGCTCACCACCGTCGTGATTCTGTGCATCGTCTCCAACCCGGAACTGGCTACGTTGGTGCCTGTGCTGGATGCATTGGGGCTGGACGTGCTGTTCGCGCTTTTCTCCGCACAGCTGATGGTGATTGTTTCGGATGTGCTGCTGCCGTATGCGCGGCATTTCCATCAGCGCTGGGGCAGGCGCGCGTTGAAGCCGGTTGGTGATGCGCTGCTGTGTGCAGCCGGCGGCTATCTGCGGCAATTGGTTGGGCATGTGCGGCTTGCCGGGATGCCTGCCCGCGTTGCTTGAGCCCTCGCTTGTGGGAGCGGCGTAAGCCGCGAAGCTGACGGTATTGAAGCCATCCGCATTTTTGCCAACTGATGATGTATCGGCTTCGCGGCTTACGCCGCTCCTACAAAAGCCAGGAAGCCATGTAGCAGCTTGCGGCTTGCTTGACGCGCTTTCGCCTACCCTCACCCCAACCCCTCTCCCGGGGGGAGAGGGGCTTCAGGGCTTAACGACAAAGGCCCGCCAATGGCGGGCCTTTGCGTTTGCTGCATGCTGCGAAGAAACCGCTGGCGCGATTACTTGGCGGCAGCTTCCTCGGCCTTCGGGATCGAGGCTTCGGTGGTGATGCGGATCTTGACGTCGTCGCTGACGGCCGGGGCGTAGGCGCCCACGCCGAAATCGCTGCGCTTGATGGTGGTGGTGGCATCGAAGCCGACCGACGGCACCTTGGCCATCGGGTGCTCACCGGCACCGTTGACGGTCACGTCCAGCACCACCGGCTTGGTGATGCCCTTGACGGTCAGGTCGCCGGTCACGGTCAGCTTGTTGGTACCAGCGGCTTCCACCTTGGTGCTCTTGAAGGTAGCGGTCGGGAACTTGGCGGCATCGAAGAAATCGGCGCTGCGCAGGTGCTCGTCGAACTTGGCGGTGAAGCTGTTCAGGCCGCTCAGCGGCAGGGTCACTTCCACGCTGGACTTGCCCACGTCAGCGGCGTCATACACCAGGGTGCCGTCCGCGTTGCCGAAGTGCGCGCTCGGGTTGGAGAAGCCCATGTGGCTCCACTGCACCAGCACGTCGGTGTGGGTCGGGTCGAGCTTGTAGGTGCCGGCTGCGATCTGGATCGCAGCAGCTTCCGGGGCAGCCGGGGCAGCAGCAGCGGCATCGGCCGGGGCAGCGGCGGTTTCGGCCGGGGCGGCAGCCGGGGCAGCGGTGTCAGCCGGCTTGGAGCAGGCGGTGATGGCAGCGGCCAGGGCCAGCGGGAGCAGCAACTTGGTCATAGCGGACATGGATCTCTCCTTGGAGGTGATAGACGGGATAATTCTGGACAAGCAAGGCGTCAGCCAACGTGACGGACACCGCGTGGAACACTTCAACAATCAGGCAATACGCGCGGCTTCGTCGAAGGAAAGCCGCGGCAGGCGCGGGAAGATGCCGGACGGGTCGCCATAGCCCAGATTGACGAGGAAATTGGACTTGATGGCGGTGCCGGCAAAAAACGCTTCATCCACCTTGGCCGGGTCGAAGCCCGACATCGGGCCGGCATCCAGGCCCAGCGCGCGTGCGGCCAGGATCAGGTAGGCACCCTGCAGGCTGCCGTTGCGGAACGCAGCCTCGTGGCGGCCTTCGCGCGGGCCGTCAAACCAGGCCTTGGCATCGGTGTGGGGGAACAGGTAGGGCAGCTTCTCGTGGAAATCCAGATCAAAACCAATGATCGCCGTGACCGGGGCAGCCAGGGTCTTGGCCAGGTTGCCCTCGGACAGGGCCGGTGCCAGCTTCTGCTTGGCTTCGGCCGATTTGACGAATACGAAACGCGCCGGGCTGGCGTTGGCGGAGGTGGGTGCCCACTTCAGCAGGTCGTACAGGGCGCGCAGTTGGCTGTCCTCGACCGGACGGTCCTGGAACGTGTTCTGGGTGCGGGCGGTGCGGAACAGCTGGTCAAGCGCGGCATCGTTGAAGATGTCGGACATGGAAACTCCGTGGTGAATTGGCTACGGTCGTGACATTGCACCGGTCAGCCCGGGACAATGACACGCCGATCAGAGTTCGCAGTGTAGAGCCCTGTGGCAGTTGCAACACCCAGCCTTTTTGAAACGAATTAATGCCATACGCGAAACGATCGACGCTCCCATGGACGATCACCGACGGCCGCGCCGGCAATGTGCGCCAGGCGGTGGCGTTGGCGTCTGCGCTGGGCCTGGGCGGCCAGCAACGCCTGCAGCTGCAGCCACAGGCGCCTTGGCGCTGGCTGTCGCCGCGGTTGCTGCCAGGTGCTGCGCGGGGCTTTGGCGCGCAGTTCGCGCAGCTGGCCGGCAATGCACCGGGATTGGCGATTGGCTGTGGCCGCCAGGCTGCGGGCGCATTGCGGGTGCTGCGCCAGCGCGGCAGCCGCACCGTGCAGATCCTCGACCCGCGTATTCCGCCGCGCCACTGGGACCTGCTGGTGGTACCCGACCATGACCGCCTGCGCGCGGACAACGTGCTCACCCTGCTGGGCAGCCTCAACCCGGTCAGCGATGACTGGCTGGCCTGGGGCCGGGCGGCGTTCTCCAGCTTCGAGCAGCTGCCGGGGCCGCGCACCGCCTTGCTGGTGGGCGGCCCCACCGATCATGCACCGTGGCAGGACGACGACATCCAGCCGCTGTTCCAGCAGCTGGCGGCGCGTATCCGCGCCGAGGGCGGCAGCGTGCTGGCCACCACTTCGCGGCGTACTCCGCGCGCGGTGACGGCCGCCCTGCTGCATGCCTTCGACGATGTGCCCGGCGTGATCTGGGCCGATGGCGGCGATGGCTCCAACCCCTATGCCGGACTGCTGGGCTGGGCGGACCGCATTGTCTGCACGCCGGACTCGGTCAACCTGCTGTCGGAAGCCTGCGCCACCCGGGTACCGGTGGGCGTGCTGTTGGGTACGCGCGCGCAGGAGCGGATGGCGCGCTTCCAGCAGGCCTTGCGCGAGCGCGGCCGCCTGCTGGATGGGCTGGCTGCATTTGATGCCGATCTTGGTGTGACGGTTGAGCCCTTGCGCGAGACCACCCGGATTGCGGCTGAGGTGAAACTGCGCCTGGGGCCCTTGGCTCGTCATTCCCGCGAAGGCGGGGTTTTCAACCGACGAATGTCGGGGCGTCGCTCTTGGCTCTGGCTCTGGCTCTGGCTTCGATTCCTCCGTACTAAAGAGGAACCAAAACACAGCAAATGCAGGAGCAAGTGCAGGAGCGATGACCCGACATTCGTCGGTTGAAAACCCCGCCTTCGCGGGAATGACGAGCTGAACGCAAGCCCAAGCCAAGCGCAACAGCAACAGCAACAGCAACGGCAACGGCAACGGCAACGGCAAAGGCAAAGGCAAAGGCAAAGGCACCATGCCCTACCCGCCAATCGCCTAGAATGACCGCTGTTTTCTGATTGGAGCAGGCCCCATGCCTTCCTTTGACGTCGTATCCGAAGTTGACAAGCACGAGCTGACCAACGCCATCGACCAGGCCAACCGCGAGCTGTCCACCCGCTTCGATTTCGATCAAGCTCACCGCGCCTACCGATTTCCAGCTCAAGCAGATGTCCGACATCCTCAAGCAGCGCCTGGCCGCGCGTAACATCGACTTCCGTTGCATGGAATTCGGCGATATCGAGACCAACCTGGGTGGCGCGCGCCAGCAGGTGACGGTCAAGCAGGGCATCGAGCAGAAGCTGGCCAAGCAGATCGCCGCCAAGATCAAGGAATCCAAGATCAAGGTCGACACCCAGATCAACGGTGACAAGCTGCGCGTCAACGGCAAGAAGCGCGACGACCTGCAGGAAGTGATGGCGCTGCTGAAGAAGAGCGACTTCGAACAGCCGCTGCAGTTCGACAACTTCCGCGACTGATGTAACCCCGTTGCAGCAGGCTCAACCGGCCTGCTGCAACTTGCGGTACAGCGTGGTGCGCGAAATACCCAGCTGGCGTGCCGCCGCGCTGAGATTGCCAGCATGCGCCGCCACCGCGTCACGCACTGCGTGCGCACTCTGCACACGCAGCGGGCTCGCCGCCGCCAACGCACGCGTGCTGACGCGCGCGCGCACCGGCCCGCGCAGATACTGCACCTGCACGGCACTGTCCACACCCAGCGGTACCCGGTGCACCGGCCCGGCCTGCAACAGGCGGCGGCGCTGGTGCACGTTGGCCTCGGCGAATACGCCATCCAACGTCTGCAGCGACAACGGCCCGCTACGCGGCAGGCCGAGGATGCGCCGCGCCACGCTGTTGGCTGCCCGCAAGCGACCGTCCTCGCCCACCGCCAACAAGCCTTGCAGCGGCGTGCCCAACCAGCGCGCGTCGTGCTGCAGTGCCAGCAGGTGGCAGTCACGCTGTTGCTGGATCAACTGGTTCTCGATCGACAGTGCGGCCTGGCGGAAGTGGCAGCGCAGCAGTTCACTGTCGCGCTCGCCGATGCCGGTGATGTCCAGCGCTCCGAGCACTTCACCATCGACGCCGTGCAACGGCACGCTCAGGCAATAGACGCCGGAGAACTCGTCAAGATAGTGCTCGTTGCCGCGCACCAGCGCCGGTGCGTCCTCCGCCAGCGCGCAGGACGGCGCGGTGGTACCAATCTCGATCTCGCGCACGCGGCGCCCGACCTGGATAGGCCGCAGTATCGCCTCGTCGCCCAGGCCATGTTCGCGCTGGGCGATGATCAGGCCATCACGATTGACGCAGAACAGGGTCCAACGACGGCCACCGAACGCGGCCCACAGATCATCCATGTCCTGGCGCACGCAGCGCGCCAGCAGGCGATCAGCCGGATCATCCAGACGCGTCTGCCGCTTTGCCAACGCTGAGTATTGCGGTGCCTGCTGCGGACGCACGCCCGCTTGCCGTGAGCGCTCCCAGGAGCGCAGCAGTGCGGGTGACAGCAGTTGCGCGGGAAGGCTGCCGCCTTCGGCAAAGCGCTGTCGCGCCGCTGCAAGACGTTGCTGCTGTTGCACGAGCGTGTCGGCCATGGGCGTCCTCCAGACAACTGCGCCCAGCCTACACCAGCACCGGCTTCAAGGTGATGCCCTTGAGGCTGTCTTCGGCGGCCTGGTTGATCTGTTCCAGCGGATAGAACCTGACCAGCTTGTCGAACGGGAAGCGGCCCTGCTGGTACAGCTGTACCAGCTGCGGGATGAACACCTTGGGCACACTGTCACCTTCGACGATACCGCGGATGCTGCGGCCACCCAGCAGCAGGTTGTTGACATCGAACGCCGCCTTGACCCCCAGCTTGGGCGCCCCCACCACGCCGATCACGCCCAACCCACCCAGCGCTTCGATGCCCTGCTCCAATACCTCTGTACGCCCGGTGGATTCAAGCGCGAAATCAACGCCACCAGCGGTGATGGCGCGCACCGCCTCGATCACGTCCACCTCGCGGCTGTTGATCGTATGGGTGGCGCCCAGTTCCTTGGCCAATTCCAACCGCGACGGCACCACGTCGATGGCAATGATGGTGGTGGCACCGGCCACGCGTGCGGCCATCACCGCACTCAGGCCGACCGCACCCGCGCCATAGGCGGCAAAGCTGCTGCCGGCGCGTACCTTGAGCGAATTGATCACCGCGCCGGCACCGGTCTGGATGCCGCAGCCCAGCGGGCCCAGCAGTTCCAGCGGCGCATCGACCGGCACCTTGATCGCGTTGTTCTCGCGGCTCAGTGCATAGGTCGCAAACGAGGACTGGGCAAAGAAGTGATCGTGCAATGGCTGGCCGTGCGGGTCCTGGATGGCGGTGCTGCCATCGAGTTCGCCACCGCCGAAGTTCAGGCCGAAGAAGTCCTTGCAGTAGGCACCATGGCCACCGCTGCACGGATCGCAGTGCCCGCAGGCGCCGTAGGTGAGCACCACATGATCACCCACCTTCAGATCCTTGACGCCCGGCCCCAGCGCTTCGATCACGCCCGCACCTTCATGGCCGAGCACCGCCGGCAACGGCACCGGGTAGTACTGATCGCGCACGATCAGATCGGTGTGGCACAGGCCCGTCGCAACGACGCGTGCCAGCACTTCGTCATCCTTGGGACCACGGATGCGCGCCTTCTCGATGGTGAACGGCTTTTCCTTCTCGCGCGCCACCGCCACGGTGATGTCACGCAGTTCTGCAGATGCACTCATGGGTTTCTCCTGTTCAAAGTGGATAGGCAGGGGCTTCGCCCTTGATGGTCAACCATTGCCATTGGGTGAACTCTTCGATGTTGGCCGGGCCGCCGATGCTGCTGCCATTGCCCGAGGCACCGACACCGCCAAACGGGTTGATGACCTCGTCATTCACGGTCTGGTCGTTGATATGCAGGATGCCGGTGTGCAGCTGCTCACCCAGCTTCAGGGCGCGGCCGACGTTGCTGGAGACGATCGCCATCGACAGGCCGTACTCGGTGTCGTTGGCCAACGCTGCGGCGTCTTCATCGCTGTCGAACGGCACCACCACCGCCACCGGCGCGAAGATCTCGGCACGGAAAGCCGGATTGGTCTTGTCCACGCCACTGAGCACGGTCGGCTCGAAGAACAGGCCCTGATAGGTGCCGCCGGTCTCCAGGGTTGCGCCGGCCGCTGCCGCCTCGGCAACCACGCGCGCGGCATGGTCGCGCTGCTGCGCGTTGATCAAGGGGCCGAGCGCGACATCCGCAACGGCCGGATCACCGACGGTCAGTGATTGCGCCTTGGCGACGAGCTTCTCCAGGAACTGCGCATAGATGCCACGCTGTACCAGCACGCGGCCAGTGGCCATGCAGATCTGCCCCTGGTGCAGGTAGACGCCCCAGGCGGTATTGGCGATGGCCAGGTCGATATCGGCATCGTCGAGCACGATCAACGCGTTCTTGCCGCCGAGCTCCAGCGACACTTTCTTCAAATGCCGGCCTGCCGCTTCGCCAACCTTGCGACCGGCAGCGGTGGAGCCGGTGAACTGGATCATGGCGATATTGGGATCGCTGGTCAGCGCCGCACCCGCCGCGCCGTCACCCGGCAGCACGTGCAGCACACCGGCCGGCAGCCCGGCCAGTTCAAACAGCCGCGCGATCACGAAGCCACCGCAGACCGCCGTGCGCGGGTCGGGCTTGAGCACCACCGCATTGCCCAGCGCCAGCGCCGGTGCCACCGCGCGCATCGCCAGGTACAAGGGAAAGTTGAACGGGGAGATCACGCCGACCACACCCAGCGGCCGACGTCGCGCCAGATTCAAGCGCCCCGATGCCGATGGCAGGATCTCACCCACGCTGCGCGAGGGCAGCGCCGCGGCCTCCTGCAACGCCTTGGTGCTTACCTTGTTCTCGAAGCCGGCCTTGAGCCTGGTCGAACCAGACTCTCGCACCAGCCAGTCGATGATCTCGGCGGCGTGTTCATCGGCCAACTGCGCGGCATGGCGCAGCACCTGCGCACGGGTTTCATGGGGTGCATTGGCCCAGTCACGCTGCGCCTTGGCGGCGGCTGCGGCCGAGCGCGCGATCTGCGCTGGGTCGGCCATCGCGATGTTGCCGAGCACCTTGCCGGTAGCCGGCTCGATCACCTCATGCAGGCTGCCACCGGGCTGCCATTGACCATCAAACTGCTTTCCCGCCCATAGCGCGGGGGGAAGAAACGCCTGTTCTGCCATTGCCTGTACTCCTAGCGTGGTCCATGCCGACATTGAATACCCGCGTCCCGCGCCTGCCTATTAGCCTTCGGCAAGGTCCTTGCAAGCTGCTGAAAGCATGGGGATTTCAACAATGCACGCTGTCCAGTTTGTGGACAGTGAATACCAGCCCGATGACAAGCCGACGGCAGCCAACGCCGATGCCCACTACAATCGCCTGCCCTGCCAGCCCGAGCGCCAGCCATGAACGAAGAAGCCACCATCGATCCCATCGCCGTCACCCGCAACTGGGTGGAGAAGGCCGTGATCGGATTGAACCTGTGCCCGTTCGCCAAGGCGGTCTACGTCAAGCAGCAGGTACGCTTCGTGCTCAGCGATGCGACCACGCCGGAGGCGCTGCTGGAACAGCTGGCCGAAGAGCTGGTGCTGCTGCGTGACACTCCGGTAGAGGAGATCGACACCACGTTGATCATCCATCCGGAGGTGCTGGAAGATTTCCTGGACTACAACGATTTCCTGGAAAACGCCGATGCGGCGGTAGAAGCGTTGGATCTGCAGGGCATCCTGCAGGTCGCCAGTTTCCATCCGCAGTACCAGTTCGCCGGTGCGGCGCCGGATGATGTCAGCAACTACACCAACCGCTCGCCCTACCCGACCCTGCACCTGCTGCGCGAAGACAGCGTGGAACGCGCGGTGGCCGCGTTCCCGGACCCGGACGTGATCGTCGAGCGCAACATCACCACGCTGGACAAGCTGGGCGTGGAAGGCTGGCATCGTGTGTTGGGCGGCGGTGAAGGCAACGCCTGAGAGATGTCCGGTAGTGCCGAGCCATGCTCGGCAGAGGCCTTACCGATAATGCCAATGCCGAGCATGGCTCGGCACTACAGGTGAAGCGTTTGGCTGCAGCATTCCTGGTACAGCCTCTGCCGAGCATGGCTCGGCACTACAGTGAGGCCTAGGCCGCGCTTACCGGCAGCCATTGCTGCAGCAGCTCGCGCACATCATGCAGCGAGGCGGTGATGTGGTGACCGTAGCCGCGCACTTCTTCGTCCGGCTCCAGCAGGTCCGGAATCTGGATGGTGGTCATGCCTGCGGCCAAGGCCGCGCGCACGCCGGTTGGTGAATCTTCCAGCGCCAGGCAATGCACGGGGGCGATGCCCAAGCCGTGCGCGGCGTGCAGGTAGATATCCGGGGCCGGCTTGGAATAGGCAACATCGCTGCTGGTGGCAACGAACTGGAAATACTGCAGCAGCCCGGCCGCCTCCAGCTTGCGCTGGGCCAGCGGTGAACGGGTGGCGGTGGCCACCGCGCGCGGGATGTCATGCTCGCGCAGCAACTCCAGCAACTCGATGATGCCCGGCCGCAACGGCACACCGGCATCGACGATGCCGGCATAGCGCGCATAGGCATCTGCCAGCAGCGCGTCGGTACGTTCCATGCCCAGCACGTCGGCCAGTTTCTGCCGGGTGGTGGCATCGGATGAGCCGATCAGGGACAGCAGCAGCGGGCGCGGCAAGGCATAGCCATGCTCCTGCGCGGTCTGCTCCAGACAGCCCATCAGCGCACGCTCGCTGTCCAGCATCAGCCCATCCATGTCGAACACCAGCGCCTGCGGGCGGGCCAGCAATTCCATCAGGCCTGCTCTCCAAACAGCACCGCCAGATCGGCGGCATCGAGCTGCCGCCATTGGCCTTCAGGCAGATCACCCAGGCCCAGGCCGCCAATGCGCGAACGGTGCAGCGCCTGCACGTGGTTGCCCACCGCAGCGAACATGCGCCGCACCTGGTGGTAGCGGCCTTCGTGCAGGGTCAGACGTGCAGCGCGTGCGCCCAGCACCTCAAGTTCGGCGGGCAGCAAGGGCTTGTCGTCCGACTCCAGCAGCAGCGTGCCGCTGGCGAACCGGGCGGTCTCGCTGCCGCTCAGGTCTTCCGCCAACTGCGCTTCGTAGACCTTGTCCAGCTTCGACTTCGGCGACACGATGCGGTGCAGCAGCTGGCCGTCATCGGTCATCAGCAACATGCCCGAGGTGTCGCGATCGAGGCGACCAACGCTGGACAGCACCGGGTCGCGGTCGCGGAAACGCTCGGGCAGCAGCTCATAGATCAAGCGGCCATGGTCTTTGGTCGAACAGGTATAGCCGGCCGGCTTGTGCAGCATCAGGATCAGGCCCGGCGGCGGGTCCAGCAGCTCGTCATCGATGCGGATGTTGTCGTGCTCGACCTTGTCGTCGGCATACAGCACTTCACCTTGCGCATCGGTGATGCGACCTTCGCGGAACATCTGCTGCACCTGCTTGCGGCTGCCGTACCCGAGGTTGGCGATGTGCTTGACCAGCTTCATGCGCGGCCCCGGGTACCGACGATGACCTTGAAACCATCGCGCTCGGCGGCCACCCGCACTTCACCGAAGCTCTCGGTGAGGATCTGCTCGTAGGGCAGATGGCGGTTGGCGACCATGAACAACTGCCCGCCCGGACGCAGCGACTGCGCAGCCACGGCGATGAAACGGCGGCCGATGTCAGGCCGGTCTTCGCGCGCCGGGGTGTGGAACGGCGGGTTGGAGACGATGAAGTCATAGCGGCCATCAATACCGGCGGTGACGTCCTGCCAGCGGAAATCCAGCTTCACCTGCTCGCTGACGTTGGCCAGGTTGTGACGGGCCAGCGCCAGCGCGCGCGCCTCGGCTTCGTACAGATCCAGCGCGGTGACCTTGGGGCAGCGTGCCAGCACTTCGGAGGACAGATAGCCCCAGCCAGCGCCCAGGTCGGCGCCGCGACCGGCCAGATCCACCGGCAGCTGCTCCACCAGCAGCGCCGAGGCCGGATCGATGCGGTCCCAGGCAAACACGCCGGGGCGGCTCAGGAAGCGGCCATCAACGATCTTGCGCGGTGCATCCAATGCGGACCAGCGCTTGTGCAGCGCCGCGTCGTGCTGGCCTTCGGCCGGCAGCGACCAATAGGCGCGGCAATGGTTCTTGGTCAGCGTGCCGCCCAGCCCGGCCAGCTGCTGCAGGTCGCTTTCGCCGGAGCGGGCGCCCTCGTTGTTGGACTGGCAGGCGAGGATGATGCCGCCCGGGGCCAGCTTGCCCAGCGCCTGCGCAAACAGCGCGCGGGCTTCGTCGCGCTGCCGCGGCGGCAACACCAGCACCAGCACATAACGCTCGTCGGACTGCTCCAGCGCCTGCTCATCGCGCACTTCCCAGCCACTGCGCTGCAGCGCCTCGGCAAACGGGCGGAAACTCTGCGAGCAAACCAGTTGGGTGCCGTCGGCATGCTCGCGCAGCGGCCAGCCGTCACGCGCGCGCAGGAACAGGACCGGCCCCTGCGGCCAACGCAGGCCAGCCTTGGAGAACGGGAGGAACAGGGTTTCCAACGGTGCGTCGTGCGGAGCAGGCATGCCGGTAATTCGTCTAGCAGGGCCGGCCATTCTACCGGGCCGGCCCCGGTCACCGGCCGCAGCCAGCTGAATGAGGCCTCACGCCCGCGCTGGATCAGGGTTCGGCGGCCGGCAGATGCTGCACCTGGAGCACGCTGTCCAGCCACACCACATGCTGCTGGCAGGCCCGCAACAGGTCTTCCAGCCGCACGGTCGCGTTCACCCCGGGCTGCTCGTTGTGGTCGGCAAAATGCTGCAACGCCGGCTGCTCGGTGACGGTGCCAGCCACGCGACTGCCATCCTTGAGGACCAGCATGACCCGGGCCTGCTCCGGCAACTGGCTGAGCAGGGCCTCCAGCGATGCGATCAGCATCGGGTCGGAATAAACATGCGGCGCGTACAGGGGCATGACAGCGTCCATGGGTGAACGCCGTCACAGTAGCGTTTTTCCGCGTGAAATCCGTGCAAAAATTTCAGCGTGGCAGGCGCGCGTCGCGGATAGCCGAAATCAGCTGCGCCACGCTGTACGGCTTGGCCAGATGCCCCTGGAACCCAGAGGAAAACGCACGCCGCCGGTCGTCAGCTCGGGCCAGCGCGGTCACCGCCACCGCTGGCAGCTCATCGCCGCCGACGCCCAAGGTCTCGCGCAAGGTGTGGATCAGGCCGTAGCCATCCATGCCCGGCATGCCAATGTCGCTGATCAGCACGTCGAACGCGGTATGTCCGCGCAGGTCCAGCAGTTCCAAGGCTTCGGCAGCGGTGCTGGCTGTAACTACCGACGCGCCCTGCTCTTCCAGCAGGCGGCGGATATAACCCAGCATGTCGACCTGGTCTTCCACCGCCAGCACGCGCAGGCCCTGCAGGGCATTGGGCACCAGTACCTGCTCACCGATGCGGCCGCGCTGCACGCGCCGGCGCGGATGGTTCGCCGCCTTCTGCGCTTGAATCTCCGGCAGGCGCAGATGGAAGGTGGCGCCACGCCCTGGCCCTTCGCTGGCCGCCGAAACCGTACCGCCATGCAGTTCGGTCAGCTGCTGGACGATGGCCAGGCCCAGCCCGAGGCCACCGTGGCGCCGGGTAGTGGTGCTGTCGGCCTGACTGAAGCGGCTGAACAGGTGTTCCAGGAACTCCGGCGCGATGCCGTCACCGTCGTCCTTGATCTGCACCACCAGATGGCCGGCTTCGTGCTGCAGGCTGATCTCGATCCGCCCTTCAACCGGGGTGAACTTGATCGCGTTGGACAAGAGATTGCCGAGTATCTGCTGCAGACGGGTGGCATCGCCAAGCACCGGCTGCGGCAGCTCCGGCAGCTCCAGCACCACCGTCTGCGCCTTGCCTTCGGCCACCAGCTCCTGCGCACGCACCGCTTCGCGCAGCTGCTCGGACAGGTCCAGCACTTCCACTTCCAGCTGCACCTTGCCCAACAACATGCTGCTCAGGTCGAGCATGTCCGACATCAGGTTCTTCTGTGTCATCGCGCTGCTGGCGATCACTTCCATGCCGCGGCGCATCGGGTGATCGGCCTCCATGCGCTGCAGCAGCAGCTCGCTCCAGCCCAGCACCGTGGTCAGTGGCGTGCGCAGCTCATGCGACAGGGTAGCGAGGAATTCATCCTTCATCCGCGCCATGCCTTCGGCGGCGTTGCGCGCCACACGCTCGGCGGTGAGCAGGTCTTCGCGTGCCATTTCGATTTCACGGCGCTCGGTGATATCCGGGCTGTTGCCCGCCAGGCCGATGAAGCGGCCATCGGCCGAAAAACGCGGTACCGCGTTCATTTCCAACCAACGCCATTGCCCATCGTGGCGGCGCACGCGGGTATTGGCGTGCAGCTCGGCGCGGCCGTTCAACGCAGCCTGCAGTTCGTACTCGAACGAGGCACGTTCGTCCGGATGCAGAAGGCGCTGCCAAGGGTCCGGCCCCAGGTCCTGATCAGCCGGCAAACCGAAGAAAGTGAAGAACGCGGTATTGACGAAGCGCAGCTGGCCGCGGTCATCCACCACCCAGACCGGCATCGGCAGGCCGTCGGCCAAGGCGCTGAAACGCGCCTCGCTTTCGGCCAGCTCGGTTTCAATCCGCTTGCGTGCCGAGATATCGAACAGAAACACCGCTACCTGGTGCTTGTCGGGCTTGCCGATGCGTACCGCCTCCACCGAATACCACCGCGACGGCTCCGACACCTGGCGCTCGAACTGGCTGATCCCGCCCTCGCTGACCACCCGCCCAAAGGCCTGGAACCAATCCGCCTCCATCGCCGGCACCACCTCGCTGGCGCGCCGACCGGTGACATTGCTCAGGCCGGTGACCTTCTGGAAACCGGCATTGACCTTGCGGTAGATGAAATCCACCGCGGTGCCCTGTTCAAACACCAGCTCGATCACGCAGAAGCCGCTGGCCACCGCATTGAATACCTCCCGATAGAGGCTGGAGCTTTCCAGATCCTCTTCGTCCAGAGACAGCAATGACAGGTGTGAGTCCGGGCTGGGGGCAGGCATTGTCGGAGAGGAAAAATGGCGCGGCGAAGAGGGATACGTGCCGCCCAGTCTGGGCGACAAACCATCCACAGCCTGTGATGATGAACCATCGCGCAATCCGCTGCTGCGAACTGGCACCGGGTTCATTGCAGCGTGGGGGTGTGGGCCTCACACTTCCATCATCAAAGTCCATCAGGAGCATGTCATGAAAACACTGACCGTTACCGGACTTGTCCTGGCCTGCCTGCTGGCTGCCGGCGGTGCCGATGCCAAGCCGCGCACCGTATCCGATCCCGAAGCGCCGCATGCCCTGAGCGTCGAAGGTCCAGTACAGGTGCAATGGACCGATCCGACACAGTTCACCGAGCTGCGCTACAGCCGCAACCGCTGGGACGCGCAGCGGGGCAACTGGGTGGAGGATCTGGCCGAACACCTGCGCAAGCAGGCCAGCAAGCAGCTGCCGGAAGGGCAGAAGCTGGACGTGACCATCACCGACATCAAGCGCGCTGGCGACTACGAGCCGTGGCACGGCCCGCGCCTGGATGACATCCGCGTGATGCGCGACATCTACCCGCCGCGCATCACACTGCAGTTCACCTTGACCGATGCCAATGGCCAGGTCATCGACCAGGGCGAGCGCAAGCTCTCCGACACCGGTTATCTGCTCAACAGCAGCCTGCCCAACAACACCGACCCGCTGCGTTACGAAAAGCGCCTGCTCAATGACTGGGTACGCCGCGAACTGCAGAGCGATCGCAGCACTGCCGGTTTGTAATTCGCAACCGCGTAGATAGGAATCAGAAAGGGCCGCAATGCGGCCCTTTCTGTTTCACCTGTAGTGCCGAGCCATGCTCGGCAGACGCTCTACCGGCTCGCTGAAACCCGTGGGAGCGGCGTCAGCCGCGAAGCTGGCAGCAATGAAGCTGCATGCAACTCTGCGATCGCCTGGGTTGCCAAGCTTCGCGGCTGACGCCGCTCCCACAAATGCAAAATGCAAAATGAAACGGGCCGCGACGCGGCCCGTTTCATTCATTGCACCCGGCAACCTCACGCCGACAAATACACGCGCGGCGTGCGCTTGAGGCTGCACGGCAAGCGATAGGCGCTGGTATTGCAGCGCGGCGCCAACTCGGAAATGGTCGGCGCATTGCCCCACAACTGCACGATGCTGCCACGTGCTGCCTGCGGGTGATCGCTCAGGTCCACGGTCAACATGTCCATCGATACACGACCAATCAACCGCCCCGGCACGCCATCGATCAACACCGGCGTGCCATTCGGCGCGAACTGCGGATAGCCATCGGCGTAGCCCATCGCAACCACGCCTACGCGCGTTGGCTTTTCAGCGACAAAACGCGCGCCATACCCCAGCGGTTCGCCGACGGCGAGTTCGCGCACCGCGATCACCCGCGACTGCAGGGTCATCACCGGACGCAGCTGCGCGGCATGCGGGCTGGGCTGTGGATACAAGGGATCTGCGCCGTACAACATCAGGCCCGGACGTACCCAGTCACTGCGCACATCCGGCCAGCCCAACAAGGCCGGCGAATTGCACAGACTGGTTTCGCCGGCCAAGCCTTCTGTCGCACGAACGAAGACATCGAGCTGCTCGCGGGTGCGGTTGCTGTCCAGTTCATCGGCACGCGCCAGGTGGGTCATCAACACCAGCGGGCCGACCTGCGGCAGTGCGCTCAGGCGCGCATGCGCGTCGCGGAACTCTTCTGGCGACAGACCCAGCCGGTGCATGCCGCTGTCCAGCTTGAGCCAGATACGCAGCGTGGCGTCGGTCTTGAATGCCTCCACCGCCTCCAGCTGCCACGACGTGGCCACGACCACCCAGAAATCATGCTCGACGATCAACGGCAGCTCGGCCGCGTCGAAGAAGCCTTCCATCAGCAGGATCGGGCCACGGATGCCGGCCTGACGCAGCTCCAGCGCTTCTTCGATGCAGGCCACACCAAAACCGTCGGCCTCGTCCTGCAGCGCGCGGGCGCAGTTCACCGCGCCATGGCCATAGGCATCCGCCTTGATGATCGCCAAGGCCTTGCCACCGCCGAGCTGGCGGGCCAGCCGGTAGTTGTGGCGCAGTGCGTCCAGGTCGATCAGTGCCTGTGCCGGGCGCATCAGTGCTGGCCCTTGCCGTAGCGGAAGATATCCAGGCCTTCGGTGCTGATCTGCGGTTGCTTGCCGCTCATCAGATCGGCCAGGTAACGACCGGAGCCGGCCGCCATGGTCCAGCCCAGGGTGCCGTGGCCGGTATTGAGGAACAGGTTGCGATACGGCGTTGCGCCGATCACCGGGGTGCCATCCGGGGTGGCCGGGCGCAGGCCGGTCCAGAAGCTGGCCTGCGACAGGTCGCCGCCATCCGGGTACAGGTCCTTGACCACCTTCTCCAGCGTGGCGCGACGGCGCGGCTCCAGCGACAGATCAAAACCGGCCACTTCGGCCATGCCACCGACGCGGATGCGGTCTTCGAAGCGGGTGATGGCGATCTTGTAACTTTCGTCGAGGATGGTCGAATTCGGTGCCATCGCTGCGTTGGTGATCGGCAGGGTCAGCGAGTAACCCTTCAGCGGGTACACCGGCAGCTGCATGCCCAACGGTGCCAGCAGCTGCGGCGAATAGCTGCCCAACGCCAGCACGTAGTGGTCGGCGGTCTCCAGCTTGCCGTTGATGCGTACGCCGGTGATGCGGTCGCCATCGGTCTGGATCGAAGCGATGTCCTGGTCGAAGCGGAACTCGACACCGGCCGCTTCGGCCAACGCCGCCAGCTTGGTGGTGAACAGCTGGCAGTCGCCGGTCTGGTCTTCGGGCAGGCGCAACGCGCCGACCAGCATCTCGGTCTTGCCGGCCAGCGCCGGCTCAACCCGGGCAATGCCCTGGCGGTCCAGCACTTCGTAGGGCACGCCGTATTCGCGCAGCACCTCGATGTCCTGCGCGGCGGCATCCAACTGCTGCTGGGTGCGGAACAACTGGGTGGTGCCCAGCTGGCGGCCTTCGTAGTCGATACCGGTGGCGGCGCGCAGCTCGTTGATGCAATCGCGGCTGTAGTCGGACACCCGCACCATGCGCGCCTTGTTGACCGCGTAGCGGGCCGAGGTGCAGTTGCGCAGCATCTGCCACAGCCAGCGGTACTGGGCGATGTCGGCGGTGGGGCGGACCGCCAGCGGCGCGTGTTCCTCGAACAGCCACTTGATCGCCTTGAACGGCACGCCCGGGGCGGCCCACGGCGAGGTGTAGCCGAACGACAGCTGGCCGGCATTGGCAAAGCTGGTTTCCAGCGCCGGGGCCGGCTGCCGGTCCACCACGGTGACCTCAAAGCCGGCCTGCCGTAGATACCAGGCACTGGTCGTGCCGATCACACCGCTGCCAAGCACCAGAACGCGCATTTTCATTCTCCGGACCACATCATTCCCTGCGCACGGGACGGCAGGGGCTAGGAACGGCGCAGTATATTCAGGGTCAGCCAGTTGTTTTCCCTGTATTAGCTTGCCGAATCAGGTTAATTTCCCGCTTCGTTCATCAAAAGCAGAGCCGCCATGGCCACCCGCAGCCGCGAACTGGACAAGATCGACCGCAAGATCCTGCGCATCCTGCAGCAGGAGGGGCGTATCTCCTTCACCGAGCTGGGCGAACGCGTCGGCCTGTCGACCACGCCCTGCACCGAGCGCGTGCGCCGGCTGGAGCGCGAAGGCGTGATCACCGGCTACTACGCACGACTGGACCCTTCCTCGGTCAAGGCCAGCCTGCTGGTGTTCGTGGAGATCAGCCTGGCCTACAAATCCGGCGACATCTTCGAGGAATTCCGCCGTGCGGCGCTGAAGCTGCCCAACGTACTGGAATGCCATTTGATGTCCGGCGATTTCGATTACCTGCTCAAGGCCCGCATCAACGAAATGGCCTCCTACCGCAAGCTGCTCGGCAGCACCCTGCTGACCTTGCCGCACGTACGCGAATCCAAAAGCTACATCGTGATGGAGGAAGTAAAAGAAACCCTCTGCCTGCCAATAGCAGAGTAGTGCCGAGCCGTGCTCGGCAGGGGCTCTACCGGTGATGCCCCATTGCCGAGCATGGCTCGGCACTACGCCCCCTCCCTTTGGCCGCAGGCCAAGGGGAGGGTTGGGGAGGGGGCGCTTCTGGCGTTGGCTTGGAATGCCTCCTGCCGAGCATGGCTCGGCACTACGCCCCCTCCCTTTGGCCGCAGGCCAAGGGGAGGGCTGGGGAGGGGTCGCTTCTGGCGTTGGCTTGGAATGCCTCCTGCCGAGCATGGCTCGGCACTACACGGACGCTCTATCGGTAAAGCCTCTGCCGAGCATGGCTCGGCACTACGGTGCTAGCGCGCGCCGGCCGGCGGCGGCACTACCTGTTGCCCCACACCGCTGGGCACGGTGTCGTAATAGCGATTGGTGCGGGTATCCAATACCCGGCCGGGGCTGGTCTGCCGCATATGCGGCGCTGGCTGTCCCTTGCTGTCGTAGATCGGACGCGCGGTCTGCGCTGGCTGGCTGATCGGCTTTGCCTTCGGCGTCGGTTTGGGCTTGGTGACCGGCTGTGGCGGCAATGGCCGCGCATCCTCCTGGCGCGGGTCGGATGGCACCGTTGTCGACGGCCGCGACGGCGGCGGCAGCGTCACCGGCCGGGTTGCAGTCGGCGACGGTGGCTGCTGCAGCTGCGCCTGCGCCGAGAGCGGCGCGATCGCCAGCACTGCCAGCGTCAGATATGTCATCCGTTTCATCGACATCTCCCGTTGCTCGACCAGCCGAGCATGCGCCGACACGGCTTGCGCCACCATGAATGCGCCCTTGGACTGGCCACTGCCCGCCCCTACCATTGATATCTGCCCCACGGATGCCGCGCCATGACCGCCTTCGACCTGACCCCTCCCAGCACCACCCAACGTGATGCCCTGATCGCCGGGCTCAGCAGCGAAGAACAGCGCGTGCTGCTGCATCACGGCACCGAGGCACCGTTCTGCGGCGTGTTCCTGGATAACAAGCGCGACGGCGTGTACTGCTGCCGCCTGTGCGCGCTGCCGCTGTTCCGTTCCAGCACCAAGTTCGACTCGGGCACCGGTTGGCCGAGCTTTTTCGCACCGTTCGATCCGGCCCATGTGCGAGAGATCCGCGACATCAGCCACGGCATGATCCGCACCGAGATCGTCTGCGCACGCTGTGGCAGCCATCTCGGCCATGTTTTCCCGGACGGCCCGCCGCCGACCTTTGAACGGCATTGCCTCAATTCGGTGTCGCTGGGCTTTGTCGAGAACGGCCAGCCGTACCCGGACCCGCTGCAGCGTGGCGGAGCCGAGGCACAGCTCGCAGCGTAAGCAAGCGCGTCACCTGTAGTGCCGAGCCATGCTCGGCAGGGGCTCTACTAGTAAAGCCTCAGCCGAGCATGGCTCGGCTCTACAGAACAGCATTACCGGTAAAGCCTCAGCCGAGCATGGCTCGGCCCTACAGGGGCTGCTGCGCTCAGCCTACAGATTTTCCGCTGACGGCCGACAACGGGATATCCCCTCCCCTTGTCTGCCCCCATGCTTATCATCGTCGGCCTGCTCGTTGTCATTTTCGCTGTCCTGGGCGGCTACGTCGGTGCGCACGGGCGCCTGGCCGCGCTATGGCAGCCCTACGAACTGGTCATCATCGGTGGTGCCGCCCTCGGTGCTTTCCTGATCGCCACGCCGCTCAAGACCGTCAAGCAGACCCTGCGGGCAACCGTCAGCGTGTTCAAAGGCCCGCAGTACAAGCGCCAGGACTACCTGGACGTGCTCAGCCTGCTCTACGAACTGCTCAACAAGGCGCGCCGTGAAGGCTTCATGGCGCTGGAAGACCACGTCGAGAATCCGCAGGACAGCGCGGTGTTTGCCAACTACCCGAAGGTGCTGGCCGACCACCATCTGCTCGACTTCATCACCGACTGCCTGCGCCTGATGATCGGCTCCAACATCGAGCCGCATGAGCTGGAACCGCTGCTGGAGCTGGAACTGGAAAAGCACCACCACGAGGCGATGGAACCGGCCCACGTGCTCAACAAGGTCGCCGATGGCCTGCCCGGCTTCGGCATCGTCGCCGCGGTGCTGGGCATCGTCATCACCATGGGCTCGATCGGCGGTGACATCAAGGAAGTGGGCGCGCATGTGGCTGGCGCGCTGGTTGGTACCTTCCTCGGCATCCTGCTCGGCTACGGCTTCGTCGGCCCGCTGGCCGCGGCGATGGAGGCACGCGCCGAACAGGACGCCCGCATCTATGAATCGGTGAAGACCGCACTGCTGGCCTGCCTGCGTGGCTACAACCCGAAGATCGCGCTGGAGTTCGCCCGCAAGACCGTGCCCTCGGCACTGCGGCCGGGTTTCAGCGAGTTCGAACAGCACCTGAAGTCGGTCAAGTAAGGCGCGCGCCATGACCGAGAGCAAACCCACGGTAATCGTTCGCCGGGTGAAGAAAATCCAGGGTGGCGGCCACCACGGCGGTTCGTGGAAGGTGGCCTACGCCGACTTCGTCACCGCGATGATGGCCTTCTTCCTGGTGCTGTGGCTGATGGCCGCCACCACCAAGCCCGAGCGCGCGGCGATCTCCGAATACTTCCGCAACCCCAGCCCCTTGAGCGGCACCAGCAGCACGCCAGCTCCGGGCATGGCCGGCCCCGGCGGCGCCAGCACCTCGATGATCAAGCTCGGTGGCGCCACCGATGTCTCGCGCGGCAACAGCAATGACCCCTTCCAGAACCAGCAGGAAGCGGTGCCCACGCCGGTACAGGAGCGCGAGCGCGACAAGCAGCGGCTGGAAGCACTGAAGCAGGAGCTGCAGGAAGCGATCAGCAAGAGCCAGGCGCTGGAGCCGTTCAAGGACCAGCTGCTGCTGGACATCACCCCGGAAGGCCTGCGCATCCAGATCGTGGACAAGCAGAACCGGCCGATGTTCGACCTCGGCAGCGCGCGCCTGATGCCGTATACGCAGACCATCCTGGTGGAGCTGTCGCGTTACATCAACCAGGTGCCCAACCACATCAGCCTCACCGGCCATACCGACACCACCGCCTATTCCACCCAGCTGGGTTACGGCAACTGGGAGCTGAGTGCAGACCGCGCCAATGCCGCACGGCGTGCGCTGCTGGAAGGCGGCATGGACCCGGCCAAGGTGGCGCGGGTGGTCGGGTTGGCGTCCTCGGTGCTGTTCGACAAGGCCAATCCACAGAACCCGATCAACCGCCGCATCAGCATCGTGGTGATGAGCCAGGAAGCAGAAGCAGCGGCACTGAACCAGGCCGACAGCCTGCCGGTGCCGGTGACCGCCGTCGTCCCGGCAGCCACTGCAGCGGCCCCGGCTGATGGCGTCAGCGACGGCCCCGGCTGAGCCCTGTTCCGGCAGCAGGGGCCCGCTGCGCCTACAATGGGCATCGTTTTCCTTTTAGCCGAACAACATGTCCAAGCTCTCCAAAGCCAAGCGCGACAAGCGCAAGAAGCAGGCCCCGCGCCGCCCGTTCGCCCGCCTGAACGCCCAGCAGCAGGTGCAGAACCACGCCGTGCTGGTCAACGAAGAAGGCCAGGTCGTGGCCGCCATCGGCCTGCAGGGCAATGAGTGGCTGCTGGCCATCGGCGGCCAGACCATGGGCAATGCCGACAACCCGGTGCCGATGCTGGCCATGCTCAAGCACCTGGCCAATGTGCAGGAGAAGGAAGGCCGCAAGGTCACCCTGGAGTACTCCGCAGCGCTGCAGCAGATGATCGACGACCTGGCCGCCGACGAAGGCAAGACCGCCGACGATTACCTGGCCGGCCTGGTATCCGAATTCGAAGGCATCGAGGGCGAGGAAGCTGCTGAGGCAGCTGCTGATGACGCCGCGGAAGAGACCATCGCCATCGCCGAAGAAGTACCGGCTGACGACGACAAGTCCAAGGCCTGAGTCCAGGGCCGAACGTGACGGTCTATATCGACGATGCAGTACATCCCTGGCGCGGTGAGCGCTGGGCGCATCTGATGGCCGACACCTTGCCCGAGCTGCATGCGCTGGCGCAGCAGCTCGGGATTCCGCGCAGGGCCTTCCAGAACCGCCCCAGCGGCGTGCACTACGACGTGCCGGCACCGCTGCGTGAGCAGGCCATCGTGCTCGGCGCGCAGGCGATATCACGGCATACCGACCGCGCGCAGATGCGACGGGTGATCGCCAATGCGCGGGCGTTGTACCAGCAGGATTAAAAGGTGAACCTGTAGTGCCGAGCCATGCTCGGCAGAAGCGTTACCGGTAAACCCCTTGCCGAGCATGGCTCGGCACTACAGGTTGGTCTATAGGTACAGCCCCAGCCGAGCATGGCTCGGCTCTACCGTTGCTGCGGGCTTAGAACGGGTCGCTGCCCGGGCGCACTTCAACACCCAGCAACGAACACAGCGCCAGCATCGCTTCATCATCGCGGCTCAGTGCCACCCAACCGGCATAGGCATCGCCACCGGTATTCCAGTTCCACACCGTGTAACCGTGCTCGCGCAGGCGGTCATGGGCGGTGGTCATCAGCATCGGTACGTCGAGGTCGTCGGTGAAGTCTTCGTCGTCGAAGTCACCACCCCAGGCGATGTTCAGGTTCCAGCGCGCGGCCATTTCGTCCAGTGCGGCGACGAAGGAATCGGTGTCCTTCCAGTCCACGTAGAAACCTGAACGCCAGTCGATGGCATCCTTCAGGTCCCACAGCCATTGCTCATCAGTGGCGTCTTCCTCGTTACCCGCGCGCGCTTCGCGCCAGGCATCGAACTGCTGCAGCGCCGCGTCTTCATCACCCGGGTTGATCAGCCACAGCAGGTTCCAGACCCGCGCCGGATGGTCGTCTTCGTCGAAATCCGGTTGCAGTTCGTCAGAGTCTTCGTAATCGGCGCTGTTGTCTGGCATGGGCTGTTTCCACTACATGATTGGCGCGCATTCTGCCGCCAGCGGCGTGCCAGCGAAAGCCTTGGCACGCCACAGCGGTTATCCTTGCGCCCCGAAGAGGGCCACGGTGGCCTTCACTGAAGCATTGATATGAGCGATACCCCTCCCGATCATCTGGCGGTCAACCCGCAGAGCCCGTTCCACAATGCCGAAGCGCTGCAGCGCGGCGTCGGCGTGCGTTTCAACGGCATCGAGCGTGATGACGTGGAAGAGTATTCCGTGCAGGAAGGCTGGATCCGCGTGCAGGCCGGCAAGGCCCGCGACCGCCGTGGCAACCCGATGACGCTGAAGATCAAGGGTACGGTTGAGCCGTATTTTCTTGAGTTGAAGAACGTTTAAAAGCCAAGGGCTGCATTTCTAGCCAGGAGCCTCCCCTCACCCCAACCCCTCTCCCGCAGGCGGGAGAGGGGCCAGATATGCGTGGGCTGCTAGTGCTTTAGCCCCTCTCCCGTTAACGGGAGAGGGGTTGGGGTGAGGGGAAGCTCCTAACAAGCAAATCCAACGAGCCCCCCAAACCACCCTCAATCCCTCTGCCGGGTCTCCAGCAGGTCCAG
>QFOV01000411.1 GCA_003248565.1 Stenotrophomonas sp.
CCTGACCAACCAGGAAGAAGTGATTTCCTACATCGGTGGTGAAGGCCACAACCTGCAGGAGCACTCCGTGGTCCTGATCCGCGGCGGTCGCGTCAAGGATCTGCCGGGTGTGCGTTACCACACCGTCCGTGGCTCGCTCGATGCCGCCGGCGTCGCCAAGCGTCGTCAGGCGCGTTCCAAGTACGGCGCAAAGCGTCCGAAGGCCTGAGGAATAAGACATGTCACGTAAAGGTAATACTCCCCAGCGTTCGGTCCTGCCGGATCCGAAGCACAAGAGCGAAACCATTGCCCGCTTCATCAACATGGTCATGTTGAGCGGCAAGAAGTCCGTTGCTGAAAAGATCGTCTATGGCGCCATGGACGTGATCAGCGAAAAGAACCCGAACGCAATCGAGCTGGTGCAGAAGGCACTGGACAACGTTGCTCCGGGCGTGGAAGTGAAGTCGCGTCGCGTCGGTGGTGCCACCTATCAGGTGCCGGTCGAAGTGCGCGCTTCGCGCAAGATGGCCCTGGCCATGCGTTGGCTGATCGACTCGGCGCGTAAGCGCGGCGAGAACACCATGCCGCGCAAGCTGGCTGCTGAACTGCTGGACGCTTCGGAAAACCGTGGCGGCGCCATCAAGAAGCGCGAAGAAACCCACCGTATGGCGGAAGCGAACAAGGCCTTCGCTCACTACCGCTGGTGAGTTGTAGGGGCCTTGGAAACAGGGCCCCTGGCACCCATGTGGTGCTGCTTGTAGCGCTTTGAGCGCTGCTTAAATCCGAAGGCCGCCGCAAGGCGGCGTTCGGCCATCCGAATTCCAAGAAATTGAGAGGCTCCCGTGGCCCGCACCACTCCTATCGAGCGTTACCGTAACTTCGGCATCATGGCCCACATCGATGCCGGCAAGACCACCACGTCCGAGCGCATCCTGTTCTACACCGGCAAGAGCCACAAGCTCGGTGAAGTGCACGATGGCGCCGCCACCATGGACTGGATGGAGCAGGAGCAGGAACGTGGCATCACGATCCAGTCCGCTGCTACCACCGCGTTCTGGAAGGGCATGGACAAGTCCCTGCCGGAGCACCGTTTCAACATCATCGACACCCCCGGGCACGTTGACTTCACCATCGAAGTCGAACGCTCCCTGCGCGTGCTCGACGGTGCGGTGTTCGTGCTGTGTGCCGTTGGTGGCGTGCAGCCGCAGTCCGAGACCGTGTGGCGCCAGGCCAACAAGTACCAGGTCCCGCGCATCGCGTTCGTCAACAAGATGGACCGTACCGGTGCCAACTTCCTGAAGGTCCGTGACCAGCTGAAGGCCAAGCTCGGCGCCGTCGCCGTGCCGATGCAGCTGCCGATCGGTGCCGAAGAAGGCTTCAAGGGCGTGGTCGATCTGCTCAAGATGAAGGCCATCCATTGGGATGAGGCTTCGCAGGGCATGAAGTTCGAGTACGGCGAAATCCCGGCTGATCTGCAGGCGGCGGCTGAAGAAGCCCGCACCTTCATGATCGAAACCGCGGCTGAAGCCAGCGAAGAGCTGATGGAAAAGTACCTGGGCGGCGAAGAGCTGGACGAGGCCGAGATCATCAACGCGCTGCGTACCCGTACGCTGGCCGTTGAAATCGTGCCGATGTTCTGCGGTTCGGCGTTCAAGAACAAGGGCGTGCAGGCCATGCTGGACGGCGTGATCCAGCTGCTGCCGTCGCCGGTGGACGTGCCCGACGTGAAGGGCACCGACGTCGACGACGACTCCATCGAGATGACCCGCAAGTCGGACGACAAGGCTCCGTTCTCGTCGCTGGCATTCAAGATCATCACCGATCCGTTCGTTGGCGCGCTGACCTTCTTCCGTGTCTACTCGGGCACCCTGAACGGTGGCGACACCGTGCTGAACTCGGTGAAGAACAAGAAGGAGCGTATCGGCCGCATCCTGCAGATGCACTCGAACAACCGCGAGGAAATCAAGGAAGTTCTGGCTGGTGACATCGCTGCTGCCGTGGGCCTGAAGGACACCACCACCGGT
>QFOV01000412.1 GCA_003248565.1 Stenotrophomonas sp.
TGATGATGTTGGCGCGGGCGCCGCCCAGGCCAGCCGCATAGGCCAGCGCGAACTGCTCGGCCTTGCCGCTCTTGTCCTGGTAGACCGCGTAGATGCACGGCACGCCGCGGCCGATTTCATACTCGCGACGCACCAGTGCGCCCGGGCCCTTCGGCGCGACCAGCACCACGTCCAGGTCGGCGCGCGGCTCGATCATGCCGAAGTGCACGTTCAGGCCGTGCGCGAACAGCAGGCAGGCGCCCTGCTTCATGTTCGGCGCCAGCACCTCGTTGTACAGCTTCTTCTGCACCATGTCCGGGGTCAGCACGGCGACCAGGTCGGCGTCCTTGACCGCTTCGGCCGGGCTCTTGACGGTGAAGCCATCGGCCTGCGCCTTGACCTCGGTGGGGCCGCCGGCGCGCAGGCCGACAACCACGTCGAAGCCGGATTCACGCAGGTTCATGGCATGGGCGCGGCCCTGGCTGCCGTAACCGACGACGGCGATTTTGATCTGGGGCAGTTCGTTGGTGCTCATGGTGCTTGGTTTCCTTGCAATGAAGAGAGTCAGGCAGAAATAAAAACGGCCGTTGCGTCAGGACGCAGCGGCCGGGGCGGGCGGGGGAGGCACCATGCAGGTCGCAGCGCTGCGGCTGGCGGCGTTGGCGGTGTGTTTCCTGGAGGTGTCAGTGGTTGGGTACATGGTTTCAGATGAAATAGAAGCTGGAAACGAAAAACCCCGCACCGGGGTCGGCGCGGGGTCTTTAGTCGAATCTGGCTGTCTTTACGTTACGCGCCAGTCTGCCCCGCACCTGTTGGCTCGGTAATAAGTACGAGTACGAGAATCGACGCCGCGGCGTGGGCCGGGGTCGAAGTCAGGTCAGCGGTGGCGTTGTGGCGTTGCAGCATGGGTCGAGATAACCATCGCGTCGTCGTCATGTCAACGCTTGCAGGTGTGATTTCCCGGATCTGGCGCGGAAGCCCCGTCGCAGCAGCATGGTTGCGATTGAAACCTGCGTGGTCAAGCGCATGCGCGAGCTGGTTTGCGCGGATTCGGGTCAGTCCAACACGTTGATCGGGCCGGGAGAGAAAGTTTCGCCTGCCGTGATTGGATTGCGCTGCTTTTGCCGGTTTAGCAAGTAACAGGCCCTTTCTGGGCCAGCCGGAGGACGATCGCCATGACGCAGTTACCAGGACAGGACATCACGTGTGCGGGGGCGAGCCGGTGTGGAGTCCGGAGCGACGAACCGACTACCGGCCTGCTGCAGCTGATGGGCCATGGGGGTAACCTGCCGGAGCCATTGATCTATCGAAAGGGCTGGGCGCTGCTTGGCTACCTGGCGATCGAATCCAATCGCATGCATTCGCGGGCGGCGCTGGCGGCCCTGTTGTGGCCCAGCCTGGGGGAGACCAGTGCCCTGACCAACCTGCGCCAGGTGCTGAGCAACCTCAATCGCTTCTGCAATCTGGTGATGGAGGAGGGCATTCTGTGCATCGAGCGCTCGGCGGTTGGCCTGATGCGCGGCGGTGAGCCCCTGTTCGATATTGATCTGCTGCGGCAGACGCCGTGTGAAGCTGTTCATCTGATGGCAGACCAGCGGGTGTTCCTGGACGGGATGGAAGACATTGCCGATTCCAACTTCCAGAGCTGGCTGGCGAGTACCCGCCAATCGCTGGACGCACAGCTGATAGACGCGGCGGCACGCTGCTGCGATGAAATGCTGGAAGCATCGCGTTGGGAGTCGGCGATGCAGCTGGCCAATGCCTTGAGTAAGCGCGATCCATGGAATGAAGCGCATACCCGGCGGGTGATGCGCGCCCACGCCGGCACCGGCATGCGGGGCGCGGCGCTGAAGGTCTACCAGCGATTCGAATCGGTATTGCGGCAGGAGCTGGGCCTGGATCCAGACCAGGAGACGCGCGGCCTGCTGGAGCAGATCAGTAACGGACACGAGGCAGCCAGCCTGATCGGAATGGCGTCTGCACGGATGTAGGGCTGGGT
>QFOV01000413.1 GCA_003248565.1 Stenotrophomonas sp.
TTTCAGCGACCTGCAGACCTTCGGCATCGACAACCTGGACATCCGCTACGAAGACAGCCAGGAGCCCATCGACCTGGGCTATACCGCAATAAGCACCTATTTCCTGGTGCCTTGGTATGGCGCCCCCACCTCGGCACTGAGCCTGCGCCGGGCCTGGGCCGAGAACGTACTCGACCTTCCGCACAGCTTCCGACGCCAGTGGAAGCTGTGCGCTGATGCATGCGTGGTGCACGGTGCCAGCATCCTCGGCGCCCGCAAGTACTACCTGCCCACCGCCTGCGTGGAATATCGCACCCATGGCAACAACGGCTGGTGGGCAACCCGCCGTGAGCCGACAAGCTTGTACCGCAACGCGCTGCGCAACTACGGCATTGTTCGTGTATACGCCGCACGTAGTGGCTTGGACGATGGCTGCTGCAGCTTGGGCAAACAGGAGTACCGCACCAAACCCAAGCCCAGCCGCAAGGAACGGCACCGCTACGCCAGCATCGCGTTGCGCGGTGAAGCCGAGCCATCAGCATCCTGTCCGGACGCCAGTCACGTCGCCGCTGAACAGCGGCGCCATGGCAACGGATCCCGCGTATCAACCGTTGTCCGCAGGTGTACGCCCGCGCAACCGCGAAGCGAGATTGTAGGCAAACCAGCGCACGCTGAGGCCTGCCCGATAAACCTCGCGGCTCAGCCAACCCAACGGCCCAACAGCAGGCTTGGCCTTGCGCCCGGCCTGGATCACCGAAGCGAACAGATGACCGCTGCGCACGACGCCGGGCTTGAGGCCAAGGCATTCCACCCCATGCAGCCAGGCCAGGTCCATATAGTCATCAACCGGCAGCACCCAGTGCTCGGCGTGACGCAGGAACTTTGCAGCCGCCTCTGGCGTCAGGTAGTAGCCAAACGCGCACAGTGGGCTGCGCCAGTAGCGGTGCAGGACTGAGTCGCCGAACCTTATCCAGGCCGAGCTGGGGCGGTCCGCAGCATGCAGGCGGAAGTAGCCCACCGACTCCGGCAGTGACGGCAGGTCACGCAATACGTCCAGAAACCGCGGGTCGATGGTGATGTCATCTTCAAACACCATCATCGGCCGACCACTGTCCACGCACTGCTGCCACAACAAGTAGTGGCTGGCCCAGCAGCCAATCTCGCCGGGGCGGAAAGGGCGGCCCTTGCAGGCCAGGCGCCGCTTTTCATCGACCTTGGCAAACAAGGGATGCGGAATGCTGCCATTGACCGCCTCCCACATCGTCACCTCGATGCCCAGAGCTTCTGCCTGCCGCTGGATCGAGGCACGACGATCCGCCGATGCCGGCAGGTTGATCACATAAAGGGGCAAATCAGCAGACGGTCGAGTCATTGCGCGACGCAATCCTGGAAAAGAATCCACACGGGCTCCCCGCTTTCCGGAAGCCATCCTGGACACAACAACGAGTCATGATAGTACCTGATCAACAATTGCCTGCCTCCCTGCCATGGCGCCCGCAAGCAAAGCGGGGCCCGCACTTGATTTCACCGCCAACGCTGGCGCCAGCTTGATCCGAGCAACGGAGAACGTCCGCTCAGTCCTGCGCCGCTTTCACCAGCCGCGCATAGAAGAAGCCATCGCCACCCTGCTCACCCGGCAGTCGCTGGCGGTTGCCGGCAACCTCGTGACCGAATGCGTCAGGCAATGCCTGCACCTGTGCATCCGGCGTACGCACGAGGAAGTCCGCTACCTGCTGGCCGTTTTCCTGGCGCAGGATCGAACAGGTCGAGTACAGCAGCACGCCACCCGGGCGCAGCACCGTCCACAGTGCATCCAACAAGCGCGCCTGCAAGGCCGCCAACGCAACGATGTCCTCGGCACGGCGGTGCAGCAGCACGTCGGGCTGACGGCGGATGATGCCGGTCGCCGAGCACGGCGCGTCCAGCAGCACCGCGTCAAACGGCTTGCCGTCCCACCACACGGTGGTATCGGTGGCATCGACCGCCAGCACCTGCGCCTGTGCGCCGACGCCGGTACGGGCGAAGGTTTCGCGGATGCGCTGCAGACGTCGTGCATCGACGTCCAGCGCGAGCAACTGCAGGGATGGGTCGCGCTCCAACAGATGCGCGGACTTGCCTCCCGGCGCGGCGCAGGCGTCCAGCACCCGCGCGCCGAGTGGCGCCTGCAGCGCATCGGCGACCTGTTGCGCCGACAGATCCTGCACCGACACCGCGCCCTGCGCGA
Organism: Stenotrophomonas sp.; assembly: GCA_003248565.1. Lineage (GTDB taxonomy): Bacteria > Pseudomonadota > Gammaproteobacteria > Xanthomonadales > Xanthomonadaceae > Stenotrophomonas. Next base: position 2,204 of record QFOV01000413.1, read on the forward strand.
AGCCGGGCAAGCTGTTCACGGGCACCGCAACCGGCAGGCGCACCGCATCGGCCGACAAGGGCTCGGCAATGGCCTCAATGCCGGCCTCGGCCAACAAATCCAGATACGCTTCGCGCGAGTGCTGCTGACGGTTCACCCGCAGCCACATCGGCGC
>QFOV01000414.1 GCA_003248565.1 Stenotrophomonas sp.
GCTGTACCCACGGTTTGCCGAAGCCGCAAGACCAGACTGCCCCGATACCCGGCAACAGCACCGACGGCACGGTTGCGCGCCGGGCGCAGGCGTTACCATGCCGGTTCCCTATCGGTGGCACGGTGTGACTTCCGCACGAGGGCAGCACCTTCAAGGCCCCAGAACGCGGCATGACCAACACCCCCAGTTCTCCCAAGCAGTTCAAACTCAAGCTCTGGCATGAACGTCGCGACCGCTGGGTCGCGGTGCTGGTCACGGCTGTGCTGCATGTGCTGATGTTGTTGCTCCTGCTGTACTCCAATCCGCCAGTGGTTTCCTCGCCGCAGGGCTCCTCCGGTGGCGGCCGCACCAAGGTCGATTTCGTCGGCGAGGCACCACCGTCCACGGAGCAGAGCAAGGTGCCGCCCAAGGACAAGCCCAACAAGACCACGCGCTCACAGCCCAAGCCGACCACGCAGCGACGCAGCGAGGAACGCAAGCCGGTACCGGAAGCCCGCTATATCGAACCGCCGAGCGAGCCGGAGCAGGAAGAAACCAAGACCCAGGAACTGGCCCAGACGCCGGCCGCGCCCGCAGCCGCGGCCAGCCCGTCGGAAACCGTGCCGAGGCGTACGCAGACCTGGACAGGACGCCCGCCCGGCTCGCTGGACAGGACCACCGCGCAGGACGATTACGGTCGCTCCGCCGGCCAGGGCAATGACAGCGGCAAAAGCATCGATCGCAGTGCCGGAGCACCGGCCATGGAAGTCGGCGGCTACCAGATCGTCTATGACCTGCTCAGCGAGGAGAAGCTGCGCGCATGGATGGACGGGGCCAAGGAGGTCAATGGCAAGAAGGAATTGTCGATCCCGCTGCCCGGCACCACGTATTTGATGGTCTGCCCCGCCGAGGTCGCGCTGCGCCGTGGCTCCAGCAAGTGCCGCATGCTGCAGGCCGGTTCACCCGAGCTGCAGGACATCGGCGATGCGCGCCAGTTCGTCATCGTGATGTACGTCTACCGCTACGGCGAACTGCTGTGGCGCGGGCCCGGGCCGTACCGCTGAGCCGAACGAAGATGGGTAGTGCCGAGCCATGCTCGGCAAGGGCTCTACCGGGAAAGCCTCTGCCGAGCATGGCTCGGCACTACAGGCGCCAAGCATCGACTGCATCGGCCAGCCAAAAGCTTACCCCTCCCCGACCCTCCCCTTCGCTGCGCGAAAGGGAGGGAGCAAAGCGTAGTGCCGAGCCATGCTCGGCATGGGGCTCTACCGGTACCGCAAAATGTAGGAGCGGCGTAAGCCGCGAAGCACCTGATCCATCAGGTTGCGCGCATGCCGGCAGTTTCAATGCTATCGGCTTCGCGGCTTACGCCGCTCCTACAACGCTGTGTGCTGCGCGCAAAGAAAAGCCCGGACGGTTTCCCGTCCGGGCTATTACTTGAACCATGCAACTCGAACTTACTTCGAGGCGGCGTCCATTTCCTTCAGCAGCTGCGGCGCCGGCGCCACTTCCTGCATGATCCAGCGCATGTAGCGCTCGTCGACCGAGATCATGCGGGTCATCACCGGGTCGAACACCCAGTTGCTGGCGACCGATTCCCAGATGCCGTCAAACGCCAGGCCGACCAGGCGGCCGTGCGCGTCCAGCACCGGCGAACCGGAGTTGCCGCCGGTGATGTCCAGGTCGGACAGGAAGTTCACCGGCACGCTGCCGATACGCTTGTCCTCGAAGCCGCCGTAACGCTTGGCCTTGACCGCATCGATCAGCGCCTGCGGCGAGTCGAACGGGTCCTTGCCGGTTTCCTTGGCGACGATGCCTTCCAGGTCGGTGAAGGCTTCCTGCACCTTGCCGTCCAGGCCGGTGTAGCCCTTCACGTTGCCGAAGGTGATGCGCAGCGACAGGTTGGCGTCCGGGTAGACGAACTCACCCTTGGTCTTCTTGTAATCGGCAATGGCCTGCAGGAACAGCGGACGTGCCACCAG
>QFOV01000415.1 GCA_003248565.1 Stenotrophomonas sp.
AAGGCATCGTCTTCGTAGTAGCCGCCGCCCCAGTTGCGCAGCATGTTCATGTTGGCATCGCGCGCGGCCTGCAGGTCGCGGCGCAGGCGCTCGCGCGTCACCCGTGCCGGGAAGGCATCAAACGGAATGACATTCGCCCCCTTGGCGAATACCGGCACGCCATTGATGACGAAGCCAAAGCCCTGCCCACCGTCCTTGTCCTCTTCGCGCTGCAGCTGCACGGTGCGCAGGCCGATACGGATGCTGGATTCCAATGCTTCCTGCTTCCCGTCGCCCAGCCGTGCCTGCACGGTGTAACGATCCTGCGCGCCGTAACCCACCGGCCACCAGCGGCGCGGCTTGTCGATCTGCAGTGGCAGCGACACCGTGTTCTCGCCGGGTGCCAGCGCGATATCGCGCTTGATCTGCGCTACAGATTTTCCTTCCGGGTCACGCACATCGATGACGACCTGTTGTGTCGCAGCCTTGTCCGCCTGCTCTACCTGCAGCAGCACGCTCAGATCGGCCCTGTCAGCATCCAACGCATCGGTGCGTACTGCCAGATCGGTGATGCGCTGCTGATCCCAGCTGTCCAGGTGCACCTGTCGCCATACACCGGCAGTGACATAGCGCGGACCCCAGTCCCAACCGAAGTGGTAGGCGGGCTTGCGTACGAAGTTGCCGACCATCGCGTCCTTGGGCTCATCCCCGTAAGGCGAAGGATAGTTGCCGGCAATCTTGTGCGGCATCGCCTGCACCTGCGGCAGCAAGGTGCGGATGGGTGAGCGGAACACGATCTGCAGTTCGTTGCCCTGCGCGCGCAGGCGGCCATCCACGCGTGCACGCCAGGTGCGGTGCGCGTTGTCGGCCTTCAGCAGCGGCTCGCCGTTGAGGCGGACTTCAGCGAAGGTGTCCAGGCCATCGAAGCGCAGCTCCGCATGCGGCCGCGCCAGGCTTGCGGCATCCACGTCGAAGCGGGCGCGGTATTCCCAATCAGCGAGTCCGATCCACTGCAGGCCGGCTTCGGCCGCGCCGACATAAGGATCACCAATCAAGCCGGCAGCGAGTAGATCGGTATGCACGCTGCCGGGCACCGTTGCTTGTTTCCACGCATCCATGCCTGGATGCGTCTGCAGTTGTGCATCGCCCGGTAGCAGGCGGAAGCTCCATTGCGCCCGCAATGGTGCAGCCACTGCTGCAGTTGACGCCAGCCACAGCGCGCACAGCAACAGGCCGCGGCACACGCGTTGAGCATGAATTTGTATCGATCCAAATTTCAGGTGCACGTGCTGCATGCTGCTTCCTCCCTGCTACTGGTTGCGCTCTCTTACGGACCGCGGAACCGTCTTCAACAAAACATGAAACTACGCTTGCTCTGAGATTCGCTACTGAAGCAGAGAGCCAGAGCGATCCCCGCCTTCGCGGGGATGACGACTGAAGCAATGCGAATGCTGATTGTCAGCCCTCGCGCACCACGTTCAACACTTCGTGGCAGGCACCCATGGTGTGGTAATCGGTCTTGCCGGCCGGGCTCTTCTCGTCGTCGTACTTACGGTTGTCGGCGTCGAGGATGCGGAACCACGCGCCGTAGCGATGATCAACGAAGTACTGCCAGGAGTACGTCCACAAACGGTCGTACCACTCCCAGTAGCCCGCATCGCCGGTGCGCTTGGCCAGCAGCGCGGCGGCCGCCAGCGACTCGGCCTGCACCCAGAAATACTTGTCGTCGTCGCAGACGAAACTGTCACCACCAATCGCCGCGCCATCCATGTTGGGCTGGCGGCGCGACTCCGGCGCGAAGCCGTAATACAGGCCACCGCGCGCTTCGTCCCACGAACGCACCATCGACGTATCGAACAGATGCCGGGCAGTCGGCACCAGCCAATCGGCATCGACGTGGCGGTCGAGGATCATCAGCAGCTTGGCCCATTCGGTCTGGTGACCGGGCTGGAACCCCCACGGACGGAACAGGTGC
>QFOV01000416.1 GCA_003248565.1 Stenotrophomonas sp.
AAAGAAGCGTCCGCATTGGAGCTGGCCTGGCCGGATCCGAAGCAGGGCCAGATCGGCCCGGTGATCGCCGCTTCGCAGGTGGAGCTGGTACGCGCGCAGCTTGCCGATGCCAAGGCCAAGGGCGCGCGTGCGCTGACCGGCGGCGAGCTGATCGACCATGGCGGTATCTGGTGCCCGCCGACGGTGCTGGTTGATGTCAGCGACGAGATGGCGGTGGTCGCCGATGAAAGCTTCGCCAGCGTGTTGCCGGTGATGGTGGTGGCCGATGAAGCCGAAGCCATCGCGCGTGCCAATACCACCGAGTTCGGCCTGTCGGCGGCGGTGTTCACGCAAAGCCCCGAGCGCGCGCAGCGGGTGGCGCGCCAGCTGCAGGCCGGCGGCATTTCCATCAACGACGCCTGCTTGACCGGCATGGTGCAGACCGCAGAGAAGCAGAGCTTCAAACTCTCCGGCATGGGCGGCTCACGCATGGGCACGGCATCGATCCGGCGATTCGTGCGCGCACGCGCGCTGCTGATCAACACAGGTACGGCATCACCTTGGTGGTTCGCGCAGGCCTGAGGATCTGCCTCAGCACACCAGTACGAACTGGCCCAGGAAAATACCGAAACCCAGCATCCACATCGCCAGCATCGCTGGAACCCCGGCGATGCGCAGCAGCCAGCGTGGCTTCGGCCGCGCATTGCGTGTTGCGCGGAAGATCAACAGCAGCAACACAATGCCGCCGCCAACGAACAACGCGAAGATCGACCAACCCAGCAGCCAGAACGCAGTGGATTTGCTCGATTCCTGCGGGCACTGGGCCATTGCCAGCGCGGCCGGTGACACCATGGAAAGGGTGACGATGGATAGCAACCGGGCCAGTCCCGGCGAAGCAACAGACATGTGGAGGATTCCCCCCTGATGGATGCGTCAACGGTGATCCTGCCACATCTTACGGTCAGAGCCCCAATACGCCGGGGTTCATGCGCCGCTGCGGATCCAGCAACCGCTTGATGTCGCGCAGCAGGGCGGCAGGCGGATCCTCCAGTTCCGACAGGAACGGATAGGTGCGTCCAATCTGATTGGAAGCGCCACCCATCCGTGCGAACAGGGCGCAGGTCAGCTGCCGCAATTGCTCGACCAGCTTCCGCGCATCGGGATTGTCCGGCCCTTGCGCAAAGGTCTGCAGCAGCGCTGGCTGCACGGTGGCTGTGTGCAGCGGCTGCCAGTTGTCCTGCCAATGAAACACTGCCTCGAAGCTGAAGCTGTAGTTGCATAGCGCCGAGCACAGATACGTGACGCGCACGCCACAGTATTCGATCTCGGCAGCGTGCGCGGCGATCAGCTGTTGATGGGCGCGGATCAGCGCTGGCGCGCGTGAGTGCGCCACCTTGACGTTCAATGCCGCCCAACGGCTGCCGTTGGCGCCCAGCACCGCGTTGAGCCCGGGGAAGGGCTCGGCGCGGGCGATACGTGGCACGGTTGCAGCGATCCCGCTGCCGCCATGTTGATGGGCCAGCGCCCGCGCCGTTGCCAGGTCATGTTCAACCGCCGCCAGACTATTGCCTGCGGCAACCAGATGCAGGCTGAAGGCATCGGCCGGAACGACCTGGCGTCCGGCCCTGGCCATGCCGAGCAAGGCCCTGCACGTGCTGGCAATGCCCGAGGTGCTTTCCAGCACCTGCCGCAACGCCCGCAGCGCGCCAGCCACGCTGCGGGCGCGCTCGGTATTCGCCGCCACCGCACCGGCATCCAGCACATAGGCTTCCTCGGCCAGGCCCGCGCGGGCAACGGCTGACAATGCACGCGCGGCGGATTCGAAATCGGTGAACGCGAAGGAGGCGTAACCGTTGTGTGCAGGCAGCGGAATCAAGCGGAACGCAGCACGGGTCTTGATGCCGAAAGCGCCGCCGTCATGCATGAACAGGCCGGTGGTGTCCGGGCCGAAGTTGCGGAACACCGGTTCGGGCGC
>QFOV01000417.1 GCA_003248565.1 Stenotrophomonas sp.
AAGCAGGAAGACGATCAGCCGCGCAGCGTCTGATCCGACCAAGCAGCTTGAAAGCAGAAAGCGGCCTCAGGGCCGCTTTCTGCTTTTCTGGGCCACGCAATCACAGCGGCGAAGGTTCCCCCTTGTAGGAGCGGCGTAAGCCGCGAAGCACGCAGATCATCAGATGGCACGGACCTTTGGCGCTTCAGCAACGCCAGCTCCGCGGCTTACGCCGCCCCTACAACACCAGGATCGGCATCTGATTTTTTGTGGGAGCGGCGTAAGCCGCGAAGCACATAGATCATCAGCTGGCATAAGGCTTGGGGACTTCAGTAGTGCCAGCTTCGCGGCTCACACCGCTCCCACAAACAGACGAACGCCAAGCCGTTACCTGCAAGGTCGAGTCGCATGTGACCATCGTGCGCTCAAACAAAAGGAGCACAGCGTTGTCGCTGTGCTCCTTTTGATTCGACTGCAGTTGACGGGCGCTGCTCTGCAGAACGGCGACTGCGAGAAACCCTCCAGGCTCAAATCGCCTTGGTGGGATCACCAACGCCATATTGCGCGGCGAGCCTGGCCAGGGCGATGTTGTCCTGCACCCCCAGCTTCTGGAACAAACGCGCTTTGTGGGTGTTCACGGTCTTGGCGCTGAGGCTCAGGCGACGGGCGATCTCTTCCTGACGGTGGCCTTGGATCAACAGCAAGGCCACTTCCAGCTCACGCGGCGAGAGCAGGTCGAACGGCGATTCGCCGCCTTCCAGATTGGACAGCGCCAGATTCTGCGCAATGCTGGTAGCCAGATAACGCTTGCCGATGGCAACGTCATGCACGGCACGAATCAGCTCTTTCGAATCCCCGCCCTTGCCCACATAACCGGAAGCACCTGCTTCCAGCAAACGCTTGGGCATCGGCCCATCTTCCAGCACGGAGACGATGATGACCTTGGTGCCGTGATCGCCTTTGACGATGCGCTCGGTGATCTCCAGCCCACTGAGGCCCGGCAGATGCAGGTCACACAGGACCACGTCCGGCTTCAGCCGGCGGATCAGCGGCAGCGCGACGTCACCGCTGTCCGCTTCACCGACGACTTCTATATCGGTTTGCCCCGAAAGAATCATCCGAATGCCCGTGCGCACAAGCGCGTGGTCATCGATAAGAAAAACGCTGATGGTCATGAAGGATTCCTCGCGGCGAGGTGACAGTTGAGGCCTTGGGCGCGGCAAAATCCGAGCATGCGAGGCGACGGCCCTCCCCCGTCCCTCATGGCAAGGCCATGTGTATTATCAAGCAGAAGTGGCCCAACTGGGCTCTATCGGACACCCGCTCGCAGGAAATGTATCTGTAGTTTTGAGCATCAGGATGATGCGGTTTATGTGCCTGCGGCTGGCGAGCTCACTATGCCGTCGCAGCCAATACTGTATCCATCAGGTCAATTCGTCCAATGACTTAGGACTTCCCTTACCTTTTGGACACTACCAATTGCAGTGCACGTCAGGGCGCTGGCAAGGACCAGCGTCGACGGAACATCACCATGTACACGCCTGTTACCCAGATCGTTGCGGCACACCAGCCGCCAAGGATGTCCGAGGGGTAATGCACCCCCAGGTAGACCCGTGACAGGCCAACCGAAACGACAAAACCGCTGACCAGCGCCACCACCGGCCAACGCCAGCGCGTGCGCCAGGTCAGAAACACCAGGGTCAGGGCCAACGTCATCGAGCCCATCGCGTGCCCACTGGGGAAACTGAACGTGCTTTCCGGTGCAATCGATTCCCACAGGCTTGGGCGCTCGCGCTGGAATATCTGCTTGCTCCCCAGGTTCAACAGCGCCGAGCCAATGAATGCTGTCGCTGCGAACGCAGCCTTGCGCCAGCGTCGCCACAGCAGCAACACCACCACGATCACGATATCCAAGGGGATGACGCCCCACTGATAGCCAAGCTTGGACATCAGCACGAAGAAGCCGTT
>QFOV01000038.1 GCA_003248565.1 Stenotrophomonas sp.
GGACTCCAACGTCCTCGACAAGGTGGCGATGGTGTACGGCCAGATGAACGAGCCGCCGGGCAACCGTCTGCGCGTCGCCCTGACCGGCCTGACCATGGCGGAGTACTTCCGTGATGAGAAGGACGCCAGCGGCAAGGGCAAGGACGTGCTGCTGTTCGTCGACAACATCTACCGCTACACCCTGGCCGGTACCGAAGTGTCGGCACTGCTGGGCCGTATGCCGTCGGCGGTGGGTTACCAGCCGACCCTGGCCGAGGAAATGGGCGTCCTGCAGGAGCGCATCACCTCGACCAAGTCCGGCTCGATCACCTCGATCCAGGCCGTGTACGTGCCCGCCGATGACTTGACCGATCCGTCGCCGGCCACCACGTTCGCCCACTTGGATTCGACCGTGACCCTGTCGCGTTCGATCGCCTCGCTGGGTATCTACCCGGCCGTGGATCCGCTGGACTCGACCTCGCGCCAGATGGACCCGCAGGTCATCGGTACCGAGCACTACGACACCGCACAGCGCGTCCAGCAGACCCTGCAGAAGTACAAGGAACTGAAGGACATCATTGCCATCCTGGGCATGGACGAACTGTCCCAGGAAGACAAGGAAGCCGTGTCGCGCGCCCGTAAGATCGAGCGCTTCTTCAGCCAGCCGTTCCACGTGGCCGAAGTGTTCACCGGCTCGCCGGGCAAGTACGTGCCGCTGAAGGACACCATCCGTGGCTTCAAGGCCATCGTCGATGGCGAATACGACCACCTGCCGGAGCAGGCGTTCTACATGGTCGGCGGCATCGAAGAAGCGGTCGAGAAGGCCAAGAAGATGGCTGAAAAGGCCTAATAACCACGTAGGGCGGAGCATGCTCCGCCCACGCGGCAACCTGCGGTGGGCGCAGGCCCACCCAACCAGGCGAAGAGAGATCCATGAGCACCATCCGTTGCGACATCGTCAGTGCCGAGCAGCAGATCTTCAGCGGCGAAGCGACCCTGGTCGTGGCCACCGGTGAGCTGGGCGAGCTGGGCATCGCGCCCAAGCACGCACCGCTGATCACCCGTCTGAAGCCGGGTAAGGTCGTGGTCACCACCGCTGCAGGCGAGCACCTGGATTTCGCCATTTCCGGCGGCATCCTGGAAGTACAGCCGCAAGTCGTTACCGTGCTGGCCGACACTGCCATCCGCGCCAGCGACATCGATGAAGCATCGGTGCGCAAGGCCAAGGAAGAAGCAGAGCGCGTGCTGGCACACCGTGGCGAAGCCATGGAACTGGCCGAAGCACAGCAGAAGCTGGCCGAAGTCACCGCCCAGCTGCAAGCGCTGGAGCGTCTGCGTCGCAACCTCAAGCACTGAGGATTGCAGCAGCATCAAGAAAAACGCCGGCCAACGCCGGCGTTTTTTTTGCGCAAGCTTTTGTAGTGCCGAGCCATGCTCGGCAGGGGCTCTACCAGTAAAGCCAACCTGTAGTGCCGAGCCATGCTCGGCAAGGGCATTACCAGTAAAGCCCCTGCCGAGCATGGCTCGGCACTACAACAGCCTGTTCAGCGATAGACGACGTGGCGTAGCGCGAAGAAGCTCACCACCGCCAGCCCGAGCTCGACCACCGGCTTGGCCAGCCACGCATACTGCAGGCCAAGCGATTGCGCGACCCAGTCGATCAGTCCGGTACTGATCACGGTCATCAGCAGCCAAAACACCCAGAAACGCGCAAAGCGTTTCCAGCCATGACGCTGCTCGCCTTGGGTTGCAAACGTGTAACGGCCGTTGAGCCAGAAGCCAAACAACGCGCCACTGATCCGCCCCACCAGGTTGCTCGGTGCGACGGGTATGCCAAGCGCCGTCACGGCAACAAATACCCCCCAGTCCAACGCAAGCTGCGCCAGGCCGATGATGATGAACTGGGTGCCTTGGCGGAATAGGCTCATGGCTGTGGTGGGCTCTGGCGAATAGCCTGCAATGCTAACCCCTTGCGCTTAGAATCCAGAGACTCTCGAAGGAAGTTCCACGCATGTCCCAGCCGCTGCACGTCATCATCCTCGCCGCCGGCGCCGGCAAACGCATGAAGTCGCTGTTGCCCAAGGTGCTGCAGCCCATCGCCGGGCAGCCGATGCTGGCGCACGTGATTGCCACCGCACGCGAGCTGAAGCCAGCCGGCATCCACGTGGTTTACGGTCATGGTGGAGAGGCGGTGCGCGCCGCCTTCGCCGACCAGCAGGACCTGCTGTGGGCCGAGCAGAGCCAGCAACTGGGTACCGGCCATGCAGTCCAGCAGGCCATGCCGCAGGTGCCGGATACGGCGCAGGTACTGGTGCTGTACGGCGATGTGCCGTTGATGCGCGCGCAGACCTTGAGCGCACTGTTGAACAACGGCCCGCGCCTGGCGGTGTTGGTGGCCGAGCTGGATGATCCCAGCGGTTACGGTCGCATCGTCCGCGATGCCGAAGGCAAGGTCGCAGCCATCGTCGAGCAGAAGGATGCCAACGATGAGCAGAAGCGCATCCGCACGGTGAACACCGGCATCATCACCGCCGAATCCACCGCGCTGCGACGCTGGCTGTCAGGCCTGTCCAACCGCAATGCGCAGGGCGAGTACTACCTGACCGACGTCTTTGCCTCCGCCGCCAACGAGTACGCACCAGCCGAACTGGTGCTGGTCAGCGATGCGCAGGAAGCGGAAGGGGCGAATGACCCCTGGCAGCTGTCACAGCTGGAGCGGGCTTGGCAGCTGCGCGCAGCCAAGGCGCTGTGCGAGCAGGGCGCGCGTCTGCTGGACCCGTCGCGCTTTGACCAGCGTGGCACGGTCAAGGTCGGGCGCGATGTGCAGATCGATGCCAACGTCATTCTGGAAGGCGAGGTCGAGCTGGGCGATGGCGTCAGCATCGGTGCCTTCGTGCGGCTCAAGGACGTCAAGCTCGGCGCTGGCACGGAGGTGCGCCCGCACTGTGACCTGGAAGGCGTGATCAGCGAAGGCGCGGCCCAGATTGGACCGTTCGCACGCCTGCGCCCGGGTACGGTGCTGGCCGATGGCGTGCACGTGGGCAACTTCGTGGAGACCAAGAAGGTCACGCTGGGCAAGGGCAGCAAGGCCAATCACCTCACCTATCTGGGTGACGCGGTTATTGGCAGCGGCACCAACATCGGCGCCGGGACCATTACCTGCAACTACGATGGCGTGAACAAGTTCCAGACCACGATTGGCGACAAGGTCTTCGTGGGCTCCAACAGCTCGCTGGTCGCGCCGGTGACGATCGAGGACGGTGCCACGATTGGTGCCGGCTCGGTGATTACCCGCAATGCACCGGAAGGCAAACTGACGCTGGCACGCACACGCCAGCAGACGCTTGAAGGCTGGACACGCCCTGTCAAAAAGTCCTGAGCCCAGGTTGGCGCAGCGCGATGAGCTCGCGCTGCTGCCGCGGATAGAAGCGCAGGCGGGTGAACGCCTGCGAGGGCATCCTGCTGCGAAGGTGTTTGCAGCGAGCCCAACCGAGGCAGCGTTGTTCGAACAGGCCTGGCAGCGTGGAATGTTGTGGGTCATCGTCAGTGAACAGCAACTGGCCGGCTATCTGATGGCAGGTGTGCTTGGTGCTGACTTCCATATCCAGCAGATGGACGTTGCACCGACGCATGGCCGCAAAGGCTTGGGCCGTGCCTTGCTGCGGCACGCGTTGCAGCAGGCGAGGGCATCAGGACATCACCGGGCGGTGCTCACCACCTTGAGCGACGTGGCCTGGAATGCCCCCTTCTATGCCAGCGAGGGTTTCAGTGAATGGCCATCGCATGCGTGGAGCGCAGGCATGCGCGAGGTGATGGCGGCGGAGGCAGCAGCTGGCTTTCCAATGGAGTTGCGGTTGGCGATGCAGCGGATCTTGCCGTAGCCGCAAACCGCTTCTTGTGGGAGCGGCGTAAGCAGCGAAGCCGGTGCAACATCAAAGGCGGTAAAGCCAACCCCTCCCCAACCCTCCCCTTTGCTGCGCAAAAGGGAGGGGGCGTAGTGCTGAGCCATGCTCGGCAAGGCTTTCCCCGTGGCCCCGCCGATTTGTAGCAGCGGCGTGAGCCGCGAAGCCAGGACAGTTTCAGATAACCGGTGGTGCGGGTGCTGATGTGGTGTCAGCTTCGCGGCTTACGCCGCTCCCACAACCGCAACAACATTCGCTTAGTCATGCGGTAGCAGGATCGCCACGCACAGGCCGCCGTCCTTGCGGTTCTGCAGGGAGATGCGACCGCCATGTGCCTCGATGATCTCGCGGGTCAAGGCCAGGCCAAGCCCGGTACCGTTGCGCTTGGTTGAATAGAACGGCATCAATGCATTCTGCAGGACCGCCTCGTTCATGCCGGTGCCGCGATCCAATACCTCGATGCGCAGCCAGTTGGGCAGGCGCGCGATACGCACTTCCACCGAATCATCGGGTGCGCCATTGTCGGCACCCGCTTCGTGCGCATTCTTCAGCAGGTTCAGCAGTGCCTGTGAGAACTGTGATTGATCCAGGCGGCTGTACTGCTCGTCGACCATCGGCGCCATGCGGAAGCTGATCTGCTGCTGCAGGCCATGCAGGAACTGGCTCCAGGCTACGGTCTGCAGCTGTGGCTGCGGCAGCTTGGCGAAGCGTGCGTAGCCGCGGATGAAACCTTCCAGGTGACGGGCGCGTTCTTCCACCGTGCCGAAGATATCTTCAAGGCGATCATGGCGGCCACGTCGCACCAGCTCGGCGCCGGAATGCGCCAACGAGGCAATCGGTGCCAGGGAGTTGTTGAGCTCGTGGCTGATCACGCGGATCACCTTCTTCCAGGTCTGTACTTCCTGGCGGCGCAACTCGGCGGTGAGCAGGCGCAGCAGCAGCAACTCATGCGGGCGGCCATTCAAATGGAAGGCACGACGCGACAGGTGGTAGATCTGCTCGTCGTCATCATCGTCTTCGGCCGCATCCGGATCACGCACCGCGAACAGGCTGTCGCCGCCGCGGGCGATGGCATTGCGCAGCTCGATCGGCATGTTCTCCAGCAACTCGTGCATGCGCTGACCTTCAAGCTTCCAGCCACCATGCAGCAGCTTGCGCGCGGCGGTGTTGGAGAAGGTCACCCGTTGCACGCCATCGCCACCATCGGTCAGCAGCAGCATCGCCACCGGCGTGTTCTGCACCATGGTGTCGAGCAGCAGCTCGCGCTGCACCAGCGATTGCCGCTGCTCGCGCAGCACATCGCCCAATTCGGCATGGGCCTGCACCAGCTGCGCGAACTCATCGTGGCCGCGCCAATGCACACCGAAGTTGAACTCGCCGTCGCGGTAGCTGCTGGTGGTACCGGCCAGCGCCCGCAGCAGCGAACGGATCGGCGAGGTGGCGCGGCTCAGCGCCCACCACATCGCAGCCAGCAGGAAAACGGTGGAAACGCATACCACCACCCAGCCGCGGTCCATCCAGTAGGCCAGGAACCATGGCAGGGCCGCAGCAAGTGCCAGCACCGGCAGCAGGCGCAGGAACAGGGTGAAGGTGAAGGAGCGCGTTTTCACTGATGGCTGCTCATTCGCGCGGAATGCCGTGGCGGTCCATGCGGCGGTACAGTGCCTGCCGGCTCAAACCCAGCTCGGCGGCGGCCTGGGCGATGACGCCACCAGCGCGTTCCAGGGCGCTGACAATGTGCTCGCGGTCGGGTTCATCTGCCGGTGCGGTGGAGCGTGCGGGCGCGCGTGGCAGGTTCAGGTCGGCGACTTCGATACGCGGGCCCTGCGCGAGCAGGGCGGCGCGCTGGATCACATTGCGCAGCTCGCGCACGTTGCCGGGCCAGTTGTGGCGCTGCAGCGCCTGCAAGGCCGGTGCCGACAGCGGTTTGCCATCGGCAAGGAAGTATTGCGCCAGCGGCAGGATATCTTCGCGGCGCTCAGCCAGCGGCGGCAGGCTCAGCTCGACCGTATTGAGCCGGTAATAGAGATCTTCGCGGAAGCTGCCCGCACGGATCATCGCCGGCAGGTCGGCATTGGTGGCGCTGACAACGCGCACCTTCACCTGCCGTTCGCGGTTGGAGCCCAGCCGCTCGAAGCGCCCGGTTTCCAGTACGCGCAGCAGTTTCATCTGCCCGGTCAGCGACAGGTTGCCGATTTCGTCCAGGAACAAGGTGCCGCCATCGGCGGCCTCGAACTTGCCTTCACGGGCCTTGTTGGCACCGGTATAGGCACCGGCTTCGGTACCGAACAGTTCGGCTTCGATCAGCTCGGAGGGAATGGCGCCACAGTTCAGTGCGACGAATGGGCCTTTCTTGTGCGCGGAGTTGGCCTGGATGATCTCGGCGATCTTTTCCTTGCCTGCGCCGTTGGGGCCGGTGATCAACACCGGCAGTTCCGAGCGCGCGACCTGGCAGGCGAGGGCGATGATGCGCTCGCTGGACGGGTCGGCGAATACCAGCCCGCGCAGATCGTAGCGGTCATGCAGGGCCTGTTGCTGGCGCTGCTCGCGGGCACGGCGGCGGGCCAGCTCGCGGCGCGCCTCGGCCAGTTCCAGCAGGTTGTTGACCGTGGTCAGCAGGCGGCCGTCATCCCAGGGCTTGGCCAGGTAGTCGGAGGCGCCGGCCTTGACCAGTTCCACCGCGCTGTCCAGGTGCGTCCAGGCGGTGAGCAGGATCACCGGCAGGTCCGGATGCGCCTGGCGGATGCGCCGGAACAGATCCTGGCCTTCCTCGCCGGAGGTGGTGTCGGCGGTGAAGTTCATGTCCTGCAGGACCAGATCGAATTCATGTTCGGCCAGCATCGCCAGGCCCTGCTCGGGCGAGGTGGCATGGCGGGTGTCGATGTCGTGCAGGGAGAACAGCACATCCAGCGCGGTGGCCACGGCGGTGTTGTCGTCGATGATCAGGATCTGTGGCATCAGTTGTCGCAGAAGAAGATAAGGGGACGCAGCGCTGGCGCCGAAGTCAGCACATTACACGCTGCGGGTCGCGCTGGCAGGTGGCAATTGCGCTGCACGCCGTGCCGGTGCTGCGACCGCTACTTGCCCGAGCAGCAACATCAAGCCGCCGGCAACCAGCAGATAGGCCCATGGCAGCCGTGGCAGCTCGTAATGCTGCATCAACCACTGGTTGATCAGCAACGCCAGCAGCAGGCCGATCAGCAGCCCACCCACGGTCAGCAGCAGGTTCTCGGCGAGGAAGTGGTGCATCACCTGGCTGCGGGTGGCGCCAAGAGCACGACGGATGCCGATCTGGCGGGTGCGTTGCTGTATCCAGTAGCCGCTGAGGCTGGCGATGCCGATCAAGGTGATGGTGGCGACAACCGCGTTGACCGTGAGCAGCAGCCATACCGCGGCGCGGCGGTTGCGCATGCCGTTGCTGCGCAACTGCTCGTAACTGGACACGACCGGGTTGAAGCTCTTTGCCATCTGTCCGGCATAGACCGTCTGCAGTACGCCAGGCACGGCCTTGATCACCGCATCGCGCTGATCGGCCTCGGCGCGTACCACGAAACTCAGCAGTGGCAGGCCCGCCGGGCGTCGCGGCAACAGGATGGCGTACTCGGCCTTGCCGTCGTCCAACTCGCTGAGCTGGTAGCGCAGCAGGTGGGCGACAACACCGACGACTACATAGTGGCTACTGCCATCGCCAGAGGTGAGCGCCTGCCCGACCGGATTGCCGTCGAACAAAGTCCGGCCCAGAGCCTCGGTGATGATGATGGGCGTACTCGCGGTGTTGGCATCATCACCGAGCTGCAGATCGGCGTACTCGTTGTCGAGGAAGTCGCGGCCACGGCTGAGCTGCAGGCCCAGCGTGTCGATCAGCTGCTTGCCGATGAAGCCGCTGACCTGCACGGTGGGGCCGTTGGGTGACTTGAGGTCGTAGACCATGGTCAAGGTCTCGCGCATCGGTGCGCCGACCACGGCGGTGGCACGCTTCACGCCGGGAATCGCTGCCAGTGCATCGGCACCAACGCTGGCTTGTGCGGCGGTCCAGTTGCCATCCGGGCGCACGATCTGGTCGATGACGATGACCTCCTTGTCGGCGATGCCGTCGTCGATCAACAACGGCCCGGCCTGTTGTGCGAGGAGGAACAGGGTATTGCAGAGGATGGCGCAGGCCACGGTGATCTGCAGCACGATCAACCACGGCATCAGCGGCTGGCGGCGCATGGAGGAGAGCAGGGGATTCATGCCTTGGCCTTGTTCATAGGGTTTTGACCTGCAACGCGGGTTCCTGACGCGCGGCGCGGATGGCGGGTAGCAGTCCAACGACCACACCCGTCACGACCGCCATCAACAGCAGGGCCGCAAACAGCGCGGGGCTCAGCCGTGCCAATGATGAATAAGCTTCGCCCTGCTGGCGCATCAGCCACAGGCCGGCCAGCGTCAGCGGCAACGCCAGCAATCCACCCAGCAAACCGGCCAAGGTGGACTCCACCAGGCAGGCGGCGATGATCGAACGACGCGGCGCGCCCAGTACACGACGCACACCATGCTCACCGGCACGGCGCAGGAAGCGCGCTGCCAGCAGGCCGGCAACATTGACCAGGCACAACACCAACAAGCCCGCCGCAAGCCAAAGATTCAAGCGCACGCTGTCCGGCACCACGCGGTTGGTATGCAACCACTGCGGCATAGACTGCAGACGGGTGTTGGCTGCGCGCGCGAAGATGCCGGCGGCATGGCGATCGGCAGCAAAGCTCTGCAGGCTTTGTGCGTAGTTGTCGCGCTGCTGTGCATCCTTCAATTCCGCCCACAGCACCAGCCAGCGGCATTGCTGGGTATCGATCTGATCGAAGCGGAAGCCGCCGAAGCCATTGCCATCGCAGATGCGGGTACTGGTGATCTCTGCGCCTGACGCCAGCACCGCCTCGGCGGGTGCGAACAGCTCATCGCCATCGCCGTCCCAACCGGCATTGTTTGAAGGCAGGAAATGCGGGCGGGGGCGTGGCGCCCAACGCTCACTGATGCCGATGACGCGGAAGTTGTGCTTGCCCACACGGATCTCGGCGCCGGTGCCGTCTTCGCGCCCCAGCAGGTGTTGGCTGAGTGCGCGGCTGATGATCACTACCGGCGTGCGCGCGGCCTCTTCTTCCGCAGTCCAGGAACGCCCGTAGCGCAGCGGCACGCCGAATACCTGCAGCATCGGGCCAATGGCGAGGCTGGTCGAAACGTTCTTGCTGAGCGTGTTGTCGGTGTTGCTGACGGTCAGCGGGGCAGTGAGCAAGGCCACTTGCGGGACATCCGGGCGTAGCTGGCGCATTGCCTGTACGTCGGCCAGCTTCCACAGCGGCGGCACCGGCGAGCCGTCACCATAGCTGTCGCTTTCACCACTTTTTGCCGCCTCGCGCGAGTCTGCCCAGGCCAGGTGCAGGTTGTGGCTGATGCCGGGCAGCGGGTCGGCGGCCAATACCGACAACAGCGTGAGCATGGTCATCACCGAGGCCAGGCCCAGGGCAAGGGTGAGTACGACCAGCGCCATCGTCCTTGGGTGGCGGATGCAACCACGCAGTCCGGTTTCCAGCGTGTAGTTCATGGCGTGGATACTGCCGCCGCGCGGTGCGCATAGCTCAGCACCCGCGTTGCCTGCCACTGACCATCACGCAGGCGCCAGATGATGACGAAGTCGGCCACGCCATCACAGTGTTCGCCCTTCAGATCGCAGAATTGGTGCTGGCCTTGTTCGATGGCGCCGAAGTCCTTGATCGGGAATACCTCCAGCGTGCCTGGCAGCAACTGCCGGGTGTAGTTGCCGCAGGCATGCTTGCGGGTGTTCGCCAGCATGGCATCGCGGGTCCAGGTGACCCCGCCATTGTCGTGGTAGAACTCGACCGCCGCATCGAAATAGCCCGCATGCTTCTCGAACTGGGCCGGATCGCTGCAGCGGTTGAAGCTGTCGAACATGCCGTGGTCGAGTGCGGCGATGGTGTCGTGGAGACTGGCATGGTCGGCATCAGCGGCGTGCGCGGGGACCATCGGCAGCGAGCACAGCATCAGCAGCAGGTAGGTCAGCTTGGTTTTCATCGGGCGACTCCGGGAAACAGTGGAAGAGGATCAGGCAGCGCGGGTGGCGACCGCCGGTGGCACGGCCGCTGCGCGACGCGCGGGCCCAAGCACGGCGATCTGCCCCAGCAGCAGCAACAGCACCGCTGCCACCGGCAGATACATCAGCGGCAGGCGTGGCAGTTCGTACCGGCTCATCAGGAACATGTTCAGCGCATAGGCCAGGATCAGCCCGACGATGATGCCGGCACTGCTCAGCAGCAGGTTCTCGAGCTGGAAATTGCGCAGGATGTGCTTGCGGGTTGCACCCAGGGCACGGCGGATGCCGATCTGGCGCGTGCGTTGCTGCACCCAGAAGCTGGCAAGGCCGACGATGCCGAAGGCGGTTACCGCCAGCAGCGCGACGCAGACCGCAAGCAACAGCCAGATCACCGAGCGATCACGGTGCTGGAAGGCGTCACGCATGCGTGACACGGTGCCCTGTTCCTCGATGATGCGGTTGGGGTCGGCCTTGTTCAACGCGGCGATGGCGGCCTTCAGCACGGCCTCGCGCTGCTCGGGGCTGGTACGCAGCGCATAGGCACCGTTGGAGACGCGGACCGGGAACACCATGCTGTCGAAGCGGCTGCTGAACTCGCCAGCTTCGCCGGGTGCCAGCAGGTCATCGATCACGCCCACGACCTGGGTCGGCTTGCTGCCCCAGACATAGATGTTGCTGCCCACCGCATTGCCATCCGGGAACAGGGACCTGGCCAGCGAGTGGCTCAACAGCACGCTGGGGACGACAGGATCGGCATCGCCACCAGCAAAAGCGCTGTTCTCCAGGTACTCGTCGGGCTTGAAGCCGCGGCCCTCGCGCAGTTGCAGGCCAAAGGTCGGCAGCAACTGGCCGTCGTCCATGTAATTGGTGGCATGTACCGTCGGGCGTGTCTGGTTCGGCTGCAGGCGTATGCCCGAGCCCCAGACATTGCTGCCATACGGGATCTGGTTGACGCTGCTGACTGCCTTCACGCCGGGGACGGCAGCAAGTGCGGCCAGGTCCTGCTTGCGCAGCGCATCGTAGTTGACGTCCGGCAGCAGGCTGCTGGTGGCCAGGTAGACCAGCTCGTCCTCGGCCACGCCGCTTTTCAGCTGTAGCTGTGCAACGCGGTTGCTGATGATGAAGACCGCGTTGCAGATGATGGCGCAGCTGATCGCGATCTCGAACACGACCAGCAGTGCGGCAATCTTCTGGCGGGACAGCATCGACAGGGTGGGGCGGATGTCCAAGGGGGTTCTCCGTGGCGGCGGAAGCTGCCGTTGCTGACGCGGTGGATTCAGCGCCACCGTGTCACTGGCTCTTGAGCTGTAGTGCGGGAGGAATCTGCATGGCCCGCCAGGCCGGCAACAGCCCGGCGACCAGGCTCACGCCAACTGCCAGCACGAAGGTCATCCACAGGGTGGTGACATCCATCTGCGCCAGCTTTGCGTACTCGTCCGGTTGCTGGCGGATCAGCCACAGGCCGATCGCCGCAAAACCCAGCCCCAGTACGCCGCCGGCCAGGCCGATGAAGCCGGCTTCGGTCAGGCATTGTTTGAAGATGTCCGCACGCGAAGCGCCCAGCGATCGGCGGACGCCGATCTCGCCGCTGCGGCGCAGGAACTTGGCCAGCAGCAGGCTGACCGTGTTGATCAGGCAGACCAGCAGGAAGCCGAAGGCCAGCCACATCTGCAGGCGCACGTCGTTGGGCACGATGCGGTTGAAGTCCAGCCATCCCATCACATCATGCAGGCGCACATTGGTAGGGCGTTCGAAGCGGCCGCTGGCACGCTGGGTATCGGAATAGTCGGCCAGGTATTTCAGGTAATCGCGTGCCTTATCCGGTGTGTCCAGCTCCACCCAGTACTGCAGCCAGGCGCAGGGTGCGGTGAGGCCGCGGTTGCCTTCGCCGTCATCGCTGCTGCCCCAGCAGTTCATGTTGCCCTGGGTATCGAGCCTCAGGGTGCGCGAGGTGGAGAACGGCAGCAGCACCTGTTCGTTGCCGCCATAACGCTGGCTGGTCAGGTCGTAGAAGCGCGGCGTGGGCTTCCAGTTGCCAAGCAACCCGACCACGCGAAACACGCCCTGTGGCAGGCGCAGCTCCTTGCCGATCACGTCCTCGCTGCCGTACAGCCGCTGCGCCAGCTTGCGGTCAATGACCGCCACCAGCGCACGGCCGTCATCTTCCGCCACGCTCCATGCGTTGCCTGCTGCCAGTGGCACCTCGAACATCGGGAAAAAATCCGCCGAGGTGTAGCGCGCCATCGCCCGGAAGGGCTGTGCGGTGTTGCCTGCGGGCATCACCGTCACCGAGCCGGCCGTCATCACCGCTTGGCGGTCAGCGCGCTTCTGCCGCAACAACTCCTCGGCGTCATAGCGGGTCATCTGCTCCAGCGGGTCCGATTCCAGCGTGGCGTCCTTGCCCAGGCTGCGCGGTTCCAGCTGCGGGTAGAACAGCTGCTGGCTCTTGCGTGGAATCGGATCCCCCGACAAGACGAAGTACAGGCCAAGGGTGGTCATGGTCGCGCCGATGCCGACCGCGATGGTCAGCACCATCAAGGTGGTCAGCACCTTGTTGCGGCCGAAGCCGCGCCACGCCAATTGCAGGTAATAGCCGAACATGTCCCTTCCTTGAGCTGACGTATCAGGTGCTGCGTGTGGCTACTGCCGGTGGAATCGATGCTGCCTTGCGGGCCGGGCCGAACACTGCGATCTGGCCCAACAGCCACAGCAGTACCGCGCCCACCGGCAGGTACAGCAGCGGCAGGCGCGGCAGCTCGTAGCGACCCATCAGCCACTGGTTGAGCAGGTAGGCCAGCAACATGCCGACCACGATGCCGATACCGGCCAGCAGGAAGTTCTCGGTCTGGAAGTAGCGCAGGATCTGCGCGCGGGTGGCACCCAGCGCACGACGGATACCGATCTGCTTGGTGCGCTGCTGCACCCAGAAGCTGGCCAGGCCGATGATGCCCAGCGCGGTCACCAGCAACAGCAGGCCACTGACGATCAGCAGCAGGCCAATCATGTCGCGGTCATTGGCGAAGTTCTTGGCACGCTTCTCCTCAACGGTCTGCTTGGTCCAGACCAGGCGGTTGGGATCGTTCTTGTCCAGCGTCGCCAATGCCTGCTTCAGCACCTCATCACGGCGTCCCTGCTCGGTGACGCGCAGGATGTAGCGGCCGCCATTGGAGAAGTTCATGCGGATCGGGAAGATGATCGAATACGTGCGGTTGTTGTTCTGCATGTTCGGCCGCAGCAGGGTCTGCGCCACGCCCACCACGGTCACCGGGATGTTCGCCATGTACAGGGTCTTGCCCACCGCATTGCCGTCCGGGAAGAACTGCTTGGCCATGGCGTCGGTGAGGATGGCCGGTGCTTTCAGCTTGCCCAGGTCTTCCACCTTCTCCAGTACATCGCTGCTCTGGTATTCATCGGCATTGAAATCGCGGCCGGCGACCAGCTTGACTCCCAGGGTCTTGAGCGCGTTCTCGCCGACCATGTACTGGGCGCCATTGATCGACTGCGCTTCGGGCTCCGCGGTGGCTGCCAGCGAGGTGTTCCAGGAGCCGCCCTGGAACGGCAGCTGGTTGACGATGGCCACGCTCTCGACGCCGGGGATGCCGCGCAGCGAGGCGATGTCCTCGGCAGTGCGGGCGTCGGCATCAACCTGCTCACCAATGCCGCTCAGGCCGATTTCGATCAGGTGGTTGTCATCGATGCCACTTGCCAGCTGCATGGCGTCGATGCGCTGCGACACGATGAACAGTGCGTTGCAGATGATGGCGCAGCTCAGCGCGATCTCCAGCACGATCAGTGCGGCGGCTGTCTTGTGCCGCGACAGCGTGGAGAGGATGGGGCGGATTTCCATGAGGTTTCTCCGGGGAAGCGTGGAGCTGGGAATGGGGTTTGGTTGGGAGAGGCGAGGGCGAGGGCAACTGCCAAAGCACCCCTCCCCGGCGCTCCCCTGCGCGTTGCGCAAGGGAGGGGGTAATGGCGTTACTGGCTCTTGAGCTGCAATGCCGGGGTTACCTGCATGGCGCGCCAGGCAGGCAGGATGCCGGCGAGCATGCTGGCCAGCACCGCCAGGGCGAAGGTGACCAGCAGCATCGAGCCATCCAGGTGGGCGAGCGAGGCGTATTCGGCCGGCCGCTGGCGTACCGCCCACAGGCCAAACAAGGCGAATACCAGTCCGAGCAGACCGCCGGCCAGGCCAATCGTGCCGGCCTCGATCAGGCACTGCTTGAAGATTTCGGCGCGGCTGGCACCCAGTGCACGGCGCACGCCGATCTCGCCGCTGCGACGCAGGAACTTGGCCAGCAGCAGGCCAACGGTATTGACCAGGCAGACCAGCAGGAAGCCGAAGGCCAGCCACATCTGCAGGCGCACGTCGCCCGGCACCGCGTTGCGGTATTCCATCAGGTCCATGACATCACGCAGGCGGGTGTTGGCCGGGCGCTCGAAGCGGCCGGCAGCGCGCTGCTGCTCGGAGTAGTTGTCCAGGTAGGCCTTGAAGTCCTTGGCATCGCCGGGCGAGTTCAGCTCGACCCAGTACTGGATCCACGAGCACGGCACGTTCAGTGCGGTGGCGTCATTGACCAGCTCGCGGCCGAAGCAGTTCATGCTGCCATTGCGGCCCAGCTTGAGTTCCAGTGCGGTGCTGAAGGGCAGGTAGACATCCTCCTCGGAGTCGAACTTGCCCGAGTACAGGTCGTAGAACTTGGGAGCAGGCTTCCACTCCTTGAGCACGCCTACGATGCGCATGGCATTGCCTTCGACCAGTACTTCCTTGCCGACGCTGTTTTCGCCCTTGAACAACTTGTCATTGAGGGTGTCGCTGATCACCGCGACGCGACTGCGGCCCTGGTCCTCGTCGCTGCTCCAGCCCTGGCCGAACGCGAACGGCGTATCGAACATCGGGAAGAAGTCGGCCGAGGTGTAACGCATGCTGATGCTGAAGGGCTTGAGTGCGTCGATGCGCGGATCGACGATGCCGCCGCCGCCGGTCATCATTGCCTGGCGCGGCGCCTTCTTCTGCCGCAGCAGTTCTTCGGAGTCGAAGCGCGTCATCTGCATCTCGGGCTCTTCGCCGGGCTTGTAGCCTTCCTTGGTGTAGGGATCCAGCTGCACATAGAACAGGCGATCGCTCTTGTGCGGGATCGGGTCGCCGGAGAGCACCTTGAACACCGTCAAGGTGGTCATCGCCGCACCGATGCCGAGCGCGATGGCCAACACCATCAGTGCGGTCAGGATCTTGTTGCGGCCGAAGCTGCGCAGCGCAAGTTTGAAGTAATAACTGAACATGGACGATCCTTGGCAGCTCAGGCGCTGCGGGTGGCGACGATGGGCGGGATGGAAGCGGCGCGCAGGGCAGGGCCGATGACGGCGGCCTGGCCCAGCAAGCACAGCAGTACGGCACCCAGCGGCAGGTAATACAGCGGCAGCCGGGGAATTTCGAAGTAATGCATCAACAACTGGTTGCCGGTGTAGGCCAGCAGCATGCCGAGCACGATGCCGGCGCTGGTCAGCAGCAGGTTCTCGGTCTGGAAGTAGCTGATGATCTGGCGGCGGGTCGCGCCCAGCGCACGGCGCACGCCGATCTGCTTGGTGCGTTGCTGCACCCAGAAGCTGGCCAGGCCGATGATGCCCAGCGCGGTGACCAGCAGCATCACCAGGCAGATGCCCAGCAGCAGGCGGGTCATGCTGCGGTCCTGCTGGAAGTAGACCTCGCGCAGCTGCTGCAGTGTCTTGCTGTAGTCGGCGGAGATGATTGCCTCCGGCGTGACCTTGGGCGCGGCGGCGACGGCGTCGCTGACGATGCGTTGCAGGTCACGCGGGTTGGCGCGGATCACATAGGTGCCGGCCTGCGCATCGGTGGTCACCGGTACGATCACCGACCACTCCATGCCGGCCAGTCCATTCTCGCTGCGGCCCGGGTCCGGGCGCGAGAAGTGCGCCAGCACGCCGGCCACGGTGAGCTGGTAGTCGCCCATCCACAGCTGCTTGCCCAGCGGATCCTGGCCCGGCCACAGGTGTTTGGCAAAGGCCTGGGTGATCCAGACCTGGGCGTGCGTCGGCAGGAAGTTCTCCACCGGCTGGTAGTCGGCGTCGCTGAACATGCGGCCCTGCACCGGCTTCAACTGCAAGGCATCGATGGCACCTGCGTCCATCGTGTAGAAATGCGGCACGCCGCCATGGTGCTTGCCTTCCGGATCCAGCGAGACACCGGCGGTGCCGGCGCGCTGGCCGAACGGCACGGCATTGAGCACACCCACCGCCTGCACGCCGGCCTGGCCACGAAGCTGCTGCAACCAGCGGCTGTTCACGTCCACCTCTTTGCAGGCGTCACAGTCGAGCAGGCTCAGTGTCGCGATGGAGGCCTCGTCGACGCCGCTGTTCATGCCGATCAGCTCCATCCGCGATGCGGCAAGGAACAGGGCATTGCACAGCACGGCGCAGGCCAGTGCGATTTCCAGCACGATCAGGCTGGCGGCGATGCGGTGCCGCGACAACGTGCTGATGATGGGTTTGATGTCCAGGGTCATCGCTTACAGCGCCTTGATCTGCAGGGCCGGATCGATGCGGGCGGCGCGCAGCGCCGGCAGCAGTCCAGCGAGGACGGTGGTGGTCACCGCGGTGGCGAACGTGAGGCCAAGCATGCTCATGTCCAGCTGCACCATGTCGGCATAGGCCAGTGGTTGCTGGCGGATGCTCCACAAGCCGACCAGGGTGAACAGCAGTCCCAGTACCGCACCGCCAACGCCAATCAGCGCCGCCTCGATCAGGCACTGCTGGAACACCATCGCACGGGTTGCACCGAGGGCGCGCAGCACACCGATCTCGCCGGTGCGACGCAGGAACTTGGCCAGCAGCAGGCCGATGGTGTTGAACAGGCAGATCACCAGGAAGGCCAGTGCCATCCACGCCTGCAGCTTGACGTCACGCGGCACCACGCCGTTGTAGTCCATCCACTCCATCAGGCTGCGCAGGCGCGTCAGTTCTGGCTGGCTGATCCGGCCCAGCTGCTGTTGCTGCTGCACATAGCCCTGCAGGTGTTGCTGGTAGGCCGCAACCTTTGCTGCACTGTCCAGCTGCACCCACAGCTGCAGCCAAACGCAATCGGTGTTTTCCAGGTAGCCGGGTTTCTCGGGCAGCTTGTTGCAGGTGAACTGGCGGAAGTTGCCGGCGTTGATCTGCAGGCCGGTGAAGAACGGCACCATTACGTCTTCGACCTGCCGGTAGTAGTCGGCGGTGTCGCCCTGCGCGAAGCGGCCGCCAGCCACGGTGTAGAACAGCGGGGAAGGGCGCCACGGTTTGAGCACGCCGATGATGCGTACCTCGCTGTCGCGGATGCGCAGCATCTTGCCGGTGCTGTCCTTGCCGTCGAACAGGCGCTGGTTCAACTCCGAGGAGATCACTGCCACGCGGGCGCGGCGCTGGTCATCCTCGGCCGACCAACCGGCGCCGTAGGCCATCGGCACCTGGAACATCGGGAAGAAATCGGCGGTGGTGGACAGCAACGTGGTCATCATCGCCGGCTCTTGGCTACCGGGAGCGGATAAC
>QFOV01000039.1 GCA_003248565.1 Stenotrophomonas sp.
CGCATTGGCCGGCCCGTTCTTCCTGCCGGTGTTGTTGGGCAATGTGGCGGCCAACGTCATCCGCAACGTCTGGACCTATGTGGTGATCTTCTGTGGTCACTTCACCGCCGATGCCGAAACCTTCCCCAAGGAGTGCATCCGCAACGAAGGCCGTGGCCATTGGTACCTGCGCCAGCTGCGCGGCTCGTCCAACCTGACCGGCGGCAAGTGGATGGACGTGATGACCGGCAACCTCAGCCATCAGATCGAGCACCATTTCTACCCGGATATCCCCGCCAACCGCTACGCGGCGATGGCGGTGGAGGTAAAGGAGATCTGCGCGCGTTACGGCCAGCACTACAACACCGGTTCGCTGCCGCGCCAGTTCGGCCAGGTGATGTGGCGCATCGTGCGCCATGCCTTCCCGAGCAAGCCGGCACCGGAACGGCCGTTGGTTGCTGAGCCGCGCGCCGAAGTTGGCTGAGTTGCTTGCACCCCCGGCAGGCACGCGCCATGGGTCGGACGAAAGCATGGTTGTCTGGTGTGAGCGCCGATCAGTCTCCCAGTTCGCTCATGGCCTTGGCAGATGTTCGGGAGGTGCGGGCTGTCGGCTGGTCGCGCAAGCCAAACAGTGGCCGCAGTAGCGCGCTGCGGCGGATCAGTTCGTAGGCGCCAAGGCACAAAGCGAACGTCACTGCGATCAGGATGGCCGCCTCGATGCCAGGACTCAGCTGCAGCAGCTTGAGCTTGTGTGCCAGCACGACAATCACTGTCTGGTGCAGGATGTAGAGCGGGAACACCGTCAGGGTGAGATAGCGCAGGATCGGGCTGTCGGCCTCGCGCCAACGGTAGGCAAAGCCCAGCAAGGCGGCGATCGCGCACCATTGGTCCACCGGCCAGGCAAGCCGGAGCGCAAGGCGAAGCGCCAGCGGCGGCGGTTGCGCGTCGTTGTAGCCGGCGAAGTACCAGGTGTGGATCAGCGCTGCATAGCAGACGCCTGCCAAGGTCAGTGACAGCCAGCGCAGGCGCTGCAGCGACTCCCAGAAGCGGCTGCTGAAGGCGGCGAGATAACCGATCAGGAACACGCTGCCGTACTGGGCATGGTTGTACCAGTCATCGGTCAGCGCATGGGTCTGCTCGAAGCGGTTGACCAGCAACAGACGCGCGATGGCCAGAACCGCCACCGGGACAATCAACGCGCCCCAGCCGTTCAAGGCTAGACCGGTCCATTGGCGCAGGCGCTGCAATGCGGAGCTGGGCAACAGCCGCCACAACAGCCAGGCCAGAACGGTGTAGCTCCACAGATAGGGCAGGAACCAGAGGTGGTTCCAGGTCGGGACGCGCAGGCAGCCATCGCTGTCGCAGAAACCCTGGTAACCGCTGAGGTACTTGCCGTAGAACGCCCAGTAGGACTCGCTGTATCCGCCGGGTAGTTGCTCGACCACCTGGTAGTAGGCCTGTGGTGGCACGATCACCGCCATCCCGAACAGCAATGGCGGCAGCAACTGCCACGAGCGGCGGCGCAGCAGGCCGGCAGGCTGGCGCGCGAACATGAAGGCGGTAGCCACGCCCGAGATCAGGAACAGCAGTGACATCCGCCATGGCGAGGTCAGCAGCATGAGCGGCTCCGGCGCAATGCCCGCGGCCGGGCTTTTGACGTGCCAGTCCCAGCTCACGTAGTACATGCCAACGTGGTAGATGACCAACAAGCCAAAGGCGATTACCCGCAGCCAATCCAGGTCGTGGCGTCTGTGCATTGCGTGTCCAGCGTATGAAGAAGGGCGTCATTGCAACCCGGGACGCGTTCCCGCGGTGCCGGAAGGGCCGATCTGCGGGGGCCTGGGGACGAGTGGCGGCGATCCGGGGACGGGCAGCGACGGCTGCGGCGGCCTCGCCGTCTAGAATGCGCAGATGAATCAAGCTGCGTCATCGACCTTGTTGAATCGCTCCATCCCCTGGCGCCAAAGCATGGAGCTGCTGTTCTGGTTGCTGCTGGTGTTGATCAACTGCAGCGGCAATGCGATCACCACCTGGATGGATGCCAATCGCACCGGTGCGCCCACCATGGAATGGTGGGAACCCTGGGTCTGGGAATTCTCCAGTGGACTGGTCTGGCTGCTGTTGCTGGTACCAGCGATCGTCTGGTTCAGCAGGCGCTGGCCGCTGCATCTGGACAACTGGCGACGACGCCTGCCCTGGTACCTGCTGGCCAGCGTGCCGATCTCCCTGCTGCACGTGCTGGCGATGTTCGGGCTGAGAATGCTCGCCTATGCACTGGTGGGGGAGCGCTATCAGGTCGGCTCCTGGCTGGACGAGCTGCTATACGAATACCTCAAGGATGTGCGCACCTACGCCGCCATCCTGTTCTGCATCGATGGCTACCGCTTTCTGCTTCGCCGTCTGCAGGGCGAGGCACAGCTGCTGGCCGAGCCTGATGAAGGGCCGCCGGTGGAGCCCATCGATCATCCGGAGCGGCTGCTGGTCCGCAAGCTGGGCCGTGACTTCCTGATCGCAACGGCCGATATCGAATGGGCGCAGGCCGCCGGCAACTACGTCAACCTGCACCTGCGCGGACACGACTACCCGCTGCGGATCACCATGGCTGCACTGGAGCAGAAACTGGATGCGGCCTGTTTCGTCCGCGTCCATCGCAGTTGGTTGATCAACCTGGCGCATCTGGTATCGATCGAACCGCTCGAAGGCGGCGAGGCCTTGCTGCATATGGCTGATGGCAAGCAAGTCGCCTGTAGTCGGCGTTATCTGTCGGCGCTCAAATCAAGGTTGAGCAACCGCCGGGAGGAAGCTGCCTCGGCTTGAGCACGTCTGGGGCGGGGCTCTTGGCGCGCTGGCAAAAAGCGGCACAATGCGTTCATCCGGTCCACACGAAGCCATCACGATGCAGAAGTCGGTTCTTGCAGCAGTATTGGCGGCAACGGTTTCGCTCGCTGCGCTTGTCGTCCAGGCGCAGGAGACACAGCCCTTGTTGAACGAGATGCAGGTGATGGCGGAGGCAGATAAGGCGCTGAACGCAAGGTTTGGCCGCGCTGACTCGATGGTCAATGGACCGCGTTTTGACTCAGCCAACAACGCGTGGACGCTGTTGATCGAGCGTGGTGAGTCCAGTGCGCTCCACCGGTACCAGATATCCGTCAACGAAACCTCGGGTGAGGTCTGCGTGCGCGAACTACCAGCCACCGATTGCGTCACCAAGGGCAACGCGGAAGCTGCATTGCAGGCAGCACGTGACAAGCGGCAGGCGCTGGCAGAGGCAATGCTGCATCCGGCGCCTGATCTGCAGGGCGTGATGAAGGCGGTCTTGCGGCATCAAACAGCGCCCGGAGGCTATCTGGCAAGCAACCGCATGCCGGTTTATGTCTCCATCCGTTCACCCAAGGGCGAAAGCGCAATTGACCTGTCGCCCGAGTCGATCCAGGACCTTGGAGACCTTGGTGTCAAGCTGATGCCTGGCTCGGCGTGGCAATCACCGAGAGAGGACGCGCGCGTAGACACTTCGATGATGATGGGCTTGGGCATTCCTACCCGGCGTCCGGATGGCGATTACGACCTTGGGTTTGGGTTCTGGTGCGGCGGAACCTGCGGATCGCAGCACGCTGCCGTGCTGCGGCGCGACGCGTCAGGTTGGCGTGTTCTCTCTTCGACGATGACCATGATCTTCTGAGCTGCGTTTGTTCATGCGCGCTTTGCATATGCGTGATTTGTGCGCAACTTGGCGCATGTTGGCTTTACTTGGGCAAGAGGATGTTCATGAGGCATCAACGTGCACGTGCAAAAGCCGACTTGGCACCCTTGGATGCAAGGACCATTGGCATGGTGGTACGACCGCTGTTCCGGCGCCGTAATGACTACAGCCAAGCCACTCTCGATGAGCTCCCTTCTGAACTCAGTAGGTTTGGGGTTCTGACCGTCAAAGATCTGCGGCTCCTCATGAAGAAGCACAGGCGGACCCTGCTGGAAAACGAGAAGACCAGAATGCGCGGTGCGGAGGTGTCATGGCTGGGTCAGCAGGCGGATTCTGCCGATTTCGATGCGTTTGCGGGGAAGTCCTGGTACGCCCTTCCCGGCCTCGTAAGGCAAGCCATGGAGCTGGAATTTGGCGAGGAAGCTGCGGTGTATGCTCTGGAACGCTAGTTCCAGCAACTTTGTACGTAGTCACTCCGCAACGGCCGGCTAACAGTGTTCTGGCCTTCTGTGTGGATGCACGCCATCGGATGATGTTCATGTAATGTCAAGACTGTTGCCGGAGGACAGGTCTCACTGGATTTTTTACCGCCAAATCCCGGCACAATGCCGAAAGGGGAACTTGAGTTGGGCAGCCCTGTGAGGGAGGCTGGCGCCAGGAGCGGAATGATCGATCCGCCAACCCCGTTGTGGCTGTTGGTGCGTTTGATCTCCCAACCCTTGGACGGAGTGCTGCGATGAGCCTGGTTATCTGGCGGCGTTGTTGGATGGTTTTCCTGGTGCTGGGCGGGGTAGTGACGCCGGTCGCCGCGCAGCAGGGCAGGGAGGTGACCCAGCCGCCGGTACTGATTGCGATCTCCAAGGACGAGCAGCCAATCCAGCTGCAACGGGCGATCATCGACGGCGAAGTGCAGGCCGGTGTCGCCCAGACCCGGATTGAGCTGGTGTTCCACAACCCCAATCGGCGGGTGATGGAGGGTGAGCTGCAGTTCCCCTTGGCCGATGGCCAGCAGATCAGTGGCTTCGCCCTGGATATCGATGGGCAGCTGCGTGACGCAGTGCCAGTGCCGAAGGAACGTGGGCGGCAGGTGTTCGAGGCGATCACCCGCCAAGGCCAGGACCCGGCGCTGCTCGAGCAGACCGCCGGCAACCAGTTCCGTCTTCGCGTGTATCCCTTGCCTGCTGGCGGCAGCCGTCGGGTGCAGTTGACCATCCGGGAGGCGATGCCCATGTCCAGCGCGGGCTGGCAGTGGCGTTTGCCATTGCAGTTTGCCGCCGGTGCCGGCGAGGTCAGTCTGCGCTTGCGCGCGAGCGGCGCGGACAAGCTTGGGCAGGCGCCGTTCCGGCTGATGGCCGGCGCGCTGGATTGGCAGGGCAGCGGTCGCCAGTTGCCGGCGCAGCTGCAATGGCAGCTGCCAGCCAAGCCGCAGGCGGCGCTGCGGGCGGCGCGCCACGACGGACAACAGTATCTGCTTGCCCAGCTGCCGGTGGTAGCGCTGGCTGCGCGCCGCATTCCGTCAAAGGTCGGCCTGCTATGGGATGCATCGGGATCGGCGGGTACACGCAACCGGGTGCGCGAGTTCGCGCTGCTCGATCACTATTTCGCAGCGATGGGCGAGGGCAGTGTCGTGTTGACGGTGCTGCGCGATACGCCTGAAGCGGAGCGGCGTTTCAGCATCCGCAACGGTGACTGGAGCGCGTTGCGGCGCGTGCTGGAGCAGACGCCGAACGATGGTGCCAGCGCGCTGGCATCCTGGAAGCCGGATGCAGCGCTCGGCGAATACCTGCTGCTCAGTGATGGCCTGTCCAACTGGGGGGCGTCGGTTTCGCCAGTGTTGGCGGCAGATCAGCGCTTGTTCGCAATCAGCAGTACAGCCGCCGGTGCCGATACGGCGCGCCTGCGTGGCTGGAGCGAAGCGAATGGTGGCAGCCTGGTGCAGCTCGAAACCGACGATGTCGGTGCGGCGGCGAGCCGCCTGCTGGCCGAGCCAACGACGGTGGAAGTGGCGCCCGCGCCGGGTCTGCATGATGTGGTGATCGACCGTCGCAGCCTGGAGCAAGGGTGGTTGTGGCTGTATGCGCGTGCCGATGCGGTGCAGAGTAAGGTGCAGGTGCGGATCAATGGCGGCCAATGGCAGACACTGAGCGTTGCGCCTGACAACGCTGATGCCGGTCTGATGGCCGGGTTGTGGGCGCAGGCGCGCTTGCAGCAATTGGCAGCGGACCCGCGCGGCAATCGCGAGGCGATGCAATTGCTGTCGCAGCAGTTCGGCATGGTCAGCGAAGGCAGCTCGCTGCTGGTGCTGGACGCGATCGAGGACTACCTGCGTTATGCGATCCGTCCGCCGGCTGCGTTGCGTGCTGAATATGAGCGCCGATTTGCCCGTCAGCTTGCTGACCGCGAGGCTGCGCGTAAAGCCCATCTCGATGATGTGGCCGAGCAATGGAAACAGCGTCAGGCATGGTGGGACAAGCGTTGGCCGAAAGATGCACCGCCGAAGGTGGCGCAGTCTGCGCAGTCGGAGAGGCTTCGTTTGCACGACGCGCCGGCACCGGCAATGGCGTCGCCCTTGCCCGCGCCGCCACCGCCACCCGCTTCGCCCGCTCCGCCCGCGTATGTCGAGGCCGAATCATCGTCATTGGACAGGGTAGTGGTTACCGGCAGCGCTGCTGGTACGCGCCAGTATCCTGCCGTCGATATGCCGGTCAATTCCGGCGAGGTCCAGATCAAGCTCGGCGCCTGGGAGCCGGACTCGCCGATCGCACAGCGCCTGCGCAAGGCACCTGCCGCCGAGTTGTATGCGTGGTATCTGGACGAGCGCGAGGCCAATGCCAGCAGCAGCGCGTTCTTTCTGGATGTGGCCGATCTGCTGCTTGCTGCTGGGCAGCGTGAGCTTGCGCTGCGCGTATTGTCCAACCTGGCCGAGATGGAGCTGGACAACAGGCATCTGCTGCGCGTATTGGGCTATCGCTTGATGCAGGCCGATGCGCCCGCGCTTGCGGTGCCGGTGTTCGAGCAGGTGCTGGTGATGGCTGAGGATGAGCCGCAGAGCTTCCGCGATCTGGGTCTGGCGCTGGAAGCGGCAGGGCGTCCGCAGCAGGCGGTTGATCCGCTGTACCAGGTGGTGCAGCGGCCATGGGACGGTCGCTTCGATGGCGTCGCGTTGATCGCGCTCGATGAGCTGACGAATCTGCTTGCACGTGGTGGCCAGTCGCTGGAAGCAACCCAGGTGGACCCGCGCCTGCGCAAGGCGATGCCACTGGACCTGCGCGTGGTGCTGGCCTGGGACGCGGATAACAGCGACATGGACCTGTGGGTGACCGATCCCAACGGCGAACGTGCGTACTACGGCAATCGTTTGACCTATCAAGGTGGGCAGATGTCGCAGGACTTCACCGGCGGTTATGGTCCAGAACAGTTCTCGCTGCGTGATGCCAAGCCGGGCATCTACAAGGTGGAGGCAAACTATTTTGGCAGTCGCCAGCAGTTGGTAACCGGTGCGACCACCTTGATGCTCAGGTTGAGTACGCATTGGGGGCTGCCGCAGCAGAAGGACAAAGCGGTAACCCTGCGTTTGCAGGATGCCACCGATACCGTGCTGGTCGGCGAGTTCGAGGTGCGCTGAGCCGTTTTCTCGCAATCTGCGGCCTGCTTGTGGGAGTGGCGTAAGCCGCGAAGCAGGCACTGCTTCAGTGTGAGGGTTTGGCTGCACCAGCTTCGCGGCTTATGCCGCTCCCACAAAAAAAGGCCGATGCCAGAATGCTGGCATCGGCCTTTCGGTGCCGCTTGCTTACTTGCGACGTGCCAGCAGGCGGTAGCTGCCGGTGGCGTTCGGATCGAAGCTGTGCGCGAACACGATGTAGCGGCCGGCTTCCAGGTCGATCTCAAGGTTCGGATCGAGGCTGGATTCGCTGTCGTCCTGCTGGGCGACTTCTTCGCCGTTGCGCATCAGCGTGATCATGCCATCCAGGCTGGACGAGCCCGCGGTCATGCTGATCACGTACTTGCCCTTGCGCGGGATCTCCAGCGTGTACATGTCGCGGTTGCCAGCACGCAGCTGGCCCTGTACTTCGCGACCGATCTTCAGCTCGGGGCGAATCGGGCCATCGGGCGCAGCCGCAGTGGAGGTAGCCAGCTGGAATACGCCGCCACGGCTGTTCACCGAACGCACCGAGACGTTGTACTCGCCGGCATCCAGCACCTGGCTGATGCGCGAATTGACTCCGCCGCCGCCATCGTCATCACTCAGGGTGATGTCGCCGCCCTGGATGGTCAGCATGGTGTCCAGCTCCTTGCCACTGGCATCGAGCTGCACACGACGCCGTTCCGGCAGGTTCAGCACGAAGCTGCGGGTGTCGTCGGCACCAATGAAGCCGCTGACGGTGCCTTCGAGCGGCAGGTTGGTGCCGTCGTTGAATACCAGGCCTTCGGGGAAATCCGACTGCTCGACGCCCAGGTAGAACGCACCGGAAGCTTCGCCCAGGCCGCCTGCGGTCAGCGTGTAGCGGCCCGGTTGCAGGGGAGCGACCAGGCGCGAGTTGAGGTTGCTGCCACCGTCATCGTCTTCCAGGTTGAGGCCGTTGCCGCTCAGTTCGAGACGGGCATCGAACTCGCTGGATTCGAGGTTGATGGTGTACAGGCCGGGCTTGTCGACCTGCAGGACGAAGGTCTTGTCGCCGTTGCTCAGCCAATCGGTGACCCGGCGGCCAGCGGTCAGCGGCTTGCCGTCATAGGCGACGATGGGTTCGGCCGACAGCTGGAACGGGCCGAAGGCGCGGGCATCGGCGCCGCTGACGGCGACCAGGTACTGGCCGGCCTTGTCGGCGCGCATGCTCAGCGTGGCATTGCCTTCATCACTGCCATCGGTGCGGGATACCAGTACGTCGCGGTTGAACACGGCCAGCGAGCCTTTGAGCGCGCCGTTGAGCTTCAGCGATACCGCCTGGCCGGCGCCCATCTGCAGCGAGAACAGCTGGCTGCGGGTGCCGTCGCTGTAATTGATCTGGCTGGAAGAGGTGATTTCGCCGGATACATCGCCGTCAACGGCGAGTGGGCGGGCCGGGCCGGCGGCATGCGCGGGGGCGTGCACGGCGGCGGCAATGGCAAGGGACAGCAGTCCGGCTGCAAGTCGCTTCACTTTAACTCCTTGATATTGGAAGCAGGGGTAAAAAGCAGCCACGCTGCCTGCGGGGGCAGGCAGCGTGGCGTTGGCCCACTACGCCAGTTGGCGGAATGGGCGGTGTGGCTTAGTTGATTACCGCGGCGGCCGCATCAGCAGCGGCGCTGGCAGCCTCTTCGGCAGCATCCTTGCGGTTGCTGTTCGGTGCGGCGACATCACCACCGAGGTCGGTGGTTTCCAGCTCGAACACGCCCTGCTGGCTGCCCAGGCTGGTGACCGCAACGATGTAACGGCCGGCGCGCAGGTTCAGGGTCAGCTGGGCGTTGGTGCCGTTGCCGCCGTCGTCGTTCTCTTCGTCGACGCCCGGGCCGGTGATGTGCAGCACCGAATCGAATCCATCGGCGATCGCGTCGAACTGGATGTGCTTGGGGGCGTCCAGATTCAGCACGAAGG
Organism: Stenotrophomonas sp.; assembly: GCA_003248565.1. GTDB lineage: Bacteria > Pseudomonadota > Gammaproteobacteria > Xanthomonadales > Xanthomonadaceae > Stenotrophomonas. Next base: position 9,252 of record QFOV01000039.1, read on the forward strand.
TGCGGCGGCCACGCGAATCCATCATCGATTGAGCGGTCTGGCCCACGGTCAGCGCAGTGCCGTCACGGGTAACCAGGCCATTCTCGGTCGGGGTCAGCTTGACGTTGAGCTTGAACGAGCCGGTGTTGCCGTTCACCGAGGAGGCGGCGACGGTGTACTCGCCCGGCTCCAGGTAGGTGCGGATGCGGGCGTTGAGGTTGCCGCCGTTGTCATCGTCTTCCAGCTCGACGTTGCGGCCGTTCAGGCGCAGGTAGGAGTCGAATGCGCTGGACTCCAGGGTGATGGCATACAGCCCGGCCTTGTCGACCTTGAGCTTGTATTCCTGCTTGTCACCCATCAGCCAGTCGGTGATCTCGCTTTCGGCGCCCAGCGGCTTGCCGTCATACGGCACGACCTTGGCGCTCTTGAGCTTGAACGGGCCAAACGCGTCGGCGCTGGCGCTGTTGACTGCGACCAGGTAAGTGCCGTCCTTGGGGGCGCGGAAGGCCAGGTTGACCGAGCTGGAGGAGTCGCCTTCGCTCGTGCCCGAGGAAGAGGCATTGGCGATCATGTTCTGGCCGTCGAACACAGCCAGCTGGCCGCTGAGCGAGCCACCCAGTTCCAGAGAGACGGCTTCGCCGTTCTTCATGGTGATCTTGTAGCCCTGGTGACGGCTGCCGTCGTTGTAGTTCAGGGTGCTGGACGAGGTGATTTCACCAGAGACCGTTTCCCCGACGGTCAGGTTCGAGGCCTTGTCGCCGCCGGTGGAGGCGATGCCGCCCAGCTTCTGGCAGGCGCCAAGGGCCAGGGTCAAGGTGATAGCTGCAAAGAGGCGAGCGTGTCTGGCGTTCAAGCTTAGGTCCTTCATGGTCAGAAATGTCTCCTTTTCCCGTCTTCGCGGGTCAGGGGGCGATTCTAACGTTAAGTTGTGTCTATTCAGCGAGAACGTCTTCACGCCCCAAAGCCCCAATTCAGGAGGCGGCTGGATGCTAGAATTGACAGCTTGTCTGCCTCACTAGACCGACCATGATCGAACTCAATCCCATCCGCCAGCGAATCACCGATCTCACCGATCGCGTGCTATCGCTCAGGGGGTATCTTTGACTACGACGTCAAGAAAGAACGCCTCGAAGAAGTAACCCGCGAACTCGAAAATCCGGACATCTGGAACAACCCCGAGTACGCCCAGACGCTGGGCCGTGAACGCTCGATGCTGGACAAGACCGTCACCGGCATCGCCGATGTACTGGACGGCCTGTCCGAGGCCACCGAACTGCTTGAGCTTGCCGAAAGCGAGCAGGACGAGGACACAGCGTTGGCCGTGGTGGCCGACCTGGACAAGTTCCAGGCGCACATCGAGAAGCTCGAATTCCAGCGCATGTTCTCCGGCGAGATGGACAGCTGCAACGCTTTCGTCGACATCCAGGCCGGTGCCGGTGGTACCGAAGCCCAGGACTGGGCGGAAATGATGCTGCGCATGTACCTGCGCTGGTGCGAATCGCGTGGCTGGAAGACCGAGCTGATGGAAGTGTCCGGTGGCGACGTCGCCGGTATCAAGTCGGCCACCTTCCGCGTCGAAGGCGAGTTCGCCTACGGCTGGCTGAAGACCGAGATCGGCGTGCACCGCCTGGTGCGCAAGTCGCCGTTCGACTCGGACAACCGCCGCCACACCAGCTTCACCTCGGTGTTCGTGTCGCCCGAAGTCGATGACAACATCGAGATCGACATCAACCCGGCCGACCTGCGCACCGACGTGTACCGTTCCTCCGGTGCCGGCGGCCAGCACGTCAACAAGACCGAGTCGGCGGTGCGTATCACCCACATCCCGACCAATACCGTGGTTGCCTGCCAGACCGGCCGCAGCCAGCACCAGAACCGCGACACCGCGATGAAGATGCTGGCCGCCAAGCTCTATGAGCTGGAAGTGCAGAAGCGCAACACCGAGCGTGATGCGCTGGAAGCGACCAAGTCGGACATCGGCTGGGGCAGCCAGATCCGTAACTACGTGCTCGACCAGAGCCGTATCAAGGATCTGCGCACCGGCGTTGAACGTACCGATACGCAGAAGGTGTTGGACGGCGACCTGGATGAGTTCATCGAGGCCAGCCTCAAGTCGGGCCTGGAAGCCGGCGCCAAACGCAGCGACGCGTGATCCGGAATGGCCCTGCGCGGGCCATTCCCTTGTTGTACGGTGCGGTTTCACCAGGCGGTGGCCGCACCTTGGTTATCTCCCCCAAATAGAAATCAAAGCCATGACCGAACAGACCCCTGAAACGCAGCAGCTCCCCGTCGACGAGAACAGCCTCATCGCCGAGCGCCGCGCGAAACTCACGGCGCTGCGCGGGCAGGGCATCGCCTACCCGAACGACTTCCGCCGCGAAGACTTCGCCGGCACGTTGCAGGCCGAGTACGCCGATGCCGAGGCCTGGACCAGCGAAGCGCTGGAAGCCACTGGCCGCACGGTGAAGATGGCTGGCCGCTTGATGGCCAAGCGCATCATGGGCAAGGCCAGCTTCGCCCAGATCCAGGACGAGAGCGGCCGCATCCAGCTGTTCCTGCAGGCCACCGCGCTGGGCGACATCTACGCTGCGTTCAAGGGCTGGGACGTGGGTGACATCATCGCCGTCGAAGGCGGCCTGACCCGTACCAAGACCGGCGAGCTGTCGGTCAAGGCGACCAGCATCCGCCTGCTGACCAAGTCGCTGCGCCCGCTGCCGGACAAGTGGCATGGCCTTGCCGACGTCGAGCAGCGCTATCGCCAGCGCTACGTCGACCTGATCGTCACCCCGGAATCGCGCGACGTCTTCATCAAGCGCTCCAAGATCATCCGCGCGATGCGCGCATGGCTGGACAACCGCGACTTCCTCGAAGTCGAGACGCCGATGATGCATTACATCCCCGGTGGCGCCACGGCCAAGCCGTTCACCACCCACCACAATGCGCTGGACCTGGACCTCTATCTGCGCGTTGCGCCGGAGCTGTACCTGAAGCGTCTGGTGGTTGGTGGCCTTGAGCGCGTCTACGAAATCAACCGCAACTTCCGCAACGAAGGCGTCAGCACCCGCCACAACCCGGAATTCACCATGATGGAGCTGTACGAGGCCTACGCCACGTACAACGAAGTGATGGACCTGACCGAAGGCGTGATCCGTGACGTCGCACAGAGCGTGCTCGGTACCACCGTCGTCGAATGGGATGGCGCACAGATCGACCTGGCCCCGGCGTTCCGCCGCTGGCGCATGGACGAAGCCGTGCGTCACCACAACCCGGAGATCTCGGCCGCCGACTGCACTGATCGTGATGCGCTGCTGCGTCATTGCGAACGCCTGAAGATCCGCGTCAAGCCGAGCTACGGCTGGGGCAAGCTGCTGCTGGAGATCTTCGAAGCCACGGTCGAGCACACCTTGATCCAGCCGACCTTCATCACTGACCACCCGGTCGAGGTCTCGCCGCTGGCCCGCGCCAGCGACAACGACGCTGGTTACACCGACCGCTTCGAACTGTTCGTCAACGGCAAGGAGCTGGCCAATGGCTTCTCCGAGTTGAACGATCCGGAAGACCAGGCTGCACGTTTCCAGGCGCAGGTCGAAGCCAAGGACGGTGGTGACGACGAAGCCATGCATTACGACGCCGACTACATCCGTGCGCTGGAATACGGCATGGCACCGACCGGCGGCCTGGGTATCGGCATCGATCGACTGGTGATGATGCTGACCGGCCGTGCCTCGATCCGCGACGTGCTGCTGTTCCCGTACATGCGCCCGGAAGCCTGATCCAGGGCGACCCGGCTGCAGCCGCAAGAACAAAGGCCTTCCCCTGACTGGGAAGGCCTTTTTTTTTGCAATGTAGTGCCGAGCCATGCTCGGCAGAGGCTTTACCAGCGAAAAGCTGCCCTCACCCCAACCCCTCTCCCGTGAACGGGAGAGGGGCTAAGCCGCGGCCAATCGGCCTCCTGCGCGCGTGAGACGGGTTTGTAGTGCCGAGCCATGCTCGGCAGGGGCCTTCCCGATAACCCTTCAGCCCAGCACAGCCCGTACCCCCAGATTGATCAGCATGCCGCCAGCCAGCAACCAGACAAACAGCAGCAAAGCCAACAGCATCGGCTTGGCACCGGCCTGGCGCAGTGCCGAAGCATGCGTGGTCAGGCCCAGCGCAGCCATCGCCATCGCCAGCAGCACGGTGTCCAGGTCAACCAGCACCTTGACCAACTCAGCCGGCAGCAACTGCAGCGAGTTGAAACCAACCATCGCGATGAAACCAAACGCGAACCACGGAATGGTGATCTTCGAACGCTCGCCATTGGCGTTGTTCTGGCCGCGGGCCAGCAAGGCAGACAGGCCAACCAGGAACGGCGCCAACATCATCACCCGCACCATCTTGGTGATGACGGCAGCATCGGCGGCGGGCTCACTGACCGCACGGCCGGCAGCCACCACTTGCGCAACTTCATGCACGGTAGAGCCGGTAAACACGCCGAACGCGGTTTCATCCAGCGGCATCCAGCCCGCCGACACGCCCCACTGGTACAGCAGCGGGTACAGGAACATCGCGATCGTGCCGAACACCACCACCGTGGCCACGGCGACGGCAACCTGTTCGGCGCGGCCCTTGATCACCGGTTCTGCCGCCATCACCGCGGCGGCGCCACAGATCGAACTGCCGGCGCCGATCAGCAGGGCCGAGTTGCGGTCCATGCCCAACAGCTTGGTGCCCAGCCACCAGGCCAGGCCGAAGGTCGAGCACAACACCAGCGCATCGATTGCCACGCCAGCAATGCCAACCTGGCCGATGTCCTGCAGGGTCAGGCGCAGGCCATAGAGAATGATGCCGGCGCGCAGCAGAGTGGCCTTGGAGAAACCAACGCCAGCGTCGGCGCGCGTTGCCAGGCTGCGATAAACCGTGTTGCCCAGCACAATACCGATGACGATGGCCAGGGTCAGCGCGCTGATGCCGTGGTTCTGCATCCACGGCAAGGTGCCCAGCCAGATCGACAGGCCGGCGACAGCGGCCGTCAGCAGCAGGCCGGGGAGGCGGGAGAGGGGCATCGAGGTCAGCCCTTGGGTCGAGGTGTTCATAACGTAGGGTTATTAGAAGATGGCCCATGCTGCACCTACGGTTATTACCTGTAAAACGGATAATATTGGTTGAATCAACCGATTTTCGAGATAGGTTATGCATCTATCCCTGCGCCAGCTGCAGATCTTCTCCGGCATTGCCGAGGCCGGCACCACGACGGCAGCAGGCGAGTTGCTGGGCTTGTCGCAATCGGCGGTCAGTGCTGCGCTGGTCGAACTGGAGAACCTGCTCGGGTTGGCCTTGTTTGACCGGATTGGGCGCAGATTGGTACTGAACGGCCATGGCCGGGCATTGCTGCCACAGGCGCGGGCCCTGCTCGCGGGGATGACCGATATCGAGCGGCGGTTCCGGGCCGACAGCCAGACCGGCGCCGCCGTGCGTTGGCAGGTCGGCGCCAGCACCACCATCGGCAACTACCTGATGCCGGCACGTATCGCCGACCTGCAGGCCTCCAATCCGCACGCCCATGTGGAACTGGTGATCGGCAATACCCGCGAGGTCACCACCGCCGTGCAGCGGCTGGAAGTGGATGTCGGCCTGATCGAAGGGCCAAGCCACGAACCGGGTCTGGAAGTGGCGCACTGGCAGCAGGACGAGCTGGTGGTGGTGTTTGGCGAACGACACCCGCTTGCCGCGCAGTTCAGGAACGGAGCCGACCTGACGGTGCTGCGGCAGGCGCGCTGGCTGCTGCGTGAACCGGGTTCAGGCACTCGTGAGGCCGCCGAGCAGGCCTTGTTGCCGCATCTGCATGGGTTTGCCGAGGTGCTACAGCTGGGTGGCACCGAGGCGATCAAGCAGGGGGCGGTGGCCGGGCTGGGCTTGGCCTGCCTGTCGCGGCATGCGGTGGCCGACCTGGTGACGCTGGGCAAGCTGCAGGTGCTGGCCACGCCCTTGCCGCCCTTGCAGCGTCAGTTGTGGGTGGTGCGCCATCCCGGCAAGCGGATTCCGTCCAGCCTGCGCCAATTGCTGGGCCTGCCGGCGGAGGTGTTTAGCGACGATTGAGCGCGGTCGGCCGCCGGAGCCCGTACAATACGCCCATGCCTTTGATTACCTTGCAGAACGTCGACTACAGCGTCGGCGGCCCGTTGTTGCTGGAAAAAGCCGAACTGTCGATCGAGACTGGCGAGCGTATCGCCCTGATCGGCCGCAACGGCGCCGGCAAATCCACTCTCATGAAGCTGATGGCTGGCGAGCTCAAGCCCGATGACGGCGAGGTGCGCGTACAGCAGGGCGTGCGCGTCACCCGGCTCGAGCAGGAAGTGCCGCATGGCGCTGCCGGCAGTGTGTTCGACGTGGTCGCCGATGGTCTTGGCGAGCTCGGCCATTGGCTGGCCGAGTTCCACCGCCTGAGCCACGCCGAGGTCTTCGATGGCGAGGCCATGGGCAATGTACAGGCCAAGATCGATGCCGCCGATGGCTGGGGCCTGGACCAGCGCGTCGAGGAAACCCTGACCAAGCTCGACCTGGATGGCGACGCCGAATTCGGCCGTCTGTCCGGCGGCATGAAGCGCCGTGTGCTGCTGGCGCGTGCGCTGGTCGCCGGCCCTGATGTGCTGCTGCTCGACGAGCCGACCAACCACCTGGACATCGAAGCCATCGATTGGCTGGAAACCTTCCTCAAGGGCTGGAACGGCTGCGTGGTGTTTGTCACCCATGACCGCCGCTTCCTGCGCGCCCTGGCTACCCGCATCGTCGAAATCGACCGTGGCCAGGTGACCAGCTGGCCGGGCGACTGGGACAACTACGAGCGCCGCCGCGAAGAGCGCCTCAACGCGCAGGCGCAGGAAAACGCCCGCTTCGACAAGCTGCTGGCGCAGGAAGAAGTCTGGATCCGCCAAGGCATCAAGGCGCGCCGTACCCGCGACGAAGGCCGCGTGCGCCGGCTCAAGGCGATGCGCAACGAGCGCAGCCAGCGCCGTGAGCTCGGTGGCAACGTCAAGCTGGAAGCGGCCGGTGCCGAGAACTCCGGCAAGAAGGTCATCGACATCAAGAACATCTCCTTCTCGTTCGGCGAGCGGGTGATGGTCAAGGATTTCGAAACCACCATCCTGCGCGGTGACCGCATCGGCCTGATCGGCCCCAACGGCAGCGGCAAGACCACCTTGCTGAAGCTGCTGCTGGGCGAACTGCAGCCGGACAGCGGCGAAGTGCGCCAGGGCACCAACCTGCAGATCGCCTACTTCGACCAGTACCGCGCCACCTTGCGCGAGGACTGGAGCGCGATCGAGAACGTGGCCGAAGGCGCGGACTTCATCGACCTCAACGGCAAGCGCAAGCATGTGCATGCCTACCTGCAGGACTTCCTGTTCACCCCGGAACGCGCACGCGCGCCGATCACCCGCCTGTCCGGCGGTGAGCGCAACCGCCTGCTGCTGGCCAAGTTGTTCGCACAGCCGTCCAACCTGCTGGTGATGGATGAGCCGACCAACGACCTGGACGTGGAAACCCTGGAGCTGCTGGAAGAGCTGCTGGCCGACTACACCGGCACCTTGCTGCTGGTCAGCCATGACCGTGACTTCCTCGACAACGTGGTGACCTCCACGCTGGTGCTGGAAGGCGAAGGCAAGGTAGGTGACTACATCGGCGGTTACAGCGACTCGCTGCGCCAGCGCCCGGCACCGACCCAGACCGCGATGGCGGTGGCCAAGGCCTCGGCGACGGCAGCACCTGTCGCTGCACCTGCCGCGCCGGTTGCTGATGCCGCGCCCAAGCGCAAGCTGAGCTTCAAGGACGCGCGCGAATTGGAGCAGCTGCCGGCCAAGATCGAACAGTTGGAACTGGACGTGGAAGGCCTGACCTCGGCAATGAACGATCCCTCGTTCTATACCCGATCCAGCGCCGAAGTCACTGCCCACACGCAGCAGCTGACCAAGGTGCAGGCCGAACTGGATGCCGCCTACGCACGTTGGCAGGAACTGGACGCCTGAACCGGTTCTGATGGGCCACGCCTTGCTTCACCTGCCGTCCTCGCCGAGGGCGGCAGGATGGTGTCCATGCATGCTGTGAGGTGATGATGAAACGGCCGTTCGACGTTGCACGTATCGACCATGTGGTGTTCCGGGTCCGCGACCTGGAGCGCAGCATTACGTTCTATTCAACCGTGCTCGGCTGCGAGGTGGTGCGTCGACGCGACCATCTTGGCCTGGTGCATCTGCGTGCCGGTGCATCAGTCTGGATGGCAGCTTGGGTGCGCGCGGTGGCGTGGGTCCGGTTCCCGAGGCCCGCAATGTTGATCATCTGTGCCTGCGGGTCGAGCCTTTCGATGAGGCAGGCCTGGTTGCGTATCTGTCCCTGCACGGTGCAACGCCGTTGGCGGCAGCCGAGGTGAACTTCGGTGCTGAAGGTGATGGCCTGTCGCTGTATTTCAGAGACCCGGATGGCAACACCATTGAATTGAAGGGGCCGGTTTCGGCGGCGGTCGGCTGATGCACTGCGCCCTCCCTTGCACCGAAGGTGCAGGGGAGGGTTGGGGAGGGGTGCTTTGAGCTGTTGATCCGCAGGTTTCACGGAGTTCAGCTGCCGCGCCGATGGATT
>QFOV01000418.1 GCA_003248565.1 Stenotrophomonas sp.
TGGGTACGCGGCAGCACGCCGGTCTTCACGGCGATCGGGCGGACGGTGTCCAGCGCACGGCCGTCGATGCGGACCTTGGTGTCCAGCACCGAGTTGCGCATCGTGCTGTATTCCAGCTCGCCGAATTCCTTCGACAGCTCGGCCGGGTTCCAACCTTCAGCGGCAACACGGCCAGCCAGGGTCTCGACCACGTCCTTCTTGATCGCCGAGATGGCGTCACGACGCTGCAGCTTGTCACGCACCTGGAACGCTTCGCCGAGCTTGCCGCCGACGGCTTCCTGCAGGGCGCTGATCAGCGCGGTGTTCTTGGCCGGGGCAACCCAGTCGCTCGGCTTGGTGCCGGCTTCAACGGTCAGCTCGTTGATCGCGTTGATGACCTTCTGCATTTCGCGGTGACCGAAGGTCACGGCGCCCAGCATCACGTCTTCGGACAGCAGTGCGGCTTCGGATTCCACCATCAGCACGGCGTTGGCGGTACCAGCGACCACCAGCTCCAGCTGCGATTCCTTCAGCTCCGACACGGTCGGGTTGAGGATGTACTGGCCGTCCTTGTAACCGACCTTGGCAGCGCCGATCGGGCCCTTGAACGGGGTGCCGGCCAGCGACAGTGCGGCCGAAGCACCGATCAGGGCGGCGATGTCGCCGTCCACTTCCGGGTTCAGCGACATCACCGTGGCGATGATCTGCACTTCGTTCTTGTAGTCTTCCGGGAACAGCGGACGGATCGGGCGATCGATCAGGCGCGAAATCAGCGTCTCTTTTTCGGTCGCACGGCCTTCACGCTTGAAGAAGCCACCCGGGATACGGCCACCGGCGTAGAACTTCTCCTGGTAATCGACGGTCAGCGGGAAGAAGTCCTGGCCTTCGCGCGCGCTCTTGGCGGCGACGGCAGTGACCAGCAACACGGTGTCGTCCATCTTGACGATGACTGCGCCGCCGGCCTGACGGGCGATCTCGCCGGTTTCAAGCGTGACGGTGTGTTTGCCGTACTGGAAGGTTTTGGTGATTTTTGCCACGGGGGATCCTTGAAATGCTTTCTTCGATTGGTCCGTTGCCAACCCATGCCGGCAACGGCTGGCCGGGCGGTTCCGGCCGGTCTACTGCGATTTTGAAGCTCTAAAAACAAAGCCGCGGCGCATCGCTGCGCCGCGGCGGGTATCGATTAGCGGCGCAGGCCGAGCTTTTCGATCAATGCTTTATAGCGTGCGACATCCTTGTTCTTCAGGTAGTCGAGCAGGCTACGGCGGCGATTGACCATCTGCAGCAGGCCACGGCGGCTGTGGTGATCCTTCTTGTGTTCCTTGAAGTGGCCGGTCAGCAGTTCAATGCGAGCGGTCAGCAGGGCGACCTGGACTTCCGGGGAACCGGTATCAGCAGCGCCGCGCTTGTTTTCTTCAATGACTTTCTGGGTGTCGATCGACATGGTTTTTCTCTTCAGATGCGGGGCCAGCAGGAACGTCTCAAGACGCACCGCACAGCTCGCCGATTAATAGGCTGCCCACCGAGGCGGGCAGTTGCCCTTTCTAGGGCCGCAAAATTGTAACGGTCACAACCATCCGGGACAAGGCGGTAGTGACTTGAAAGGTACTGTCCGCTCCCGCCCGTTCAGAGATTGAAGCGCCGCTGCGGGCTCAGCCGCCCGCCCTCCTCCACCTGGCCCAGTCCCAGCGGCAGGCCGCCTTCGCCGTAAACCACCACCAGCCCAACGGGCCAGACCGGATCGCGTAGACGCTGGCCGACGCAGAAGCGCGCCGCCTGCGCGCCATCCAGCTCGACCCGGGCGAACTGGCTCAGTCCCTGCTCGACCGGCAGCAACCAGTCCAACAGCGCGTCCTCGTCGCCGGATTCAGCGACTGCGCGCAGTGCATCCAGGCCGATCATCTTCGGCGCCATGAACGGTTCCACCCACAGCCGGCGCAGCGCGGTGACATGCGC
>QFOV01000040.1 GCA_003248565.1 Stenotrophomonas sp.
ATCTGCAAGTTTCTTTGTGAGTTGATGGGAGGCGACATCTCCATCCGGAGCTCGCTGGGCGAGGGGACGTCGGTGATGCTGAATTTGCCGTTGGAGGTTCTGCCTGCGATTCCGGGCGGCGCAGAGAGTGTGCCAGCGGTAGATGCTACGCATCCAAGTCTGAAGGTGCTTGTGGTAGACGACCATTCAGCCAACCGTAGCTTGCTTATCCAGCAATTGGAGTTTCTTGGGCAAAGCGTGCGCAGCGCAGCTGATGGACGTGAAGGTCTGGACTGCTGGTTGCAGGGAGGTGTTGACGTTGTGGTTACCGACTGCAATATGCCGGTGATGAATGGGCATGAGATGGCCCGGGCGATTCGTCGGCATGAAAAAAACCGTGGTCTGCCGCCGTGCGTGATCATCGGCTTCACCGCCAATGCGCAGCCCGAGGAGCGGGCGAAGTGCATTGCGTCGGGTATGAATGATTGTCTCTTCAAGCCGGTAAGTCTGAGCACACTTTCCAGCATGCTGGTCGCGCTGGGGGAAACCACGGGTGCGAGCCCAGCGCAGGCGCGTCAACGACACATCAATGACATCACTTCCACGTTGCGTGAACTGACTGGCGGCGACGCCGGGATGACACGTAGTCTGATCGCCGAGGCACATAGCAGTTTCGTGCGTGACCTGGCTGATCTGGTGGCCTTGCTGCCGCGGTTTGAGTCGCGGGCAATGTTCAATCTTGTCCATCGCATCAACGGTGGTGTGCGCCTGCTGCAGGTTGCACAGTTGATGGATATCTGCGAGCGCATTGAATTTCTTTGCGATCAGCCAGAAGTAGATATAGAAGAAGTCACTGAAAATGCGCAGTTCATCGCCAGTGAGTTGCCCGCCATCATCGCAGTGCTGGCGGACATGTGTGTGCTGGACGCATAGCCTGACCGGCCGACGCTACGGGTCGGCCAGCGACCTCAGCCGCGGGCGATGCCAAGAATCCGCTCGGCGATCCTGTCCAGCGGCAGCACTTCATCGGCGGCACCCAGGCGCACTGCACTGCCTGGCATGCCCCATACAACCGAACTTGCTTCGTCCTGGGCCAATGTGGTCGCACCGGCCTGTTTCATCTCCAGCAGGCCGCGTGCACCGTCCTCGCCCATGCCGGTCAGGATCACCCCAACCGCATTGGCGCCGGCATTCTGTGCGACCGAGCGGAACAGCACATCGACCGCGGGCTTGTGCAGGTTGACCGGTACGCCGTCGTCAACCCGGCAACGCCAGCGCGCACCATCGCGGATCACCCGTAAGTGGCGACCGCCGGCGGGCAGGTAGGCATGACCGGGCAGAATGGCTTCACCGTCGCTGGCCTCGCGCACCGACATTGCCGAGTGACGATCCAGACGCTCGGCAAAGGCAGTGCTGAAGCTGGCAGGGAGGTGCTGGGTCATCACAATGGCGGGCGCGTCGGCTGGCATCATTTCCAGCACCACCCGCAGGGCTTCAGTGCCGCCGGCGGAAGCGCCGATGGCGATCAGGCGGTCGGTGGTGCGGAAACCGAGACTGCTGGCGCTAGCCGGCCGCTGCGGCAGCCGACGTGGACCGCCGGCGATGGCGCGTACCCGCGAACGTGCGGCCATCTTCACCTTGCTGCGGATCTCCTCCGCGTACGCGTCCAGCCCGCGTGCGACGTCGAGCTTTGGCTTGGCGACGAAATCCACCGCGCCCAACGACAAGGCCTGCAGGGTGGTATCGGCGCCGCGCTCGGTCAGGGAGGACACCATGACCACGGGCATCGGGTGCAGGCGCATCAGGTTCTCGAGGAAGGCCAAGCCGTCCATGCGCGGCATCTCGACGTCCAGGGTCAGCACATCGGGGTTGAGCCGTTTGATTTTCTCGCGAGCCAGCAGCGGATCGGCGGCGGTACCTACAACCTCGATGGCTGGGTCGGCGGCGAGGATCTCGGTCAGCACCTGGCGGACCAGGGCCGAGTCGTCGACGATCAAGACGCGGCAAGGTGCCTGCAGGCTCATTCAAACAACTCCACGCCACCACTGACCGGGGTGTGCGACAGACGGGCGCGAACGGCGGTTTCGGTGGCGACTACCTCGGCATCATGGGCATGCGGCAAGCGCTGCACCACCACGCGGCCGGTGATCGGAAAGAACCAGATCTTGCGCGGATGAATGCCGCATAGATCTTCAGCAACAATCGGGATGTGCTCGGCACGCAGGTACTGGCGCACGAACTCGGCGTTGCGGGTGCCAACCGGATTGCTGGTGAAGCCCTTGAGCACGTTGGCGCCGCCAAACACCTTGGCTTCCAGCCGCTTGCGATGGGCACCACGCTTGAGCAGGTCGTTGATCAGCAGTTCCATGGCGTAGCTGCCGTAGCGCGCGGGCGCGCCGTCGCCGATATTGCCTTCGGGTAGCAGGAAGTGATTCATGCCGCCGATACCCAGGATGGGGTCGCGGATGCAGGCAGCAACACAGGAGCCCAGGATGGTAGTCAGCGCGGTATCGTCGTCCACCACCAGGTACTGGGTTGGCAGCAGTTTGGCGGCAATCGTCTGGAAACGGGTGTCGCGGTAACGCATCACCTCATCGGGATGTTGCTGGGGATTCTTCATGCGCCGTTCCTGCGGCTGCGGCGGTACAACGTGCGGCCACAGGGCTGGATCACATCAGCCGCATGCAGGTAGTTCTCCGAGTGGCCGGTGTAGAGCAGGCTGTCATCGTCCATGTGCTGCACCAGCCGCGACAGGATGCCGCGCTGGGTGGGCTTGTCGAAGTAGATCATCACATTGCGGCAGAACAGCGCATCGAATGGCCCGCCAACGTCGTAGCGGTTGGCCAGGAGATTGAGCGGACGGAATTCGATGAGTGCGCGCAGCGCCGGCACAACCCGGCACTTGCCTTCATTGGGGCCACTGCCACGCTGGAAGTAGCGGCGCTTCATGGCGGGGTCCAGGCCCGCGATACGGTCGATTGCGTAGACGCCCTGGCTGGCCGTGGCCAGCACCTGGGTGTCGACGTCGGTGGCGATGATGCGCACAGGCGGGGTCATCGACGAGAACGCCTCACAAGCCGTGATCGCCATGGAGTAGGGCTCTTCGCCAGTGGAGGCGGCGCATGACCAGAGCTTCAGCGGCGCACGTGGCGCACGCGCCTGCAACTCCTCGCGCAGCTTGTCGAAATGATGCGGCTCGCGGAAGAACGAGGTCAGGTTGGTGGTGAGCGCATTGGTGAATGCCTGCCATTCCTCGCCGCCGTGCTGCTCCAGCTGGTCCAGGTAATCCTTGAACGAGCGCAGGCCCAGGTTACGTAGCCGCCGCGACAAGCGACCATAGACCATGTCGCGCTTGGCCGGCGCCAGTGCGATGCCCGCACGCGCGTGGATCAGCTCGCAGACGCGGCGGAAGTCACGGTCGTTGAACTCGAAGTCGCGCTCGTTGCTGTCCATATCGATCATGGTGTCTGTGTGCTCAGCTGGCCAGGGCCAGCGCTTGTGACGGGTTTGCCGCAGCAGGCTTGGCACTCAGCTGGAACACCGCCACGGCCTCGTCAAGCAACGTGGCCTGTTCTTCCATCGCGCGCGCAGCGGCGGTGGCTTCCTCGACCAGGGCAGCATTCTGTTGGGTGGTTTCGTCCATTTGCATGACGGTCTGGTTGACCTGCTCGATGCCAGCAGTCTGCTCCTGCGAAGCTGCGGATATCTCGGCCATGATGTCGGTGACACGCTGTACCGCGGTGACGATTTCGCCCATGGTCGAACCGGCTTGCTGCACCAGCTGCGAGCCTTCGTCGACGCGCTCGACGGAGTCCTCGATCAGCGTCTTGATTTCCTTGGCTGCGCCTGCCGAACGTTGGGCGAGGGTGCGGACTTCGGCAGCAACCACCGCAAAGCCACGACCTTGTTCACCGGCACGCGCGGCTTCGACTGCAGCGTTCAGCGCCAGGATGTTGGTCTGGAAGGCGATGCCATCGATCACGCTGATGATGTCGGCGATGCGGCGCGAAGACTGCTGGATCTGACCCATGGTGGTCACCACTTCGTCGACCACCAGGCCACCCCGGGAGGCAACTCCGGCGGCACCGATGGCCAACTGGTTGGCCTGTCGCGCGGATTCTGCATTCTGGCGCACGGTGGAGGTCAGTTCCTCCATCGAGGCCGCGGTCTCCTCAAGGTTGGCAGCCTGCATCTCGGTGCGGCGCGAGAGATCGGCGTTGCCGGTGGCAATCTCGCCTGCGGCCAGATTGATGCTGTCAGCCGACTGCTGGATGCCCGAAACAATGCCTGCAAGCTGGGTGACGGTGCTGTTGGCGTCTTCACGCATGCTGGCGAAGACGCCCTGGGCGTCGCCGCTCAGTTTGACGGTGAGGTCGCCTTCGGCCAGTGCCTGCAACAGGCGCGATACTTCGCCCAGGTTGTCGTCGCTGACCTGCATCATGGTGTTCAGTGAACGGACCATCGCATGGAAGTCGTGTTCGAAGCGATCCTCATCGCCGCGCTGGCTGAAATCGCCGGCGGCTGCTGCGCTACCAAGACGCTTGATCTCGCTGTTGATGGCGGCGAGGTTGCGCTTGATTGCGGCCATGGTGTCGGTGATGACGCGCTTGTCACCCGGCAGTGCCGGCATGTCCTGGCTGAGGTCACCAACAGCGTATCGCTGTGCCAAGGCGATGACCTGCATTTTTACATCGATGTGATTGCTGACCAGGACGTTGGTTTCTTCCACCATTACCCCGTAGTCGCCGGGGAAACTGCTGGAATCGATCCGATAGCGGATCATGCCGGCATCGTGCTGGCGCGCCATCTCCGCCTGCGCGCCGATCACGGCGCGCAGCTGGTCCTGCATGTGCGACATGCTGCTGAGCAGCTGGCCGGTCTCGTCCTTGCTGGGCGCAGCGATGCGGTTGTCCATGCGGCCGTTGGCAATGGCGGTGGCAACGGCGGTTGCGTTGCGCAATGGCAGCACGATGCGGTTGCCGATGATCCAGCTCAGCGCCAGTACCAGCAGTACCAGCACACCGCCGGCCACCGTCATGATTGCAGTGAATTTCAGGGCCTGGGCCTGCAGGTCGTCCATGTAGACGCCGCTCGAGACCACCCAGTTCCAGGGTGTATACATCCCGGCATAGGCAAGCTTGCCGACCACGCCATCCTTGCCGGGCTTCGCCCAGCTGTAGGCCACGTAGCCGCCGCCCTTGCGCGCAGCCTCGACCTGGTCGTAGTACACACGCACGCCATCTTCGCCACGGAAGTCCTTCATGTCCTTGCCAACCAGATCGGCACGGAACGGATGCATCAACAGCACATAGTCGTTGCTGTAGATGTTGAAGTAGTTGACGTCGCCATCGGAACGCATTTTCTGCAGTGCAGCCATCGCGTACTTCTGGGCGTCCTGTAGCGGCATCGCGCCGGTTTCAGCTTCCTTGGCGTAGTGATCCAGCACGCCATAGCTCATCTCCACCTGGGCGCGAAGTGCTTGCTTGCGGGTCTCGTACAGGTCCAGGTACTGCATGCGCGCCGCGATGACCGACAGGGCGATGACGCCAATGACGATCAGCGCGGTCAACAGGTTCAGCTTGCGCCTGACCGAGATATTGGAGATGTAGTTGTTCCAGAGCGAGGAGATGGTCATCGAATCCACTGGTTACCTTGCGGTATCAGCGCTGCGTGAAGGGATAACGGGTTATCGGCCGCGCAGGGCGCGAGTTGAGAGGCAAGGCGTGAGCGTCATGCAGAAGCAGTTGATTCGTTCACGTATGCGAAGAAGGGACGTGTTGCCGTGTCATTCGGTTGTGGGAGCGGCGTAAACCGCGAAGCTATTGGTGCTCAGAGTCGTTGGCGGTGCCTTAACCGACGGTAGGTCAGCTTCGCGGCTTACGCCGCTCCCACAAACAAAGAAATCCGATGCCAGGGACTGGCATCGGATTTCGGGTGACTCAATCGCTTTGGTTTGCGGTGTTGCTGCCACAGCCAACAATGGTGTCGCTTAGAACTCCTGCCAATCCGAGTCGGCCAGTTCAGCTACGGCGGTGCGTGCAGCCGCGGCGCGACGACGCGGTGCCGGTGCTGCTGCCTGGACGGCAGGGCGGGGCGCCGGTTCACGCACGTAAGCCGGGTTGTCGGTGACTGCAACGCCTTCTTCCAGCTGGAACACGGATACCACGTTTGCCAGATGTGCAGCTTGTTCTTCCATCGAGCGGGCCGAGGCAGTGGCTTCTTCGACCAAGGCGGCGTTCTGCTGGGTGGTTTCATCCATCTGCACAATGGTCTGGTTGACCTGTTCGATGCCGGCGGACTGCTCCTGCGAGGCAGCGGAGATCTCTGCCATGATGTCGGTCACGCGTTGCACCGAGGCGACAATCTCGCCCATGGTGGTACCGGCCTTGCGGACCAGGGCCGAGCCGTCGGCGACCTTGCCGACAGAGTCGTCGATCAGGCCCTTGATTTCCTTGGCTGCACCCGCCGAACGCTGTGCAAGCGTACGCACTTCCGAGGCGACGACCGCAAAGCCACGGCCCTGTTCGCCAGCACGTGCGGCTTCCACCGCTGCATTCAAGGCCAGGATGTTGGTCTGGAAGGCGATGCCGTCGATGACCGAGATGATCTCGGCGATCTTGCGCGAGGACTGCTCGATCTGGGTCATGGTGGTCACCACCTGGCTGACCACTTCGCCGCCCTGCGAGGCTACCGAGGCCGCGCCGATGGCGAGCTGGTTGGCCTGGCGTGCCGACTCGGCGTTCTGGCGCACGGTGGAGGTCAGTTCCTCCATCGACGCAGCCGTTTCTTCGAGGTTGGCGGCCTGCTGCTCGGTACGACGCGACAGATCGTTGTTGCCCGCGGCAATCTCGGTCGCAGCCGAGTTGATCGACACCGAAGACTGCTTGATGCGACCGACGATGCCGGTCAGCTGCTCGGCGGTGGCGTTGGCATCGTCACGCATGGTAGCGAATACGCCCTGGTATTCGCCGTGCATGCGCACGGTCAGGTCGCCGCGGGACAGGCCTGACAGCAGTGCGGAAATCTGCTCGAGGCTGCTTGCATTGGCGTCGAGCAGGCCGTTGATCTGGCTGGCCAGCTGCAGGAAGAAGCCGTCCTTGTCGGCGGTTTCGATCCGACCGCTGAGGTCGCCGGCGGCGGCAGCCTCGATGATGCGCGCAACTTCCTTCTCGACCTGGGCCTCGGTGCTGCGGTCGCGCCACTCAACGACGTGGCCAACGGCGACATTGTTGTCGTCGCGGATAACCGAGATGGTCTGTGCGAACTCGGCATCCCCAAAGCGCATCTCGCGCTTGAACACGCCGGTCTTGTCGAGTGCTTCCAGTACCTTGCCGTCCACTTCGCCACGGTGCTCAAGCACGGTAACCGGCTGGCCGATCAGCGCCTTGCTGGCGTCGAAGTGACTGAGTGCGCCGGTGATCTGCTCGTGGTGTTCATTGAGCTTGTCGAGCAGGGCGCGGTTGGCGTAGACGATTTCCAGATCGCTATTGGTCAGGAACACGCCGGTAGACGAGTAATCCAGTGCGGTGCGGATGCGGAGGTTCTCGTTGGCAACGACCTGGTCACGCTCGATGCGTTCGCGCAGGTCACGCTGCATGCGTTGCATGGCGCGCAGCAGGTCGCCAACTTCGTCGGCGCGCGACACGTCGATGGAGCCGTCCAGCTTGCCGCTTGCCACTTCGGTTGCAACGTCAACGGCACCGCGCATTGCCTTGACCAGCGAGGCGGCGAACAACCAGATCAGTGCCAGGCCGGCGGCACCGCCGACCACTACGGCGACGATGATGAGCAGGGCCGATGCGCGATAGGTTTCCGCGGCTTGCTTGGCGGCTGCCTGGGCACGGGTATTGTCATTTGCAGCCAGTGCCTGCAGGGCCGTATAGGCATTGCGATGCAGGTTGCGGGTCTCGCCAACGAAGGTGTCGATGGCGTCATCTGGCAAGTCCAGTGCCAGCATTTCAGTGACCGCGTCATAGGAAGCAGCGGTCTTGCCCCAGTCGGCGACAAATTTGTCGAACAGCTTCTTCTGTTCGGGGCTGTCGATCAGCTTCGGATAGGCGGCGATGGTGGTGTCGATCTGCATGCGCAGCTCGGTGGCACGCGCCTTCGCGTCGGCTTTGACGTCATCGCTTGCGCGCACCAGGCTCTGGTAGGACGCATTGCGGTATTCGCTGACCATGCCACTCAACTCACCGGTGGTGCGAAGGCTGGGCATACGGTTTTCAGCGAGGTCGGTGGTGACGTTGTTCAGCGAATGCAGGCCGCGATAAGCGACGATGCCCTGCAACAACATGACGAACAGCACGACGCCGAAGGTAAGCATCAGCTTCGGCTTCAGTTTCAGCGAGTTGATCCACTGCATCTTGCGCGATCTCCGGGAACAGGCCCCGCCATGTCACAGGGGCGGGGTGGCGCGCCGGCGGGACCGGCGCGACGAAAGGCGGATTACTTGATGTTTGCCAGCTTCAGGCCGGCCGGCGACGCCACTTCGATTTCGGCGCGCGACGCATCGCGCTGGATCTTGCCGATCACGCAGACGGTCTTGCCTTCCAGGGTTTCCAGCGGGAAGCCGAACTTGCTGCGGTTGCTGCCGGCGATGCGTGCCGAGAAGGTGTGGCGCGGGAACATGCCGCCCATGTGCAGGAAGGTCGGCTGGCCTTCGGAACCTTCTGCATAGCGGGCCTTTTCAACCTTGCCACAGACCATGCCGTCCTTGCCGGCGAAGCGTGCTGCGGCTTCCGGCGGGATCATCTCGGCATCGGCGGCGGCGTCGAAGGCGACGGTCGCCAGTACGGTGGCAGCAAACAGCGGAAGTACATGCTTGTACATCGGGAACTCCGGATAGGGATAGAGGGCCAGTCGGGGAGGACAGGCATGCAATCGCTATCGGCCCGCAGGCGTGGGGCTTGAATTGCATGCGCGGAACTGTGATCGACTTTGCGAAATGGCTGCTCAGGCTGCTTCTTCGGCGACGCTCTGCTGACCAAGATCGGCGGTATCGAGCAGGGTCTCGATATCCAGCAGGATCAGCATGCGATCGTCCTGGGTGCCGATGCCGGAGATGAAGCGGGTATCGACTGCAGCGCCGAATTCCGGGGTCGGGCGGATCTGCTCGGCGTTGAGCGGGATCACGTCGGAAACGCTGTCCACGACGATGCCGACAACGCGGTCTTCGACGTTGAGCACGATCATCACGGTGAAGGCGTCATAGCGTGCTTCGTCCAGCCGCAGCTTCAGGCGCAGGTCGATGACCGGCACGATGGTACCGCGCAGGTTGATGACCCCCTTGATGTAATCGGGGGCATCGGGGACACGGGTGACGGCGTCATAACCGCGGATTTCCTGCACTTTGAGGATATCCACGCCGTAGTGTTCGTTGCCGAGGGTGAAGCTGAGGTACTCGCCACCGGTGGTATCGGCGGACGTGCTGCGGGAGTCATTCATGGCGGATCCTGGTCCTGGCGGGCTGCCGGTGTGGTGCGGCTGATGCACCGGTATCGGCGCTACCGGGCGGGACTTTAGGTGCCGGGGCAGGATTCGCGGGGCGTGAGGCCAGGAGTGTGATCTCGGGCAGGATTGGCTGCGGTTGCCGTTTGTGCTCCCGCCCTTAGGCCGTCATTCCCGCCTTCGCGGGAATGACGGCCTAAGGGCAAATGCGACGGCAAAAACAAAAGCAAAAACAAAAGCAAAAGCAAAAGCAAAAGCAAAAGCAAAAGCAAAAGCGAGAAAGCCCCAGGCTTCCGTCGCAGGTGCGCTTGCCTTACTCCCCGTTGCTGCGCGCCTTGCGCAAGCGGTCAATCCGGAAGATGTAGCGCTGGATGATGTTGTCGGCGCCGCGCGGAAGGTCGTCGAAGCGCAGGCCGATGCGGGTCATCTCCGAACCGTTGGGCTGCTTCTGCTGGCGCAGGTTGCAGACCACAAACGAGCACTTGATCGGTGCTCCTTCGGGAACCTCCAGCAAGCAGCTGTAGCGGCTCTGGAGTTTGAGCAGGTTCTGGTCGGGCGGTAGCAGCAGGGCCATGCCGCCTGCGCTGATGTCGAGCACGCGCCAACGGGTGGCTTCGCCGCCGTCCGGGTCTGGGAGAACGCAATACGGCGAATCGCCAACCGGCGTCTCCAGGCGATAGAACTCGCGCCGCTGCAGGTGGTAAACCTCTTCCGGCAACGGCATCTCAAAGGCGGTGTGTTCACCGCGCTCCACGCGGTGATGGCCCTGCAACTGGAAGCGCACCATGACCTTGTCGACCTGGCCAAAGCAGAGCAGGGTGCTTGCGGCTTCCACCGAACGGTTGATCGATGGAACCGGGCTGGCATCCAGCACCAGGCCTTGCATGTCCACCTCCAGCACCGCTGAAGGGAAGGACTGGTCGCGCCCATCCGGGTGCACATTGATCATCGAGCGCTGATCGATCATGGCCTGCAGCAGGTGCCTTACCTGATGCGGATTACGCACCATGTAGCGGTCATCGGCATACAGGTTGCCGGCGTGTGGCGAGGGCGTCGGTGCAGTCGATTCGTGGTCGGGCATGGACACTTTACGGTTGGGCGGTGATCAGCGTGGCCGCCTTGGAGGCGGTACAAACTGTGATAACGGCCGCCTTTTTAACATCTTTAATCTGTCTGTTACGAGCCCAGTAACAGCACGCGTTGATTTAGCTACCTGTCTATGTGTTCGCGAAATTCCGCCGACACTGTAATGTCCGGACTGCCGGGCTTTTGACGGCTATGCAGGGGGAACCTGAGTGGCGGCTTAATGTTTGAAATGACAGCGTGAAATAGTCATAAATGGTGATTTAAATCACCATTTAACATTCAGTGATCCGTGAGCATCTGCAACTTCCGGGCAGTACCCTCAACGCAAGGGAACAGCAGATGAGCAAGGAAGCCGCAGATCAGTTCGATCAGTTGGGTGCGCTCTACGAAGACATGGCAACCTGGCCATTCCGGAAGTACATCGAAACCCCAAGCGTGTTTGCGGCGCTGGGCCCACTCGATGGACTTGATGTCCTGGAGTACGGCTGTGGCAGCGGTTACTACTCGCGTCTGTTGAAACGCGCAGGCGCGCGCAAGGTGGTTGGATATGACCTTGCCGAGGGCATGCTCGAGTACGCCCGCCGCTGCGCGCAGCGTGATGGTCTGGACATCAGCTTCCGCTCAACGTTGGATGAAACCACCAACGGCAATTTCGATCTTGTGCTGGCGGTCTATGTGCTGCCTTATGCCACCACCTTGGCCGAGTTGGATCAGATGGCAGCGGAGATGATGTCGCCGCTGCAACCCGGTGGTCGCTTGGTCGCGCTGCCGATCCATGCACGTTATGCACCAGCGCCGACTTACTACGAGGGCTGCGGCTTCACGCTGACGCCTGATGACGAAGCCAATCCCTGGCAGGAAGGCGGGCGCCTGCGTCTGGATCTGCGCTATCGCGAGTACGAAGCCAGTGTGCACGCCTGGTACTGGTCGCAACAGGCAATCGAGGCGGCGTTGCTGAGAGCGGGCGCGGAAGATATCAAATGGTCGAATCCACGGCTGATGGCGGGTCATGATCTGGGCCAGGTGCCACCGGCACTGCAGGCCTATGTCGATGAGCCGCACGCGGCAATCATCGAGTGCCGCAAGCGCTAGCAGCGCACGCTACCAGCCAGCGGTGCCCGGCGAGATGCACTTGCTGTAATGAACCATGCCTACGCTCCTGCCCTCGGTCTGTCCACCGGGGCGGTGAGCGTCCCCGAGGGTAGAGTGATGCCCATTGAAGTGGAAATACTGAATTCCATCGAACAGATGGATGAGACCGAGTACCGCGTGTTCCACCACGCCAGTGGCGCCTCGTTCTTCTACGACTGGCGCTTTCTGTGCGCTGCCGAGCGCTCGCCTTTGTTGGCGATCAAGGGCGCGTTCTACCTGCTGGCCCGCGAGGACGGGAGGCTGGTCGGCTTCGTGCCTGCGTACCTGCAGTTGGTGCAGACCGTGGATCCTTTTGGTCTGCTTGCGCGCACTGCGGGAATTCAAAGTGATCGTGACCAATGCGCGCTTTTCAGCCATGCGATGCACTGCTTTGATAGCGGCGTGATCGTGCTGCGGGGCCGGGCCGCCGAGGATGCATTGGTCGCCGCGCTGAAGGTGCTGGCGGCCAGTTTGGACGCGCAATATGTGGGCTTGTTGAATGTCGCCAGTGATCATGCCCGGCAGCAATTGGCAGAGCAGGGGCTGGCGGTGCGCTACCTGGTCGATCGCTACTTCATGGACATGGCCCGGTTTGAAGATTTCGACGCCGTGATCAAGGCCTTGCCCAAGGATGGGCGCTATGAGATGACCCGCCAGTTGCGCAAGTTCGCCGCCGGAAGCGGCGGCATCAGTCTGCTCAGCCCGCCCTTCGATCAACGCCTGGAGCAGCTCACCGAGTTGTGCCAGCAGACCACGGCGCGCAATGGAACGCCGCAGTATTTCCCAGCGCAGACGCTGGCACGCTTCGTGCGCACTTGTGAGGGTTTGATCCGGCTGGTGGTGGTGGAAGACCAGGGTGTGGTGGTTGGCGGCCTGATCTGCTTCCTTGATGGGACGTTGATGTGCATCTGGTCGGCCGGTATGCGCTACGACCTCACCGATTACAGCCCCTATACCGTCAGTTTCGCCTACGCCTACGAATGGGCCTTGGGCGCAGGCATAGATACCATCGAAGCAGGGCGTTTGAACGCACGCATCAAGACCCGGCTTGGCCTGCAACCATTGCCACTTTACTCAGCGACAAGCGTTGTCGCCGTCTGACTCAGCCTTCTGGATGATCCGAGGGAACCACCATGGACCCGCAGCACGCAAAGATGCTCCCCGACGACTACCGGGCCTTCTCGCAGACATTGGAGGGCAAGGTCAGATCCCGTCATCATGCCGAGTACGCCAGCTGGTATTACAGCACGGCGTGGAATCGACGCCATTTCGAACGGTTCCCCGAATACATCGTGCGTGCCGTCTCGGTAGAGGACGTAATCAAAAGCGTGAACTTCGCGCGCTTGCATGGCCTCAGGGTTGCGGTAAAGGGTTCGGGCCACAGCTACGCGGGCAGCTTCCTGCACCGCGGTGGCCTGCTGCTGGACCTGGCCCAGCTCAACACGATCGAGGTGGATGTGGAGCGGGAGACAGTGACCGCGGGCCCCGGTGTGACCAGCGCCCAGTTGACGCATGCTTTGGCACCGCACGGATTGGCATTCCCAACGGGTCACGGTGCAAAAGTTGGCATTTCTGGGTTCTTGCTGGGCGGTGGGCTCGGTATCAATTGCGATGCCTGGGGTGGCATGAGCACCTTCAACATACTTGCGTTGGATGTAGTGACCGCTGATGGCCGCTTGCTGCATGCCAGCGAAACCGAGAATGCAGAGCTGTTCTGGGCGGCACGAGGCGGCGGCCCCTGCCTGTTCTTTGTGGTGGTTCGGTTTCACCTGCGTACCTGGCTCGCGCCCAAAGCGATACTGGCACGCAGCTACGCGCTGGATACGGCCAGGCTCAAGCCCTTGCTGATGGCCTTGTGTGCACGTCGGCACGACGATCGCGCGCAGGTCATGTTGGTGCTTGGCGGTGCGCCGGGTGTACCTGCGGCCTTGAGTATCAGTGTGTTCTGCGACGATGCCGCCGAAGCCGGATCACTGCACGCTGCGCTGGAAATGGATCTGCAGCCTTGGTTGGGTGAGTTCGTCGAGCAAGAGCTCGACAGCTTCGATCCCATTTACCAACAGACCGAGCAGGCCATGGTCAGCAAGCGCTACCGGGCCGACAACATACTCACCGATGCAGCGGGTAAGGTTGCCGATGTGCTGGTTGCAGGCATGCAGGCACGGCCTTCGCCCGCTACGTTCTGCCTGCTGATCCTGCGACCCAATCACGAGTATGCCGACGCGGCGTACTCGATCCATGGGCGGCTTTCGGTCTCGACCTACGCGCAGTGGAACGACGAGGACGAAGACGATCTGAACCGGGATTGGCTACGCGGTGTATTTGATCAGCTGGCGCCTATTGCTACCGGCAGCTATATCAATGAATTCGATCTTGAGTCGCGCTCTGGCGAGGTCGCAACCTGCTACTCCGCCGATGCGTGGCGGCGTCTGCAGAAACTACGCCAGCGTTATGACGAGCATGGGATATTTCCGGGCGTGTCGCCGTTGGCGACGGATGTCGTCGAATGGGTTTTCTGATCGCCGCTGTGCCTATGTGGAGAGGGTGCATCGGTGGGATCAAATGGCGCATCCCGGCTACGGGGCCGGCCGGACAGCAGATCGATCCAGCGCTGCCTGGTATGAAATCGAGGATCGTTTCGCCCAAGCGGGTGAACCAACTGCAGGCGGCGGGCGGACCAGAGAGTGCCGCCCGCGGCCAACAGTAATGCCTTAGAACTCCTGCCAATCGTCGGTGCTGGCGACAGGTGCGCGCGTCGTTGGCTTCGGGATTGAACGCAGTGCCGGACGACCACGCGGCGGTGCTGCCCCTGCGCTGGCAGCTACCTTGGCCAGGGTAGCGCTTACCGAACCTGCCAGGCGGAATTGCGCCACCGCAGCCGACAGCTGTTGTGCCTGGTCTTCCATGGAACGCGCTGCTGCCGTGGCCTCCTCGACCAACGCGGCATTCTGCTGGGTGGATTCATCCATCTGCATGACGGTCTGGTTGACCTGGTCGATACCGGTGGATTGTTCCTGCGATGCGGATGAGATGTCAGCCATGATGGTGGTAACACGCTGCACCGAGGCAACGATCTCATCCATGGTGGTGCCGGCATTGCGGACCAGTTGCGAACCTTCGGCGGCTTTATCGACCGAACTGTCGATCAAGCCCTTGATCTCCTTGGCGGCAGCGGCCGAGCGCTGCGCCAGCGTGCGCACCTCCGATGCCACCACCGCAAAGCCGCGGCCCTGATCACCGGCGCGTGCCGCTTCCACCGCAGCGTTGAGCGCCAGGATATTGGTCTGGAAGGCAATGCCGTCGATGACGCTGATGATGTCGGCGATTTTCTTCGACGAGGCCTCGATCGCGCTCATGGTGGTCACTACCTGCCCAACCACGCTGCCCCCCTGCGCCGCGACCTCGGCCGCACCGCGCGCCAGCTGATCAGCCTGACGTGCATGCTCGGCATTCTGGCGGACGGTGGAGGTGAGTTCCTCCATGGACGCAGCGGTTTCTTCCAGGTTGGCGGCCTGCTGCTCGGTGCGTCGGGACAGGTCGTCATTGCCGGTGGCAATTTCGCTGGCCGACAGGCTGATGCTGCCGCTGGCCGCCTGGATACCCGAGACGATGCTGCCCAGTTGGTCGACGGTGGCGTTGCCATCATCGCGCATGCGGGCGAACACACCGTGGAACTCGCCTTCCATGCGCTGGGTGAGGTCGCCTTGCGCAACCGCCTGCAACAGCTTGGAGAGGTGGCCAAGATTGACTTCGGTGGTTTCCATCAACGAGTTGACGCCACCGACCATATCGCGGAAATCGTGTTCGAACTGGTCTGCATTGCCGCGTTGGCTGAAATCGCCAGCCGCGGCCGCATGGGCCAGACGCTTGATTTCGTTATTGATCGTCGAAAGGCTGGTTTTGGTGTTGTCCATGGCCTGGGTGATGGCGAACTTCTCACCGGGAAGGCGGTCCATATCCACCGACAGGTCACCGCGTGCGTAGTGGCGCATCACTTCCACAGCACGCATTTTGACGCCGATGTGCTGGGCAACAAGGGTGTTGACCTCGCGCACCATCCGCCCGTACTCGCCGGGGAACCGCGATTCGTCGATGCGGAAGCTGATCGCGCCCTGGTCGTGCTCACGTACCATCTCGTTCTGTGCGCCGATGACAGCCTTGAGCTGGTTCTGCACGCGCTGCATCGAAGCAAGCAGGGCGCCCACCTCATCCTTGCGGCTGCCGTCGATGGTGCTGTCCAGGCGGCCATTGGCGACATCGTCCGCGGCGCGTAGTGCATCGTTCACCGGGCGCACGATGGCGCGCACGATCACCACGCCCAAGGCGATGGACAACAGGCCGAGCAGCAGCATGCAGACGATGATGGCGGTGGTGCTGCGGGTCTGCGCGGCCTTGGCCGCGGCGACTTCCTTGTCCAGTACGGAGGCAACGTGAACGCTGAGCTTCTCCACCGCGTCAAACAGGTCGCGGCGGCTGACACGCGACTGATCGTTGGATATGGTCTGGGCCAGTTCGGATTGACCCTCGCTGATGGCCTTCTCCATCAAGGCGTGCGCGCTGAAGTAGGCGTCCAGGGTCTTGCCCAGTTCGGCGTAAAGCGCCTGCTGGCTGCTGTCGGCCGGCAGTGCTTCGTACTGCTTGCGGTGCTCGGCCAGTTTCTGCCGCTGTTCGATGATGCGCTGGTTGTACTCGGCGACAAATGCAGGCTCGTCCAGGTGGGAGAGCTGGGACAACTCGGCGATGCGGATCTCGGCCAGATCCGCACGCATGCGCTCCAGATACTGTACGGCCGGCATGTAGCGTGCGCTGACCTGGTCGAGCTGGGCGGTGGCCTGATGCAGGCGCTGTACGGCAAAGCCGCCCATGGCCAGGGTGGTGAGGGTTGTGAGGGTGAAAGCAACTGCGAGTTTTCTGGCGATGCTGAGGTTGCGAAAGAACTCCATCTCTAACTCTCCGGATCGACTGCAGATTTGGACGCTGTGGAGGGGTCTCATCCAACCCTGGATTGCACAGCGTAGTGTCCACGCCGCAAGCCTATGCGGGTGTTGTCATAGCCGATAACGGCGTTTTCTTAGTGTGCTGTAGGGGGTTCTACGTCCGGAATTCTGAAGGATTCAGCACAATCAGCTGAGCGCGCATCACAAGCCTTAGCCGTTCAAGGACATCAGGATTTTTTAGTGATGTGCCGCTTGGAATGAATGTGCGCCTATTCACCCTTTCAGATTATTTCACCAGCTCTCTTACGATCATTCGCAGGTGACGATTTTCAGCGTATTGCTCAAGCCGGTGAATCGCGGAAACAAAAAAAGCCCCCGGCATTGGCGGCCGGGGGCTTTATGCAACGGCGGAGCGGTCAGAACTCCTGCCAGTTCGCCTCATCCAGCTTGCGCGCTGCCTGACCGCTGCGGTTGCTGACGGCAACCGGGCGCGGACGGTGTTGCGGATGCTGTGTGACGACTGCGACCGGCGCCTTGTTTGCTGACTTGTTGCCGCTATCCACAGCAGTTCGGAACACCGCGACCGCCTCGGTCAGCTGGTTGGCCTGGTCTTCCATCGAGCGTGCGGCGGCGGTGGCTTCTTCCACCAGCGCGGCGTTCTGCTGGGTGGTTTCGTCCATCTGCATGACGGTCTGGTTGACCTGGTCGATGCCGGCGCTCTGTTCCTGCGAGGCCGCCGAGATCTCGGCCATG
>QFOV01000419.1 GCA_003248565.1 Stenotrophomonas sp.
GCCCTGCTGGCCGACAGCAGCGCGATTGTCGCCGGCTCGCTGCTGGGCACCAGCTCCACCACCGCCTTTGCCGAAAGCGCCTCCGGCGTGCAGGTGGGCGGCCGCACCGGCCTGACCGCATTGGTGGTTGCCGCGCTGTTCCTGGCGGCGCTGCTGTTCTCGCCACTGGCGGCGATGGTGCCGTCCTATGCCACCGCGCCAGCACTGCTGTTCGTCGCCGGCCTGATGCTGCGCGAGTTGGTGGAAGTGAAGTGGGATGACCTGACCGAGTCGGTTCCCGCCGCGCTGTGTGCGCTGGCGATGCCGTTCACCTACTCCATCGCCAATGGCCTGGCCTTCGGCTTCATCGCCTATGCAGCACTGAAGGCGGGTACCGGCCGCTGGCGAGAAGTGCATCCGGCGGTGTGGCTGGTGGCCGGGCTGTTCGTGCTGAGGTATGCACTGGAGTGACTGCAGGGGACCGGCGCAGCGCCAGCAGTGGCAGAGGTCAGCCAAGCCCCATCACGGCAACGGTCCCTGCGAATACGAGCATGCCACTGGCCACCGAGAACACCGCCAGTGCCAACACGCTGCGCCACACGGTCGACCAGATCGGCTGCTCCTTGAAGAACTGCACCAGCGAAACCACGGTGTAGATCATGCCCAACACGCCGGCCAGCGCCTGGGTATGCGACACCCAGCGGTGCAGCAACACCAGTACAGTCCAGATGACGAAGGTCTGCACGGTCAGCAGCGTGGTGATCACAAGCCACTCCGGATAGTTCAGCTTGCTGTAGCGGTTGAAGACCACCCGGAACACCAGGGCTTCGATCGGCAGCAACATCAGCGTGAACGCCGCGAAGTGGGACTCGATCCACGCACCGACGGTGCGCGAGGCATCCATGAACCGCTGCATCTCAGCCGGCAATGTCTGGCCAGCAAGCAGTGCTTCGGATGCACCGCCGTCGACGATGCTGGTACCGACGAGCAGACGATTCAACAGCAGCACCGCCGCCGACATCATCGTGATCAGCAACAGTGGCTTGACCTGGTTGCCGCGTCTTCCCTCGATGTAATCACGCAACAGCGGACCCGGACGGCCCATCAGCTGCTTGAGCGAATACAGGATGCCCCGGTCCATGTGCAGCACACTGTGCTCCAGCTCATGGCCGAGGAAATGCCAATCGATGCGGTGCACCGGCGTCGGCTGCCCGCAGTTGGGGCAGTACTTCTGCTCAGGACCGCCGGTTACTCGATCGCAGTTGATACAGCTGGTGTCGACGTGCATCCCCATGCATCGCCCCCGTTGATGGCAAGGCAGCATTCTAGAACGAGGCAGAGAATCTCCGCCATCGCCCCCGGAACCTTGATCCGACAACACACACCCGCAGTGGCTTCACGGCCCGCGAGGGCCCACCACTGAAAATGGGCACCGGAGGCCGCGGACGAGCATCCACTGCAACCGGTGCGAGCTCGATGCCGTCCTAGTTGTATTGAATGGTGAACGTCGCCGTGCCGTTGGCCCTACCGGGAGTCACCCTGCCCGCCCGGGTCTGGATGTAGCGGGCGCGCAACGGCAGGCTCATGGTGCTGGCGCCGGCCACGCTGACGCCGAGATCGATGTTCTCGGCAAACCGTACTGCTTTCTCGGCAGTGCCATTGCGCTGTACCAGCTCGATACCGATGCCCGCAGCCGAGTTGGCAATCGCACTCAAGGGCAGCACCCCCGGCAGATTGGATGCCTCCTGCAACGCATCCAGCCGTATGCCAATCCTGCTCTGGTATTGCGCGACATTGCTACCCTGGCAGTCCAGGCGAATATCGAAATCGCGATTGATCGCACGCGTACCCACGCCGGTGAATGTGCTGGCAGGCACCGATCCAAACTCGACCACGATATTGCGACTGCCCGCTTGC
>QFOV01000041.1 GCA_003248565.1 Stenotrophomonas sp.
GTCGCCGGATTCAGCGACTGCGCGCAGTGCATCCAGGCCGATCATCTTCGGCGCCATGAACGGTTCCACCCACAGCCGGCGCAGCGCGGTGACATGCGCACCACAGCCCAGCAATTCGCCCAGGTCGCGGGCGATGCTGCGGATATAGGTGCCCGAGCCACAGGTCACGCGCAGCGAAAGGCGCTCACCTTCACGGGCCAGCACTTCAATCGCCTGCACCTGCACTTCGCGTTCGGGGGCTTCGATGGCCTCACCACGACGCGCCTTGGCATACAGCGGCTCGCCACCCTGCTTCAGCGCCGAATAGATCGGCGCCCGCTGCAGGATGGTGCCAGTCAGGCTGGCCAAGGCCGCCTGCAACTGCGCATCACTGAATTCAGGCACCGGCCGCTCGCGCAGCACCGCGCCGTCGGCATCATCGGTATCGGTAGTGCTGCCCAGCCGAATTTCGGCGTCATAGGCCTTGGCCGAGCCCAGCAACAAGCCGGCGATCTTGGTCGCTTCGCCAAAACACAGCGGCAGAAGACCGGTGGCCAGCGGATCAAGGCTGCCGGTATGACCGCCCTTCTCGGCACGGAACAGGCGACGCGCAACCTGCAGCGCGGTGTTGGAGCTCATGCCTGCCGGCTTGTCGAGCAGAACGATGCCATCCAGGCGGCGGAATTGAATTCTGGGACGCATGCAACACCATAGGCGGGCTGGCGTGCGATCAGCACGCCGAGCATAAAACGGGAAAGCCAACTGCACCAACGCGCAGGCCAGACATGACAACAGCCCTTACGGGCTGCTGCGATTACTCTTTGTCGGTGCCCTTGTCGGCGTCGGACTCGGGTTCCGGCGGTGGCACCAGGTCACGCAGCAGATTGTCGATGCGCTCACCACGATCGACCGAATCGTCGTAATGGAAATGCAGCTCTGGTACATGCCGCAACTTCATCGCCTTGGCCAGCGACATGCGCAGCTCAACCGTGAGCTCGCGCAGGCCCTTCATCGCCTCATCCGCACGTTCCGGCATCAGCGCGGTCACGAAGATCTTGGCGTGGGCCATGTCACGGGTAACTTCCACGTCCGACACACTGACCGAAGGCAGGCCGAATTCACGCACGGCGGCATGCACCAGCGTGCCCAGATCACGGCGAATCTGCGCAGAAACACGGTCGGTACGATGGAAAGTCTTAGGCATCAGGCAAGTATCAGCAATAAAGAGTGAATTTCAATGAAACCGGTAGGGAACCGCGCGCAGCAACCGCATCCACGGCCACAACTCGCGATTCCCCGACCCGGCTGCTGGAGGTTCCGCTCGCCGGGACCCGCCTTGGCGAATCCCGACTCCCAATACCTCGATCGCAGCCGTTACAGCGTGCGCGGCACTTCGATACGTTCGAAGCACTCGATCTGGTCGCCCGGCTTGACGTCGTTGTAAGCCTTCACGCCAATACCGCACTCGGTACCATTGCGAACTTCCTCGACGTTTTCCTTGAAGCGACGCAGCGATTCCAGCTCGCCCTCGAACACCACCACGCTGTCGCGCAGCACGCGGATCGGCTTGTTCCGCTTCACCACGCCTTCGATGATCATGCAGCCTGCAACCGCGCCGAACTTGGAGCTGCGGAACACGTCGCGGACCTGCGCGATACCGATGATCTCTTCGCGGATTTCCACGCCGAGCAGACCGGAGGCCACCTGCTTCACCTGGTCGATCACGTCATAGATGATCGAGAAGTAACGCAGGTCAACGCCGTTGGATTCAATGATGCGACGGGCCGAAGCATCCGCACGCACGTTGAAGCCGATGACAGTGGCCTTGGAAGCCACGGCCGAGTTGGCGTCGGACTCGGTGATGCCGCCCACGCCGGAGTGGATCACGTTGATGCGGATGTCGTCGTTGGACAGCGCAACCAGCGCCTGGCTCAGTGCCTGCACCGAACCCTGCACGTCGGCCTTGATCAGCAGGTTCAGCACCTGCTGGCCATCGCCCTTGCCCAGCTGCGACATGATGTCTTCCATGCGGCTGCCGGCGGTGGCAACCAGGCGCGACTCGCGACGCTTGGTTTCACGCGTCTGCGCAACGTCCTTGGCCAGACGCTCGTCTTCAACCACGACGAAGTCATCACCGGCTTCCGGCACACCCGACAGACCCAGCACCTGCACCGGAATCGACGGACCAGCTTCGCCAACCTGGCTGCCGGTTTCGTCGAACAGCGCACGCACGCGACCGTACTGGATACCGCACACCAGGTAGTCGCCCTTCTTCAGCAGACCCTGCTGCACCAGCACCGTCGCGACCGGGCCACGGCCCTTGTCCAGCGACGATTCGATGACCACGCCGTTGGCGCGGCCGTCGGCCACGGCCTTCAGTTCCAGCACTTCGGCCTGCAGCGAAATCGCATCCAGCAGATCGTCGATGCCCTGGCCAGTCTTGGCCGAGATCTCCACCATCTGCACGTCACCGCCGAAGTCTTCGGCCACGACCTGTTCGGCAAGCAGTTCGTTCTTGACACGCATCGGGTCGGCGGACGACTTGTCGATCTTGTTGATCGCCACCACGATCGGCGCATTGGCGGCGCGAGCGTGCTGGATCGCTTCCTTGGTCTGCGGCATCACGCCATCGTCGGCGGCGACAACCACCACCACGATGTCGGTCAACTGCGCACCACGGGCACGCATCGAGGTGAACGCGGCGTGGCCCGGGGTATCGAGGAAGCTGATCACGCCCTTCGGCGTGGTCACATGGTAGGCACCGATGTGCTGGGTGATGCCACCAGCTTCGCCATTGGCAACCTTGGTGCGGCGCATGTAGTCCAGCAGCGAGGTCTTGCCGTGATCGACGTGGCCCATGATGGTCACGACCGGCGCACGCGGCACCGCCACGCGCTCATCAGCGCCAGTGATGGCCAGCAGTGCGTCTTCGGCGTCGTTGGCGTTGGCGCGAACCACGTTGTGGCCGAGCTCTTCGACAACCAGTGCCGCGGTGTCATGGTCGATGGTCTGGGTGATGGTCGCCATCACGCCCATCTTGAACAGCGCCTTCACCACCTCGCCGCCCTTGAGCGCGAGCTTCTGCGCCAGATCGGCGACGGTGATGGTGTCGCCAACGGCGACTTCACGCACCACCGGTGCGGTCGGGCGTTCGAAGGCGTGGCTGCCGCCACCGCTACGTGCTGCTTCATTGCCGCGGCGGCCCTGCGGTGCACGCGCACCCGGACGACCGCGCGAATTCGTATTGCTGCTGTTGCCGCGACGGGCACGGTCAGACGCCGACAGGTGCAGCTGGCCGCCGAAACGGTTGCCATCCCCACCTTCGTTGCGCTTGCCCGACTTTGCATTGGCATTGGCGTTGTTGCCACGCTCCTCGCGGGCAGGCGCGCGGGCCGGTGCAGCAGCGGCCGGGCGTGCGGCGCGCGGCGCCGGCGCTTCGACTTCCGGTGCCGGCTTTGCAGCAGCAGCCTTGGCAGCCGCTTCAGCAGCGGCCTTCTCAGCCTCGATGCGCGCGGCTTCGGCTTCTTCGGCGGCCTTCTTGGCAGCGATGCTTTCGTCGCGGGCGCGATCCTTCTCGGCCAGCATGCGCTGTTCGTCGAGGTTGCGCTGACGCGACTCTTCGAGCTTGCGCAGGATATCCGCGCGCTCTTCGTCCGGCGTCATCGCAGGCTTGCCACCTTCCGGCTTGGTGTAGGTGCGCTTCTGGCGCACTTCCACATTGACGGTGGTCTTGCTGCGGCCGGCGTTGACGGTCACTTCCTGATGCTTGCGGCGGTTCAGGGTGATCTTCTTGGCTGCGGCCTCGGCGTCTTCGGCCGGCTGCTCTTCCTTGCCGTGCGAACGGCGGAGGAAGCCCAGCAGCTTCACTTTCTCGGTACTGGTCACGACCTGGTCGGGACCGCTGAACTTCATCCCGGCCTGGGACAGCTGTTCAAGCAGTTTCTCGACCGGCGTGTTGACCAGTTCGGCGAGCTTGCGGATGGTGGTTTGCTGCGACATTCGGATCCTATGATCTTGTTTGCGCCCCCTCGTCACGAACGAAGGCAGCGCGGAGTCTACGCCCTGAGCGGCTCAGGGCACTGTTCATCGCTGGCTCATTCGCCGCGCTCCAGGCGGGCGATCTCCTCGGCGCGGGCTGCCAGGACCAACGCCGCGGCGCGCTCCAGATCCATGCCCTCGATGCCGAACTCCAGAACCTCGTCGGCAGCCAGATCCGACAGATCCTCACTTGTGCGCACGCCGTGGCCAGCCAGCGCGTACGCGGTCGCCTCATCCATGCCCTTCAGTGCCAGCAGATCTGCTGCCGGCACACCGCCGTCAGCACCCTCTTCCACCGCCAGCGCTTCATTGAGCAGCGCATCGCGGGCGCGGGCGCGGAGCTCTTCGACGATATCTTCGTCGAAGCCTTCCACTGCCAGCAACTCACCAACCGGCACGTAGGCGATTTCTTCCACCGTACCAAAACCTTCGGACACCAGGATGCCGGCGATTTCCTCGTCCACTTCCAGCTTGTCCATGAACAGCTGACGAGCGACGCCCTGCTCGGCTTCCGACTTGGCGGTCACCTGGTCCTGGGTCATCACATTCAGCTGCCAACCGGTCAGGCGGCTGGCCAGACGCACGTTCTGGCCGCCCTTGCCGATTGCCTGGGCCAGACGGTCTTCCGCCACGGCCAGGTCCATCGAATGCTTTTCTTCGTCAACGATGATCGACTGGACTTCAGCCGGTGCCATCGCGTTGATGACGAAGTTGGCCGGATTTTCGTTCCACAGCACGATATCCACGCGCTCGCCATTGAGCTCGTTGGACACCGCCTGCACGCGCGAACCGCGCATGCCGATGCAGGCACCGATCGGATCGGTGCGGCTGTCATGGGCCAGCACGGCGATCTTGGCGCGGTCGCCCGGGTCACGTGCACAGGCCTTGATCTCAACCAGGCCCTGGCCGACTTCCGGCACTTCCAGCTTGAACAGCTCAATCATGAATTCCGGCGCAGCGCGGCTGATGAACAGCTGCGGGCCACGCGGCTCCGAACGCACTTCAGCCAGGTAACCGCGCACGCGGTCGCCGGCACGCAGCACGTCGCGCGGAATGCCCTTGTCCTTCGGAATGAAGGCTTCGGCATTGCCGCCCAGATCGACATAGATGTTGCCGCGCTCAGCGCGCTTGACCACACCGGTGACCAGTTCGCCAACGCGGTCCTTCCACGCATCCACCACCTGCTGGCGCTCGGCTTCGCGCACACGCTGGACGATGACCTGCTTGGCAGCCTGCGCTGCGATACGGCCGAAATCGGGGTTTTCAATCTGCTCTTCGATGTAGTCACCGACTTCGACGCCGTCGGCTTCGTCCACCGCATCCATCAGACGGATCTGGCGGTCCGGGGACTCCATCACGACGTCATCAGCGACCACTTCCCAGCGACGGAAAGTTTCGTAGGTGCCGTCCTTGTGGTTGATCGAAACGCGCGCCAGGACTTCTTCCTCGGCGTAACGCTTCTTCGCGGCAGAAGCCAGTGCGGCCTCGATCGCGTCAAAAATGACCTCACGCGGCACGCCCTTCTCGTTGGCGACTGCGTCAACTACCAGCAAAAGTTCCTTGCTCATCGGCTCACTCCGCGCGCGGCTTTTTGGCCGCCGTTTCGTTATTGGAATTATTCTTGGCCTTGCCCTGCTTGGGGGCCGGACCCGTCGGTTTGGTCGGTGCCAGGCCAAGCGCGGCCCAGTCCGGAATGATGCGTGCCTTGTCGATGTTGTCGAACGAAGCCACGAAGGGCTTGTTGTCGACCACGAAGGTCACCGTGCCCTGCTCCAGGTCAACCGCGACGATTTCACCCTGCAGGCGACGGCGGTTTTCCTGCGGCAGCTTCAGGCCGACCTTGGCGGATTCACCAATGGCGCGCTCGAACTGCTCCAGCGAGAACAACGGGCGGTCCACGCCCGGCGAAGACACTTCCAGCGTGTAATTGCCGCTGATCGGGTCCTCGACGTCCAGCTGCGCGGAAACCTCGCGGCTCACCCGCTCGCAGTCTTCGACATTGACCATGCGCTCAGGCTGCTCAGCCAGCGGCACATCGATATACAGGCGCAACGTTGCGCCGCCCGGGGCCGGCAGATATTCGGCGCCAAGCAACTCGAGCCCCAACGCCTGCACGGTGGGGCCCAGCAGATTCGCGATTTCAGTAGCCTTGTCGCTCACAGCCAGCCTTGATTCGTAAGTTAGAGAACGGTTGTCACCCAACCGGGGTTTCTGATTTCCAGAAACAGCAAAGGGCCCAAATGGGCCCTTTGTCCGTTTGGATCCGATGACCGGATCCCGGTTGCAAGAACGGAAGCAGCCGTTCTTGCGAGCCCAACTTTTGCCTCATCAACACATCGTGTTGCAAAGACCGAAGCTGGTAGCGGGGGCAGGATTTGAACCTGCGACCTTCGGGTTATGAGCCCGACGAGCTGCCAGACTGCTCCACCCCGCATCAGAAGCGGAATTATGAAGTAACCAAGCCGATAATGCAAGACTTATTTACTTCGCGTTTCTCTCAAGAAGCTGGAGAAACCCGGAAAAACCCTTCCGGTTGAATCACTTATCAGGTGATTCCGACCTTTCCGCTGGGCGGTGAGGCCGTCAACTCAGGAAATGAATAATACACAGTTCGCGCAGATTTGTAACGTTTTTTATTACAAATGTGCAAAAGAATTGCGCATCCACTCCATGATCGGGCCCAAACCGAGCGGCAGGAACAGCAGCAGCACGGAATTCACGCCCAGCACGATACCCAGGATGCGGTCATTGTTGCGCGGCAGCGGCTCACCCACCGGCTCATCGAAGTACATGACCTTGATGACGCGCAGGTAGTAGAAGCAACCAATCACCGCACACAACACGCCAACCATGGCCAGCCACAACAGGCCACCATTGACGGCCGCGCTCAGCACCGACAGCTTGGTCCAGAAGCCTAGGAACGGCGGGATACCGGCCAGCGACGCCATGATGCACAGGACCAGGCCTGCCGTCCACGGGCTGCGTGCGTTCAGGCCCTTGAAGTCTTCGATGTTCTCGGCCTCAAAACCGGCACGCGACATCGCGATGATCGCGCCGAATGCCGCGGTCGACATGATGGCGTAGGCAATGGCGTAGAACAGCGCGGCCGAATAGCCCGCCTCGCCGCCACCGGCGATGCCCATCAGCAGGAAGCCGATGTGCGACACGGTCGAGTACGCCAGCATGCGCTTCAGGTTGGTCTGGGCGATGGCCATCAGGTTACCGATGACCAGCGACAACGCTGCCAGGCCGGCCAGCACGTACTGCAGCTCGGTCGACAGCGGGCCAACGCCCATTTCCAGCAGGCGGTAGGCCATGCCGAACGCGGCCAGCTTCGGTGCCGAACTGATGAACAGCGCGATCGGCGCCGGTGCACCCTGGTAGACGTCGGGCAGCCACATGTGGAACGGTGCCGAACCCAGCTTGAAGGCAACGCCGGCGACCATGAACACCGCGCCGGTCAACAGCAGCAGGCGCTCATCGGAATGGGCGATGGAGACGTGGATCACGTCCAGGTGCAGCGAGCCGGTGGCGCCATAGATCAGCGACATGCCGTACAGCAACAGGCCCGAGGCCAAGGAACCCAGCACGATGTACTTCATGCCGGCTTCGGCAGCGAGCTTGTTCTCACGGTTGCTGGCAACCAGCGCATAGGAACACAGCGCCAGCAGTTCCAGGCCCAGGTAGACCATCAGCAGGCTGCCGGCCGAGACCAGGATCATCATGCCAGCGGTGGCGAACAGGATCAGCACCGGAATCTCGCCCTGGTACAGGTTGCGCTCGCGCAGGTAGCTCCAGCCGTAGATCAGGCTCAGGCCACTGACCAGCACCACGACGGTTTTCATCACGTCGGCAGCGTTGTCACGGATGAACATCCCGTGGAATACCTCGCCCTGCCCGCCCACGCCGTTCAACAGCATGATGAAGGCGACAGCGAGGATCGCCACCGAAATGAAATGGGTCCAGACCTTGTGCCTGGTGCTGATGAACAGATCAAGGATCAGCAGGGCAAAGGCACCGCCAATCACTACCAGTTCGGGCAGCAACGGCAGCAGGTCGGTCGTGGTCAACGGCAGAGGCGTCGGCGTGGTCATCATCAAATCCTGGAATCAATACTCTCGACGAGCCGCTTACAGCAGCTTGCTTGAAGCGATCTGCATCGCCAGATGGGCGATGGAGGGCTCCATCAGATCGGTCAGCGGCTTGGGATAGAAGCCCAGCACCAGCGTACCGACCGCAAACACGGTCATTACCAGCCACTCGCGACCATTCATGTCCTTCAGCTCGGCGACGTGGGCATTGCCCACTTCACCGAAGAACACGCGCTTGTACAGCCACAGCGAATAGGCAGCACTGATGATCAGCGTGGTAGCAGCGCCCAGGGCAACCAGCGGATTCCACTGGAATGCGGCCAACACGATCATGAACTCACCAACGAAGCCGCTAGTACCCGGCAGACCGGAGTTGGCCATGAAGAACAGCAGTGCGAACGCCGCAAACCACGGCATCACATTCACCACGCCGCCGTAATCGGCGATGCGGCGACTGTGCATGCGGTCATACAGCACGCCCACGCAGGAGAACATCGCGCCGGAGACGAAACCGTGCGAAACCATCTGCACCATGGCGCCCTGCAGGCCCAGGCGGGCTGCGTCGGCACTGCCGGCGTCACGTACCAGCCACAGCGCGATGAAGGTACCCAGGGTAACGAAACCCATGTGCGCGACCGACGAATAAGCAATCAGCTTCTTCATGTCGTCCTGCACCATCGCCACCAGGCCAACGTAGATCACCGCCACCAGCGACAACGCGATCACCAGCCAGGCCCACTCGTGGCTCGCGTCCGGAACGATCGGCAGGTTGAAACGCAGGAAACCATAGCCGCCGATCTTCAGTGCGATCGCCGCCAGGATCACCGAGCCGGCAGTCGGCGCTTCAACGTGCGCGTCCGGCAGCCAGGTGTGCACCGGGAACATCGGCACCTTGACCGCGAAGGCGATCAGGAAGGCGAAGAATATCCAGGTCTGCTCCTTGGCCGACAGCTGCAGCTGGTACAGGTCAACCAGCTGGAAGCTGCCACCCTTCAGGTACAGGTAGATCAGCGCCACCAGCATCAGCACCGAGCCGAGGAAGGTGTACAGGAAGAACTTCATCGCCGCGTAGATGCGACGCGGACCGCCCCAGACGCCGATGATCAGGAACATCGGGATCAGCATGGCTTCGAAGAACACGTAGAACAGCATCGCGTCGGTGGCGGCGAAAATACCGACCGTCACGCCTTCCAGGATCAGGAAGGCCGCCACGTACTGGTTGACGCGCTTGTCGACCACGCCCCAGGCACCGATCAGGGCCAACACGCCGATCAGCGTGGTCAGCAGGATCAGGGCAATGGCGATGCCGTCGACGGCCAGGTTGTAGCCGATGTCGAACGCCGGGATCCACGGGTGCTGTTCGACGAACTGCATCACATCGGCCGCGCCGCGGTCATAGCCGCTGAGCAGGCCGAGGCTGAGCAGGAAGGTAAGCAATGCGACCGCCAGGGATGCCCAACGGGCAGCCTGGGCGTTACGCAAGGCGAGGATCAATGCACCACCGATGATCGGCAGCCAGATGAGAATGCTAAGTAGAGGCCAGTTCGACACGTCTTCTATTCCGTACAGGTCAACGCCAGAAATGCATCAGCACGCCCAACAGGGCAATCAGGCCGATGATCATCGCGAACGCGTAGTGGTAGAGGAAACCGGATTGGGTGCGGCGCAACAGGTTGGCAGCCAGGTCGACCAGACGCGCCGAACCATTGACCATCACCCCATCAACGACCGTGCTATCAACGGCACGGGCGGCCTTGCCGAGCTGCACACCACCGCCGGCGAAGCCGTCGATCCAGAGCTTGTCGAAGCCGTACTTGTTTTCCAGCACCGAAACCACCGGTGCCAGGGTCTTGCGAGCCTGTCCTGCCAGTTCCGGCTTCCAGATGTAGAACACCCAGGCCAGCGCGAAACCTGCAACCGTCAGCCAGAACGCAGGCATTTGCATGCCGTGTATCGCATAGGCCACCGAACCGTGCCAGAACTCCTTGCCGACTTCGGCAATGGTGTCACGCGCCGGGTCGTAGAAGTCGACGATACCGGTGAAGAACGACATGGCCTGGCCGGGGATGCCGCCAGCGGCAGCATGGCCATCCCAGCCGGTACCAAACAGCATCGGGCCGATGGTGAAGAAGCCGATCAGGATGGACGGGATAGCCAGCAGGATCAGCGGCACGGTCACCACCAGCGGCGACTCGTGCGGCTCGTGCGCACCATGACCGTGGTGGTCATCGTGGCCGTGACCATGATCGGCGTGGTGATCATCATGTGCGTCGCGGAAGCGTTCCTTGCCGAAGAAGGTCAGGAACAGCAGGCGGAAGCTGTAGAAACTGGTGACGATCACGCCACCGAGCACCGCCCAGTAACCGTACAGGGCAACCCAGCCAGCATCGGCAGCATGCGCGTGCATCGCGGCAGCTTCGATGATGGTGTCCTTCGAGTAGAAACCGGCGAAGAACGGCGTACCCACCAGGGCCAACGTACCAATCCACATGGTGATGTGGGTGATCGGCATGTACTTGCGCAGGCCGCCCATCTTCATCATGTTCTGCTCATGGTGCATGCCCATGATCACCGAACCGGCACCCAGGAACAGCAGTGCCTTGAAGAAGGCGTGGGTCATCAGGTGGAACACGGCGCCCGAGTAGGCCGACACGCCCAGTGCAACCGTCATGTAGCCCAGCTGCGACAAGGTCGAGTAGGCAACCACGCGCTTGATGTCGGTCTGCACGATGCCGATCAGGCCGGTGAAGAACGCGGTGGTGGCACCGATGAACAGAATGAAGTCCAGCGCGGTCTGCGACAGCTCGAACAGCGGCGACATGCGGGTCACCATGAAGATACCCGCGGTGACCATGGTCGCGGCGTGGATCAGTGCCGAGATCGGGGTCGGGCCTTCCATCGAGTCCGGCAGCCACACGTGCAGCGGCACCTGGGCCGACTTGCCCATCGCACCGATGAACAGGCAGATGCAGATGATGGTTGCCACGCTCCACTGATTGTCGCCGATCAGCTGCACCATGGCGTGACCAGTCGTGTCGGTGCCCAGCACGGTGCTGGCATTGGCGAACACGGTGGCGTAGTCCAGCGAGCCGAAGGCCCACAGGATGCCGGCAATACCGAGCAGGAAGCCGAAGTCACCAACGCGGTTGACCAGGAACGCCTTCATGTTGGCGAAGATGGCGGTCGGCTTCTTGAAGTAGAAACCGATCAACAGGTACGACACCAGGCCCACCGCTTCCCAGCCAAAGAACAGCTGCAGGAAGTTGTTGCTCATCACCAGGGTGAGCATCGAGAAGGTGAACAGCGAGATGTAGCTGAAGAAACGCTGGTAGCCGTCGTCTTCGGACATGTAGCCGATCGAGTAGATGTGGACCAGCAGCGACACGAAGGTCACCACCACCATCATCATCGCGGTCATGCGGTCGATCATGAAACCGACGTGGGCCGCGTACTGGCCGACTTCAAAGAAGGTGTAGACGTTCTGGTTGTACGGCTGCGCCCCGCCCCACAACAGCTGGGAGAAGATGTAAGCCGACAGGCCGCAGCTGATGGCCACGCCCAGGATGGTGATGTACTGGGCGCCCTTGCGCCCCACCTGACGACCGAACAGGCCGGCGATGATGCTGCCGAACAGTGGTGCAAGCACCACTGCAATCAACAGACTCTTGGAGAGAGTGATTTCCATCTTCGGATCAGCCCTTCAGCGAATCGACTTCGCCCACGTTGATGGTGTGGCGAGTACGGAACAAGGTCACCAGGATCGCGAGGCCGATTGCAGCTTCGGCTGCGGCCACGGTCAGGATGAAGAACACGAACAGCTGACCGGCGGTGTCGCCCAGCTCACGCGAGAAGGCGATGAAGTTGATGTTCACCGACAACAGCATCAGTTCGATCGACATCAACAACACGATGATGTTCTTGCGGTTGAGGAAGATGCCGGCAACGCTGATGCAGAACATCACCGCGCCCAGCGCAAGCATATGGCCCAGGGAAATCATGGCTTGGCCTCCTCGCCACCGTCATGTTGCGTATCAACCTGCACCACCGGCTTCTCGGCGGCCATCTTGACCATGCGCAGGCGGTCTTTTGCCTTGGTCATGGTCTGCTCGGTCGGGTTCTGCGTCTTCAGGCCTTCGCGACGGCGCAGGGTCAGCATCACGGCTGCAACCACGGCGACGGTCAGGATCACGGCCGCGAACTCGAACGGCAGCAGGTATTCAGTGAACAGGCTGCGTGCCAGCCAGGTGATGTTGGACGTATCGGCGGCCACCGCAGCGGCGTTGTCCACCGGGAACGGCGCGGTACGTGCTTTGACCCCGATCAGGGTCAGCATCTGCACCAGCATCACCACCGCGACCACCAGGCCGACCGGCAGGTAACGCACCCAGCCTTCACGCAGGTTGGTGGTATCGATGTCCAGCATCATCACCACGAACAGGAACAACACCATCACCGCGCCGACGTAGACCAGCACCAGGGTGACGCCAAGGAACTCCGCCCCCACCAGCAGCCATACGCAGGCGATGGAGAAGAAGGTCAGGATCAAGCACAGCACGGCG
The DNA here is from genome assembly GCA_003248565.1 of Stenotrophomonas sp. Taxonomy (GTDB): domain Bacteria; phylum Pseudomonadota; class Gammaproteobacteria; order Xanthomonadales; family Xanthomonadaceae; genus Stenotrophomonas. The sequence continues at coordinate 12,668 of QFOV01000041.1, forward strand.
TACACCGGGTTGCGCACACTGATCACCGCTGCCGCGGAAATGCCGGCAATGATGGAGAAGAACCAGAAACAAATATTTACCCAATCCATCTCAAGACCTCAGCGGAAGGCGGCGTCGGCGGCACGGCGCTCGGCGATTTCGGCTTCAAGCCGGTCGCCAATTGCCAGCAGCTGCGGCTTGGTGATGATGTTCTCGCCACGCTTCTCGAAGTGGTACTCGAGAATGTGGGTCTCGACGATCGAGTCCACCGGGCAGCTTTCTTCGCAGAAGCCGCAGAAGATGCACTTGAACAGGTCGATTTCGTAACGCGTGGTACGGCGGGTGCCGTCTTCGCGCTTGGCCGAGTCGATGGTGATCGCCAGTGCCGGGCATACCGCTTCGCACAGTTTGCAGGCAATGCAGCGCTCTTCACCGTTGGGATAACGGCGCAGGGCGTGCAGGCCACGGAAACGCGGCGACTGCGGGAACTTCTCCATCGGGTACATCACGGTGTACTTGGGCTTGAACGTGTATTTCAACGTCAGCCACAAGCCGCCGAGCAACTCCAGGAGCAGCAGGCTTTTGAAATAGTGGGTGATCTTATTCATGAATCAAACGCCCTTCTGGATCACGCCGTAGAACACCATCAGTGCCGTCACCGCGATCCAGAAAATGGTCAGCGGGATGAACACCTTCCAGCCCAGACGCATGATCTGGTCATAACGGAAGCGCGGGAAGCTGGCACGGAACCAGATGTACGCACTGGCGAAGAACAGCACCTTGAGCAGCAGCCACGGCCAACCGCCGGTCCAGATCCAGTTGATCCACGGCGAGATGTCGGCCGTGATCCAACCCTGGAGCGGGCTCAGCCAGCCACCGAGGAAGAAGATCGAGATCAGGAAGCTGACCAGGATCATGTTGGCGTACTCGGCCAGGAAGAACAGTGCGAACGCACCGCCGGAGTACTCCACCATGTGCCCGGCAACGATTTCCGACTCGCCTTCGACCACGTCGAACGGCGCGCGGTTGGTTTCGGCAACGCCGGACACCCAGTACACGACGAACAGCGGGAACAACGGCAGCAGGAACCAGTCGAACAGACCCGAATTGCCCTTCTGCGCCAGCACGATGTCGGTCAGGTTCAAGCTGCCGGCGGCAATCATCACGCCGACCAGGGCGAAGCCCATCGCGATTTCGTAGCTGACCACCTGAGCGGCCGAACGCATCGCACCGAGGAAGGCGTACTTGGAGTTGGAAGCCCAACCCGCGAGGATCACGCCGTACACGCCCAGCGAGGTCATCGCCAGCAGGTACAGCAGACCAACGTTGGCGTTGGACAGCACCAGCTTGTAATCGAACGGAACCACCGCCCACGCCGCGAACGACGGTGCCAGCACAATCAGCGGCGCGATGATGTACATCGCCTTGTGTGCGCTGGCCGGGGCAATGATTTCCTTGAACAGCAGCTTGGTGACGTCGGCGAAGGCCTGCAGCAGGCCGCCCAGACCGACATACATCGGCCCGTGGCGCACGTGCATCCAGCCGATCAGCTTGCGCTCCCACAACACGTAGAAGGCAACCGAAATGATCACCGGCATGGCGATCAAGAGGATCTTGATCACCGTCCACAGCACGATGCCGATGTCACCCAGTGACATGAACCACTGGAACAAGGGCTCGATCGCGTTTAACAGCAACTCGTTCATGCAGCCACCACCGTTACCCGAGCGGCACCCAGCGGCGCGGTTGCGCCGTGGCCCGATTCAATCCACACCGTACCGGCGGCGACGCGGGCGTCGACCACGACCGACAGCGTGGCGCGACCAGCGTCGGTACCGACCTTGGCCATCTGGCCTTCGCTCAGCTGCAGACGCGCAGCGTCGTCGGCATTGAGCACGATGCGCGGATCGTTGTTGAGCGGATGCGACTGCAGCGCCTGCGCACGACGCACGACGGCATCGGTACGGTAGATCGCCGGGGTCGAAGCCACTTCGAAGCCCTCGCCTGCCAGCTGCGGCTGCGCCGAAGCGGCAACCTTGACCGTGACCGGCTGCAGGCCAGCACGCAGGCCTGCCAGATCGGTGAAACCGAAACCGGCCAACTGCATGTCACCGCCCAGCGCACGCAGCACGCGCCAGCCCTCACGGGCCTCGCCCTGCAGCTTGCCGCCAGCACGGGCGACCTGGTTGCGGCCGTCCAGATTGGTCAGCGTCGCGTCGATTTCCGGCAGCGCGCCAATCGGCAGGATTACATCGGCCACATCGCGGGTCGAGGTGCAGGCGAAGTGGCTGAAGGCCACGACCTTGGCACCGGCCAGCGCCTTGCGTGCAGCGGCGGTATCGGCGAAGTCCAGGCCCGGCTCGATGCCGTACAGGGCATAGGCCTTGCGCGGCTGCGCCAGCATTGCATTGACGTCCTTGCCGGCCGGCAGCACGCCAACCTGGGCCAGACCCACGGCATTCGCACCCTGCGGGATGCGGCACAGCTTGGCGCCGGTGGCAGCGGCAAACGCACTGGCAGCAGCACGGATGGCAGCGGCCTGCGGGTGATTCTCGGCAATCGCGCCGACGATGATGACGGTGTTGTTGCCACCCTTCACCGCGTCGACCAGCTGCGCGTTGCCCAGCGTCTCGACGAAGCGCGACGGTGCAACGATGTGCTTGCCAGCCAGCTTGAACGCGAAGTCGAAATCGACCGGGTTGATCGAATGGATCTTGGCGCCGTTGCTGGTCTGCGCCTTGCGCAGGCGAGCGTGCAGCAGCGGCAGCTCGTGGCGGATATTGCTACCCAGCACGACGATCTGATCTGCGTGTTCGATCTCGGCCAGCGACATGCCGAAGGCTTCGGCAACCGGCGCATCGGAGAAGTCGCGGTTGTTGATGCGGTGGTCGATGTTGTTCGAACCAAGGCCAGCGGCCAGGCGGGCCAGCAATGCACCCTCCTCGTTCGAGGTTGCCGGGTGCACCAGCACGCCGAGCTCATCGCCACGGTTGGCTTCGAAGATTTCGCAGGCAGCGGCCAGACCTTCGGCCCAGCTCACTTCCTTCCACTCGCCATTGACCTTCTGCAGCGGCTTGACCGCGCGGTCGGCCGCATACAGGCCCTGGTGCGAATAACGATCACGATCGGACAGCCAGCACTCGTTGACCAGTTCGTTGTCACGCGGCACCGCACGCAGCACTTCGCCGCGACGGGTGTGCAGGAACAGGTTCGAGCCCATCGCGTCGTGGTAACCCAGCGACTCGCGTGCAGTCAGTTCCCACGGACGTGCCTTGAACTGGAACACCTTGTTGGTCAGCGCGCCGACCGGGCACACGTCGATGACGTTGCCGGACAGCTCGGTGGTCAGCGGCTTGCCGTCATAGGTGCCGATCTGCAGGTTTTCACCACGCGACATGCCACCCAGTTCGTAGGTGCCAGCGACTTCAGCGGTGAAGCGCACGCAACGGGTGCACTGGATGCAGCGGGTCATCTCGGTGGCGACCAGCGGCCCCATGTCCTCGTCGACCACGACGCGCTTGCGCTCGTTGAAGCGGCTGACCGAACGGCCGTAACCCAGCGACACGTCCTGCAGCTCGCACTCGCCGCCCTGGTCGCAGATCGGGCAGTCCAGCGGGTGGTTGATGAGCAGGAACTCCATCACCGAACGCTGGTACTTGAGCGCCTTCTCGTTGCGGGTCTGGATCTTCATGCCATCCATGACCGGGGTAGCGCAGGCCGGCGACGGCTTGGGCGACTTTTCAACGTCGACCAGGCACATGCGGCAGTTTGCGGCGATCGGCAGCTTCTCGTGGTAGCAGAAGCGCGGAATCGGGATGCCAGCCTTGTCGGCGGCCTGGATGATCATCGAACCCTTGGGTACGACCAGGGACTGACCATCGATATCGATGGTCACGTGATCCGGCGGTACATTGGGATTTACCGGTTGCGCGCTCATGCGGCAGCAGTCTCCACCTTCTTGCCGTCAACCATCGAATGACCGTTGACGATGTAGTACTCGAATTCGTTCCAGAACTGGCGCAGGAAGCCTTGAATCGGCCACGCTGCCGCCTCACCGAACGCACAGATGGTGTGGCCTTCGATCTGGCCGGCAACCGTCTTCAGCTGATGCAGGTCTTCCATCGTGGCCTGGCCGGCGACGATGCGCTCCAGCACGCGGTGCATCCAGCCGGTGCCTTCACGGCACGGGGTGCACTGGCCACAGGATTCCTTGTGGAAGAACTGGCTGAT
>QFOV01000042.1 GCA_003248565.1 Stenotrophomonas sp.
CCTGCACCAGCCGGGCCACATCTTCCCGCTGATCGCCCAGCCGGGCGGCGTGCTGACCCGCGCCGGCCACACCGAAGCCGGCGTCGACCTGGCCATGCTGGCCGGGCTGGAACCGGCGGGCGTGCTGGTGGAGATCCTCAATCCCGACGGCAGCATGGCGCGCCGCCCGGAGCTGGAGGTGTTCGCCCGCGAGCATGGCCTGAAGATGGGCTCGATCGCCGACCTGATCGCCTACCGCCTGGCCACCGAGCACACCGTCGAGCGCGTGGACGAGCGCGATATCGATACCGAGTTCGGCGCTTTCAAGCTGGTCACCTACCGTGATCGCATCGCCAATGACCTGCATTTCGCGCTGGTCCGCGGGACCCCGGACAAGGACACCCCGACGCTGGTCCGCGTGCAGGTGGAAAACCCTCTGGCCGACCTGCTGCATTGGCGCCGGGATGACTTCGGCGTGGCCAATACCGATGCGCTGCGCGCCATCGACGCCGCCGGCAGCGGCGTGATGGTGGTGCTGTCGGCGCCGCGCGACACCAATTCACTGTTGGCGCGCCTGCGCCAGCAGCCGGTGCCGGTTACCCCGGGCAAGGACAAGGATGTGGGGCAGTGGCGCCGCAACGGTGCTGGCGCCCAGATCCTGTCGGACCTGGGGCTGGGCAAGCTGCGTGTGCTCGGCACCCCGCGCCGGCAGATCGGCCTGGCCGGTTACGGGCTGGAAATCGTCGAAACCGTGCAGCCCTGAGCCGTCGGCACCACCTGCAAGCCCGGCTCGGCCGGGCCTGCAGCTGCTTTCTGCGTCGCGGGTTAAGCCCCCGCACGTTAGACTTACCCACCTTTTGGATCCCCATACCCCCATGAGCCACTACGAAGGCGACCTCCGCCCGGCCGGATCGGCCCGTTTTGCCATCATTGCCAGCCGCTGGAACGCCCGCATCACCGATGCATTGGTGACCGGCGCACGCCAGAGCCTGGCCGGCAACGGTATCGGCGAGGACGCAATCGACGTGGTGCGTGTACCCGGTGCCTGGGAAATCCCGCTGGTTGCAGCGCGCCTGGCTGCGGCCGGGCAGCACGCTGCAATCATCACTCTGGGCTGCGTGATCCGTGGCGATACCCGCCACTACGAGCACGTTGCCGACCGTTGTGCCGAAGGCCTGATGCGCGCCCAGCTGGATTTCGGCGTGCCGGTGCTCAATGGCGTGCTGGCGGTGGAGCGGGTGGAAGATGCCGAGGCTCGCGCAGGTGGCAGCCACGGCAATAAGGGTGAGGAAGCCGCCTTGGCGGCAATTGAAATGGTCAATCTTCTGGAACAGCTGCCATGAACAACAAGAACAACGGCAAGCCTGCCGGAAAGCCGGTCCGTCGCGACGGCATTGACCCGGTGCTGCGCTCGCGCGCGCGCCGCCGTGCCCTGCAGGCCATCTACGCGTGGCAGATCTCCGGTGGCAACGCCGAATCGCTGCTGGCCCAGTTCGCCCACGAACAGGCCCATGAAATCGCTGACCTGGCGTATTTCGAAAGCCTGTTGCGCGGTGTGCTCGACAACCGCCGTGACCTGGACGAGGCGCTGGCGCCGTTCGTCGACCGTGCGGTCGAGGAAGTGGACGCCATCGAACGTGCGGTGCTGCGCGTGGCCGCCTACGAGCTGCGTTACCGCCAGGACGTGCCGTACCGCGTGGTGATCAACGAAGCCATCGAAACCGCCAAGCGTTTTGGTTCCGAGCACGGCCATACCTACGTCAACGGCGTGCTCGACCGCGCCGCCGTGGAGTGGCGCAAGACCGAGTCCAGCCAATAAGCGCTGGCGGCGTGATCGCCGCGCTTGGGGTTTGCCACAACGCCGGGCCGGCATCATCGGTGCCGGCGTTGTTGTTTTTGAGGGAGCGCAGTGATGAGCCTTGACGAGTTTGGCCTGATCGAACGCATCCGCCGGCGCACCGGCGCGCGTGCGGACATCGTGTTGGGGATCGGTGACGACGCCGCACTGTTGCAACCGGCGGCCGGCCAGCAACTGGTGGTGACCACCGATACGCTCAATGTTGGCGTGCACTTTCCGGCGGAGACGCCGCCGGCCGATATCGGCTGGAAGGCATTGGCGGTGAACCTGTCCGATCTGGCCGCCATGGGCGCGCAACCGGCCTGGTGCAGTCTGTCGCTGTCACTGCCAGATGCCGACCCGGACTGGGTCGATCAGTTCGCCCAAGGTTTCTTCCAGCTGGCCGATCTGCATGGCATCGCCTTGATCGGTGGCGACACCACGCGTGGGCCGCTGTCGATCTCCATCACCGCGATGGGCCAGATAGCCGCGGGGCAGGCGCTGCGCCGCGATGCCGCCCAGCCCGGCGATGACATCTGGGTCAGTGGCGTGCCGGGTGAAGCCGGTTTGGCCCTGGCGCTGTGGCAGCAGCACGTCCTGGATGTCAGCCGGAATGCTGGCGATGCGGCACTGGAACACCTGCGCCAGCGTCTGGCGCGGCCAACGCCGAGGGTTGAGCTGGGCCGCGCGTTGCGGGGTTTGGCGACGGCTGCGGTGGATGTGTCCGACGGTCTGCTCGCGGATCTGGGACACATCTGCGCACGCAGCGGGGTTGGCGCCGATGTGCTCGAACATGCATTGCCGGCCTCGTCGGCGGCTGCGCGGGCGGGCCTGTCCGAGGCGTTCAACACTTTGCGTGCCAGTGCCGGTGACGACTATGAGTTGTGCTTCACCGCGCCACCGGGACAACGGCAGGCCCTGCACGAAACCATGGCATCCGTAGCAGTTCCGCTTACCCGTATTGGCTATATTCGAGCCGGGACAGGGGTACAGGTGATCAACCAGGAGGGTGTTGTGCAGGGGGCATCGAAGCAGGGCTACAACCACTTTTCAGGCGCTGGGGACTAGGGGAACCCCGTAATCAGTAAGGCTGATTTCTGTGTTCACGCGGCATCCACGTATTCATATTTAACATCTCGTTCGTGATGGAAGTCGCGGTTTGGTGCAATCGAGAGTCTGCATCCGGCGACAGCAGACAGGGGGAAGTAGTGGTGGAAACAGCAACGTTGGAAAAAGTGAGGGCGAAGATGAGTGATGTAGGTACGCCCTCGGTCACGGTGGACAGCCGTGCCTTGGAAACAGCACTCGATACCGTCATTGAACGCAACGTTGGCATTTCCATGCTGCTGGTCTCCACGGCCGATGGCCGTGCGATCGCTCACCGTTCGTTGAACAAGCTCGATCCACGGCGCTTGTCGGCGATGAGCAATTCCTTCTTGACGCTTGGGGAAACCTTGTCGCGCGAGCTCGGCCTGTCGGCGGCCGACTACGTGACCATGTCCACCTCACAGGGCAGCATGGTGCTGGTACGCGTTGCCGCGGACCGGCCCTATACGCTGGCCGCGCTCGGCCATGCCGATACCTCCCTTGCCATCCTGCTGTATGCCGCTCGCGATGCTGCGGCGCGGATCAAGGTGTTGCTGTAACTCTCTTGTTGTAAATCATCAGTGCTGCAGCTTGCCTGGCATGCCAGGGAGGCAGCGCGGGTGAACGGCTTCGAGTACGACAACCGATGCGATGCCGGTGCTGCAGAGCGGCCCGGTCGCATTCAACACTTAGACAACAATCGATCAGGAACGGAGAAAAACATGGCTGGGAACGTCAAGCTGGACAAGTTGAATGAAATCGCTGGTTTCGTCGGTGCAGCGCTGGTCGACAGCGACAGCGGCATGGCCCTGGGCATGCTCGGCGGTGGCCCGATCAATCTGGAAGTTGCTGCTGCCGGCAACACCGAAGTGGTGCGTGCCAAGCGCCGCGTTGCTGCCTCGCTCGGCATCACCGATGCGATTGAAGACATCCTGATCACCCTGACCAGGCAGTACCACCTGATCCGTCCGCTGGAAAGCAACGCGGACCTGTTCCTGTACGTGGTGCTGGACCGTTCGCGCGCCAACCTGGCGCTGGCACGCCACGAGCTGAAGTCGTTCGAACAGACGCTCGATTTCAAGTGATGCAATGACGTGCTGTTGCTCCGTGACGGAGCAGCAGCACGCCGATAGAGCTTCGACTCACAGACTTGATCGACACCATGAGTGCACCCGCCCGCAAGATCTCTGCGGCCGTTATCGGCTGCCAGGGTTTGGATGTCCTGCACATGATGCGGCTGAAGGTTGCCAGTTCGTTGCTGATGGCCGAGTACATCCAGGCCGAGGTGCAGGAGTGGAACCACCAACAGGTGGATCTGCTGGTGGCCTGCATCGATGACAGCAATGGCCAGCAATTGCTGCGGGAGGCCAGTCAGCAGGGCTTGCCGGTGCTGGCGGTCACACGCAAGGTGTTGTCGGGCCTGAGCATTCCGGGCGTGGCCTACGGCGCCAGCGTCCGCGATATCTACCAGCAGCTGCGACAGCTGCTGGTGGCGTCTGACAACAGCGGCGAGCGTTACAAACCGCGCACGCTGTTCCGCAGTTTGAGTGGCAGCAAAGGCAAGCCCTGCCTGCTGCACATGGGCCTGGTCAAGCTGCTGATCGATGCCACGCATACGCGGGCTACCCTGCTGCGTGATCTGCCCTATGAGAACTTCCTGAAGGCCGCCGCCGAGCCGGGCTGGACCCTGTCGCAGCTCGGCAGCGCCGAGGCCGTGGATGAATGCATGGCCGATGCGGTCAGTACCCATGCCTTCGAGGACTTCTGTTGGCAGGCGGCGGCACGCTCGCCGGAGCCGCTGGTGCAACGGGAGACCGCAAGCCCATGCCAGCTGCGCGGCTGGCCTGAGGTCGAGACCGGCAAGTTGCCAGTGCAATGGCTGTTGCCGATGGCGGCGATGATGCGGCGGCCGTGGCAGCCGGGCGAACTGGCGCAGGCCACCGGCACGTCATTGGATGATATTGCCCGTATCATGGCCGCGGCGGCCTGTACCGGGCTGCTTGATGGCAGCGGCACCGGGGCTGCACCCGCGCAGGGTTCCGGCAACAAGGTGTCCGGTTTCTTCACACGTATCGCCAAGCGATTCGGGCTCAATTTTTCCAAGGGGCTTCAGGTCTGACGGCTATGGCAACCAAGTTGGTTTTTGTCGGTGAAATGGGTGCGGGTAAAACGACTGCGATCCGGTCGATCTCGGACATGGAACCGATCAGCACGGAAATGCCGATCAGCGACGAAGCAGCGCTGGAAGCATTCGAGGATAAATCGCATACGACGGTGGCGCTGGATTACAGCTCCATTGAACTGGGTGATGGTGAGTTGCTGCACGTCTATGGCGTGCCGGGCCAGGCCTACCTGGATTTCATGTGGCCGATCGTGGCGGAAGGCGCAATTGGCGTGATCGTACTTGTGAGCGCACTCAACCCGCGCGCGCTGCCAAGTACGTTGACACTGCTGGAGCGTTTCCGTGCGTTGGCACCGGATGCCTGCTTTGCCGTGGGTGTGACCTGCCAGGACCGCGAGCCTGATTTCAGCTTCGGCGATTTCCGCAATGCCCTTGCCGGCGAAGGCCATCGCTTGCCGGTGATGTGGGTGGACGCCCGCGAAACCAGCCAGGTCGATTTCCTGATCAAGGCGTTGCTGTCCTGCCGCTACGCCGAAGCGATTGCCTGAGCTGGCGATGGTGCTGGTTGTTGATTGTGGGAGCGGCGTAAGCCGCGAAGCCACTGAAATTTCCGACGTGGCGCTTGTAAGGCACCTGCCGAGCATGGCTCGGCACTACTGCTGCCGGAATTTTGTGGGAGCGGCGTAAGCCACGAAGCAGATGGATCTGCAGATCGCAGTCCTATCTGCTCCTGATGCATCGCCAGCTTCGCGGCTAACGCCGCTCCTACAAATCTTGCTGCTCCGGCAACACCTTGCCCGGATTGAGGATGCCGTCCGGGTCCAGCGCCTGCTTGATCGCGCGCATCGTGGCCAGGGTGCCTGCTGAAAATGCCTGTGCCATGAAATCGCGCTTGGCCAGGCCAATGCCATGCTCACCCGACAAGGTGCCGCCCAGCTGCAGCGCCAATGCAAATACCTTGGGCAGGGCCGCATGCGCGCGCGCATTCTCGTCCGCATCATCCGGGTGATAGAGGATGTTGACGTGCAGGTTGCCGTTGCCGGCATGGCCGAAGGTCACGATCGGCAGCTGGGCCTGTTCGGAGAGTCGCTGCACGCCTTCCACCAGCGCCGGGATCTGCGACACCGGTACCACCACGTCTTCGTTGATCTTGCCCGGCGCGATGGTTTTCAGCGCCGGTGACAGGGCGCGGCGTGCTGCCCACAACTTGTCGCGCGCGCTGCCATCGGTGGCCACATCCAGCGCCAGCATTCCGTCGCCTTCAGCCGCCTCGGCCAAGGCATTCAACAGGTAGGGCAGGGTGTCTTCATCACCGTCTGCATCGATCAGCAACATCGCGCCGGCTTCGGGCACCTGCGCACCGTTGTGACGCAGCAGCTGCAGGCTGCGGGCGTCCATGAATTCCAGCGTGGTCGGCGTCACCGGTTGTGCCATTACCCGCGATACGGCAGCGGCAGCTGCTTCGGCATCGCGGTACAGCACGCGCAGGCCAGCCTGGCTGCGTGGGCGAGGGGTCAGCTTGAGTGTGGCTTCGACGATCAGCGCCAGCGTGCCTTCGCTGCCAACCAGCAGATGGGTGAGGTCGTAGCCGGTGGAATCCTTGGTGTAGGGGCCGCCGCACTGGATCAATTCACCTGTGCCGGTGACCGCGACCAGGCCAAGTACGTTGTCGCGGCTGGTGCCGTACTTCACCGCGCGTGGGCCGCCAGCATTGCAGGCCAGGTTGCCGCCGATGCTGCAGATATCCGCACTGGAAGGATCCGGCGGCCAGAACAGGCCGTGCGGCATCAGTGCCTGTTGCAGATCGCCGTTGAGTACGCCGGGTTCGACCACCGCGCAGCGATCGCCGGGTTGTATCGCAACGATGCGGTTCATGCGTGCGAACGACAGCACGATGCCGCCAGCCGTGGGTACCGCAGCGCCGGTGGTGCCGGTGCCGGTGCCGCGACCGACCAGCGGCACGCCGTGTTCGCGGCAGGCGCGGACGATGGCTTGAACCTGTTCGCGTGTGCTTGGCAGGGCCACGCCTTGTGGCAAGGCGTGGCGCCAGGAGTTGTCCTGCGCATGGGCTGCGAGCGAGGTGGCGTCGGTGCGCCAGCCATCGCCCAGCAGCTGTGCCAGGGTGTGCTTGAATGCGTCGGGAAGGGCGGTGTTCACCCGCCCATTCTAGGCCGTGTCATCCGCTGCTGCCGGTCTTGGTGTTCTGCGCTGGCCGCGTGCGTACATGTTCGGGCAGCAGGGCCAGCACCTGCTCCAGGATCCCCGGCAGCGACTCTTCCGAATAGCCGCGATGGACGGCGCTGATGCGGCCATCCTGGTCCAGCACGAACATCAGGGGGATGGCCTTCACCCCATAGGCCTCGGCGGCCTTGCCCTTGCTGTCGAGTACGTATTCCAGGTCGAGCTTCCTGTTGCGGCGGGCAAAGTTCACCACCTGCGCGCGCGGTTCGTCCCAGTTCACTGCGATGACCTCCAGCGCGTCCTTGCCAACCACGCTCTGCAGGTGCGCCAGTACGGGTAGTTCGCGCATGCAGGGGCCACACCAGCTCGCCCAGAAGGTCATGATGACCACCTTGCCGCGACGTTGCTGCAGGTCGACCAGTTCGCCAGGCAGGTTCTTGCCGAGTGCGATCGAGGGCGGGAACTCGCCGACGGCAGGAACTCCAGCGGCGGCGAATGATGGGATGGACAGCAGCAACAGGCAGCAGGACAACAACAGTCTTGAAGACTGCAGCAGGCGATAGCGCATGGTTTCCCCGGGTGGCTCAGTCGTCGGCGCGGCGGCGCCAACCCTGCGGCGATTGAACCATCTTCCAGCCGATCACCGCCACCAGCAACGGCAGCCATACCCAGCGCAGCTCCGACAGCACCGTCTGCAAGCCGCGCGCGCTGAAGAAGTTGTTGGCGAACGGGGATACGCGGATAGGCCGCCACGGGGCGAACAGGCGCTGGTCACTCCATGGCCACCACAGCGCGACACCGAGGCCGCCGGAGGTCAGGGCGTCCAACAACGGATGCGACAGCGCGCAGATGAAGACGAATGCAAACGCCTGCAGGCGGCTCGCACGCAGTGCCTTGGCAAAGGCAATGGCCAGGGCCGCCAACAGCGTGGCGAACAACAGCGAGTGGCTGGCACCGCGATGACCAAAGCTGTCGGCGTAGGGGATATGCAGGGCGAAGGCCAGTACGTCGGCATCGGGCAGCATTGCCGCGGCAACGCCCGCGCCCAGCAGGCGCGTGGAAACACGTCCGCGCTCGCTGGCGCACCACAGTGCAAGTGGGATCGCGGCGTGGGTGAATATGCTTGGCATCAGCAGTCGTCGGCGCGGAAGGCGTCGCGTATCCAGTTCAGGCGCGGTGGCTCGCCACTGGCTTCGACCACATCGAAGCGGCAGGGGCTGTTGGCCAGCGCGGGGTGTTGGTTGAGGTAGAGCTGGGCGGCGCGGACCAGCTTGCGACGCTTGTTGGCATCGATGGAGGCAGCGCCGCCACCAAACTGGGCGGAGCGGCGGTAACGCACTTCGACAAAGACCAGGCTGGCTGCTTCGCGGTCGTACATCACCAGATCCAGCTCGCCGCCGCGAAAGCGCACATTGCTGGCCCGCCATTGCAAGCCAGCGTTCTGCAGCAGTGCACGGGCAGCGGCTTCCACCGCTGCACCGCGTTGGCCCTGCTCAGCGGCCATCACCGATGGCGACCGGGCGGCCCGTGCTGAAGGTCGACCAGGCCGGCGTGCGCAGCACGTTGCCGAAACCGTCCAGGTGCAGGGTGCCGGTGGCACCGCTGAGGCCGCCGCTGGTGCTGTTGGCCAGCTTCTCCATGTAGGCGGTGATCTTCCAGGCGTCGTAGCCGAAGGCGAACAGGCGGCTGGCACCACCGCGTGCGGTTGGCAACGTGGCGGCAACTGCCGCCGCCGCCGGCAGGCCGGCAACGCCGCGGCTGCTCCAGGCTTCGGTCGGGAAGGCGATGCCATCCAGGGCGACGTCGTCTTCGGCCTTGCCGGTGCCTGCGGTCAACTGCGAGGTGCCGACACGGCTGACGCCGCCCAATCCGGCCAAGGCCAGCTGCGGCGCCAGTATGCGCGCCTGGTTGCCCTTGACCGCGAGCAGGATCGCGTCGATGCCGGTTGCCTGGCGCAGCTGCGCGGTGATATCTGCAGGCACGTCGCCGACAGTGATGGTCGCGGCGATCTTGCCGCCGCGCTCACTGAAGCGTTCCTTGAAGGCACCGCTGGAGCGGCGGCCGGCGTCGTCACTGCTGGCGATCACCAGCACATTGCGGCGCTCGCGACCGAGCAGGTACTCGGCAGCCATCAGGCCGTCGTCTTCCGGGGCCAGCGAGAATGCGGCGTTGCCCGGCGGTGGTGCGTCCTTGCCGCGATTCAGGGCAAGCAGGGGCACCGGCAGCTCGCTGCGGTGGAACAGCGCGTCCACTTCGTCGCGGCCGAGCGGGCCGACAATGAAGTCGACGCCGTTGCCGACCGCCTTGTCATAGGCCGCGCCGGCTCCGCTGGCGGTGCCCTTGGTGTCAATGAAGTCGATCGACGGGCGGCGACGGCTTTCGCCGTAGTACGCGGCCAGCAGCCCGTCACGGACCGAAGCACCGGCGGCAGCCAGGTTGCCGCTGAGCGGCAACAGCACCGCCATCTTCACCGGCGGGCGGTAGCCGTCGGCATCCGCGGCCGGGCGCTTGCTGGTATCCAGCGAGGCGGTATCGCGGTCGAACGGCCGCGGCAGCGGCAGGCCACGGCCGATCAGGGCGCGGCCGGCGTGGTTGTAAAGCGGATCACCGACCGGCAGCGCGGCGGCGCGGCTGCTCAGGGTGGCGTCGTTCAGCCCGGCCAACAGACGGGTGATGGCGCGCTGGTTGTCATTGCGTGCGGTGCCGCTGAGCAGGGCGCCTGCACGGGCGCGCTCGGCAGCCGCGGCGAAGGCATCGCCGGTGGCTTCCAGCGCCTGCGCGCGGGCCAGGTACCAGCGTGCCTGCAGTGGCGCCGGCAGCGCTGCCGGATTCTCGGTCAATACCTGCAGCACGGTGGCCGGCTGTTTGTCGCCCAGCGCCAGCTCGGCCTGCAGCAGGTTGAAGCGCTGGCGGGTGGCACCGGACAGCTGGCGCGGCTGCACCTGTGCCATCAGCATGCGCGCACGCGCGCTGTCACCGGCTTCCTGCCAGGCAAAGGCGGCATCGGCCAGCAATGGGCTCTTGGCGGCGCCGCGTACCAGTGCGGCCTGGGCTTCCAGCTGCTGTGCGGCGTCGCGCGGTTTGCCTTGTTCAAGCAGGGCGATAGCGGCCTGCTGGGCGGGGGAGCTGGTCGGCGCTACGCTGGTGGTAGCGCAGCCGACGAACAGCAGCATCGACAATGACAGGGCGGAAATCCGTGCGGCTGGCTTGTTCATTTGAGGTCCGTTCGACAGGGCGCGGCAGTGCCGGGCGGGGGAAACGGTACGATTCTACCCTTGGCCCACGGAAATACCGATGATGAGTACTGCTGCTGCCACCTTGTATGTCGTTGCCACGCCGATTGGCAACCTTGGCGATCTGAGCCCGCGTGCACAGGAGGTGCTGCGTTCGGTGGCCGCCATCTGCGCGGAAGACACCCGTCATACCGGTCAGTTGCTCTCGCATTTCGGCATCAGCAAACCCTTGGTGGCGCTGCATGACCACAACGAAGAGACGATGGCCGAACGCGTTGTGGCACGCCTGCTGGGCGGTGAGTCCTTGGCGGTGGTCAGTGATGCCGGCACGCCGCTGGTCAGCGACCCGGGCTTCCGTCTGGTGCGTGCTGCGCGTTTGGCCGGGGTCAAGGTCAGCCCAATCCCAGGCGCCTGCGCGGCAATTGCCGCCTTGAGCGTGGCCGGGTTGCCCAGTGATCGCTTTGTATTTGAAGGCTTCCTGCCGGCCAAGGGCGCGGCCCGTCGCGAACGCCTGAACAAACTGGCGGCCGAGACCGGCACCCTTGTGTTCTACGAATCCTCGCACCGAATCGCCGAATCACTGACTGACATGGCGGCGGCCTTTGGTGGTGAACGTCCGGCGGTGGTGGCGCGCGAATTGACCAAACTGTTCGAAACCGTGCTCGATGGCAGCCTGGAGCAACTGCTGGCCAAGGTGCTGGCTGACGACAACCAGCGCAAGGGCGAGTTCGTGGTGATGGTGCAGGGTGCCGGCGACGATGAAGAAGCCAAGATCGCCGAAGGCCGCCGTCTATACGCCAAATTGAACGAGCACCTGCCACCTTCCACTGCCGCCAAGCTGGCGGCCGAACTGAGCGGCGCGCCGCGCAAGGCTTTGTATGGACAGGGCAGCAACGACTGAGGCGATGTGGGCGGCGGCCGATGCTGCCAGCCTGCGCCAGCAACTGGACCTGCGCGAGCACCCGCTGGCGGGTGGCACTGGCGGCGAGATCAAGACCCAGCGCGAGCGCTGGATGATGGTGCGCTGGTTGACCGCCTGGGCATCGGAACTGGTCTATCCGCTGCGGGTGCGTAAACGCGAAAGCCCGGACTTCATGTTGGACACGGGTAATGAGCGGGTCGGCGTGGAATGCATGGAAGTGGTGCCTGAGGCCTTCAAACAGGTGCAGGCCAAGTTGAACGGCATCAACTCCGGCTGGGTGCGGCCGGTGCCGCAGCATCGCGCCGAGGAAGCGCGTGCCGAATGGGATAGCCCATTGCTGCGCCAGTTGTTGGCTGACACCTATGAGGGCAGTCCATGGGCGGGCGATGAGCCTGAGCGGCTGTGGGTGGAAGTGATGCGCTGGGCGGTGGAGAAGAAGCGCCAAGTCCTGCATAAGCCGGGCTATGCCCGGCAATCGCGCAATGTGTTGCTGTTGTACGACAACTGGCCGTTGCCGGCGGTGGCTTTCGTCGAAGATGCCGATCCCGCAGTGCTGCGCAGCTGGGCTCTGGCGGCCCTGGATGAATTGTCGCGGCAGTTGCTGGGCAGCGGCGCGCATGCGGACTTCCAGCAGATCGACATCCTGCATGAAGGTTGGTTGCTGTCATTCACGCATGATGGCGTGCGACCGCTGCGTTACCGGATGCTTGCAGCTGAATGAAATGATCGGCCGGTGTGGTGCTGGACGTGCGACAATACGCGCGGCGGAGTCGGCCAGACAGTCGCGTCATTCCTTCGGGAATGCCGAGGAAAGTCCGGGCTCCACAGGGCAAGGTGCCAGGTAACGCCTGGGCGGCGCGAGCCGACGGAAAGTGCAACAGAAAGATACCGCCGAACGGCCTTCGGGTGCGTGGTAAGGGTGAAATGGTGCGGTAAGAGCGCACCGCGAGTCTGGTAACAGACCGGTACGGCAAACCCCACCTGGAGCAAGACCAAATAGGGACCTAATGGCGTGGCCCGCGTCGGGTCCGGGTAGGTTGCTTGAGCGTTACGGTGACGTAGCGTCTAGAGGAATGACTGTCCACGACAAAACCCGGCTTATCGGCCGGCTCCGCCGCTTTCATCGCCTGACGGGCGATGAAAGCCCCAAAGTTTTGCGTTGCAAAGCTTTGGGCCCCGGGCCTCTGGCCTTGTCGCTTTCATCGCCTGCCAGGCGATGAAGCCCCAAAATTTTGCCTGGCAAAACTTTGGGCCCCAGACCTCTGGCCTTCCAATTCCCCGCGCCTGTCGGCGCGCCCCCTTTACTAAAGGGGGCTGTTGCTCTTCGGATTTTTTGCTTGGCTCGCAGCGCATCGTGGTGGGGATGGGTGTGGCTGCAGCTTTTATTGGCTGTGGCTTTTGTTCTGTTCTCGGCTCTAGCTCTGGCCCTGATTTTGGCTGTGGCTGTGGCTGTGGTTTTTGCTCCGGCTCCGGCTTTTGTTGTGGCCGTGGCTTTTGCTGTGGCTTTGGCCCTTGCCTTTGCCTCTGCCTTGCTGTTCTCTTTCCCTTCTCCCGCTTGCGGGGGAAGGTGCCCGGAGGGCGGATGGGGGGGCTTTTGATCTTGCTTTGGCTGTGGGTCAAGACCAAAGCCAAAGCCAAAGCACCCCTCCCTAACCCTCCCCTTCGCCTGCGGCGAAAGGGAGGGAACTAGGAGCCAAGGCTTTCTTTCCCAATCTCCATGCGTGTCTCCCCCAGATACACGCCATCCGGGCCGAAACGGCGTTCGTGGATGAAACCGCCACCATCCTGGCCGATCGCCACGATGGTGCTGGCGCGGGTGCCGTAGTCGGTTCCGCGTATGAAGGCGCTCGATAGCAATCGCTCCAGCTCCAGTGGAACGCCGGTAGATGGCAGCTGAGCGTCCTGCGCCTGCTGCTCATCGGCCAGCGCCGCCCAGAGCGGCTCCAGGCCGTAACTACCGGCGGCCAACCAATCCTCGAGTACGCCCATCAAGCGCCGGGTCTTGGGCCAGGGGGCATCCAATGCGCCGTTCGACATGCCGTGCAGGCCTGGCGCCAGATCCTGCCGGGCCTGCGGGTGGTTGCCGAGATAGCTGCAGCTTTCAGCGTCGGCGACCAATAGATTGAACGGTGCGAACTCCTGCGCCCGGCTGGCCAGGGTGTCGGCATAGTCCGTGGCCTGCTGTCCGCCAGCCAGGTAGCTGGCGATCAGCTCGCCACGCGAAGGTCCGCCGGTGGCTGCGCTCGGGTCTCGCACATTGGTGACGACGGCGGCCTGTCCGCGCAGATTCACGCCCATCCAGCTGCCGCCGGAGCGCAGATCGCGCCCGGCGATCACGTTGTCGTAGGGCGATGGCCAACGCTGCACCTGCGCGGTGGGGCGGGCGTGGAACTCGTCACGGTTGCCGGCCATGAGCAGGCGCCAATGCGGGTGGGTTTTCCAGGCGAGGGCGACAAGGCACATGCACGGAGTGTGCCGTTTTGCGCGGGTGTCAGCCACGTGCGGCTGAATGGCGGCTGGGCTGTGGCCCCGTTTTCACGCGGCCTCTACACCACTGAATTTCATACAAATCTCAAAATTTGAAGTAAACCAGTAACTTGTGGATAAACCTTGAACAACTCTCTAAAGATTGGTGCAAACCATTGATGCGGCACGTGATTTTGTGTGGTGAAAGTTGTTGACAACCCTAGGCGCGCTGCTAAGGTGGGCATCAGAGGGGAAACCGGGTTTTTTGTGGTTTTTCGTGGTTCAATAACTTCCCAAGCAAAACGAACGAACGGGTGCCTCAGGCGTGTTTCAAGGTGAGACTGCCATCACGGTTGACGACAAGGGACGCATGGCGGTGCCAACCGCCTACCGCGACCTGGTTGCGCGCGCCAGTGGTAATCGCCTTGTGCTGACCTATAACCCGTTCGAAGCCGGTTGCCTGTGGTTGTACTCAGAGCAGGAGTGGGAGCGGGTGCGGGACGACGTAATGGCAAAGCCCAATACCCAGCGTGTAGTACGCACCCTGCAGCAGAAGCTTGTCGGCTCGGCCGCCCATCTGGAACTGGATGGCAATGGCCGTATCAGCCTGCCGTCCAGTCACCGCAGCGCGGTGGGCATCGAGAAGAAAGCAGTGCTGATGGGCATGGGTGAGAAGTTCGAATTGTGGAGCGAGCAAGCGCATCGCGCACTGATCCAGCAGACGTTGTCTGACGAGGATCTGGGCGATGGGCTTCTCGATCTGAAGTTGTGAGCCGGGGTGCCCGGGTGCGCGGTGAAGCGCAGGCCGGTCACCCTCCGGTGTCGCAGCCGCCGGCGGCTCACCTGCCGGTGCTGTACACCCAGGTCCTTGACGGCCTGAGGGTGATCGATAACGGTACTTATCTGGATGGCACGTTCGGTCGTGGCGGTCACGCTGGCGGCGTGCTGCGCCAGCTTGGTCCGGATGGGCGCCTGCTGGTGATGGACAAGGATCCCGAGGCCATTGCCGTGGCCGAGCGCGATTTCGCGCCGGACGGCCGTGTCTCGATCTATCGCGGCAGCTTTGCCGACCTGCTGGACTGGAGCGAAACCGCTGCCGGTCTGGATGGCGTTCTGTTCGATCTCGGTGTGTCCTCGCCGCAGCTGGACGTGGCGGAGCGTGGTTTCAGCTTCGGCAAGGACGGTCCGCTGGACATGCGCATGGACCCGGACTCGGGTGAAAGCGCTGCGGATTGGTTGAACCGCGCTGAAGACCGCGAAATCGCCGACGTGCTGTTCACCTATGGCGATGAGCGGCAGAGCCGCCGCATTGCCCGCGCCATCGTTGCCCGTCGTGAGAAGCAGCCGTTCGCGCGTACCGCTGAACTGGCCGAGCTGATCGCCTCGGTGATGCCGCGTGGCAAGGACAAGATCCATCCGGCGACGCGCAGCTTCCAGGCCATCCGCATCCATATCAACCGCGAACTGGCCGACCTTGAAGCCGGCCTGGACGCGGCAATGGCGCGGCTCAAGCCCGGTGGCCGTTTGGCGGTGATCAGCTTCCACTCGCTGGAAGACCGCATCGTCAAGCAGTTCATGAACCGCCATGCCAAGGCACCGCCGACCAATCGCCGGCTGCCGGAACTGCAGGCCTTCGTGCCGACGCTGGAACTGATCGGTGGCGCCATCAAGGCCGATGACGACGAGCTGGCGATGAACCCGCGCTCGCGCAGCGCCGTGCTGCGCGTGGCCCAGAAGTGCGAGGTGGCCGGATGAGCCGCCTGCTGTTGATCGTCCTGCTGGCGTGCACGATTGCCTCGGCAATCGGCGTGGTGTTCATGCGCCATCGCCACCGCCAATTGTTTGTGGAGCTGTCCAAGCTGGAGCACGCGCGCGACGAGCTCAACATCGAGTTCGGCCGCCTGCAGCTGGAGCAGGCGACGTTGGCCCAGGCCACGCGCGTGGACCAGGAAGCCCGTGGTCGCCTCGGCATGAAGTTCCCCGAGGCCGCTGATATCGTGGTGATCCGGCCATGAACAAGCCCAGCCGCAACCGTACCCGCACGCAGTTCAACCTGCGCAACCGCATGCTGATGGTTGGCGTGGGGCTGGGTCTGTGTGCGGTGACGCTGGTCGGCCGTGCCGCGTACGTGCAGCTGATCAACAACGATTTCTACCAGCGCGAAGGCGAAGCCCGCTTCCTGCGCGATGTGCCGATCCCGACCTCGCGCGGCATGATCACCGATCGCAATGGCGAGCCGGTGGCGGTGTCCACGCCGGTGGCATCGATCTGGGTCAATCCGCAGGAACTGCTGCGCACGCCCGAGCGTATTCCCGAGCTGGCGCGCGCGCTGTCGCTGCCGGTGGACGAGCTGACCACCAAGCTGACCCAGAAGGCAGACAAGGAATTCATGTACCTGCGCCGCCGGATCAATCCGGATGTGGCCGAGCAGGTGGTGGCGCTGAAGATTCCGGGCGTGTTCTCGCAACGCGAGTTCCGTCGCTATTACCCGCAGGGTGAGGCAATGGCACACGTGCTCGGCTTCACCAATATCGATGATCTCGGCCAGGAAGGGCTGGAACTGGCCTTCGACGAATGGTTGCGCGGCAAGCCGGGCGCCAAGCGTGTCATCCGCGACCGCAAGGGCGCGATCGTCGAGAGCATCGACCTGGTGCGCCCTGCCGAGCCGGGCAAGGACCTGACCCTGAGCATCGACCGCCGCATCCAGTTCCTGGCGATGCGCGAGCTGCGCAATGCGGTCACCACCAACAAGGCGGCT
>QFOV01000043.1 GCA_003248565.1 Stenotrophomonas sp.
CACGCACAGGGTCATGGCGAACACGCCACTCCAGTGAGATGCAGCCTCGCCCAGCTCCGCACAGGCACGCACGGGCGTGCCGACGACGGGAGTCGACATAAGAAACCTCTTTACATGATGTTTGTATTGATCAGCAGCGCGGTGTTGCCGCGGTGTCGTCACAGAAGCGGACTCGTGGCGTCCAGAGCCACGGCGGGAACATCGCCGTGTCGCGGGAACCAAGCCCTGTACGCAGCCGGCTTACTGCCACGTGGTCACAAAGACGCTTGAAGCCCTCGTGCACGCAGTGGGTCCTCCCCGGCAAGATGCGAAGACAGGAACGGGGTGTGCCTATTGAGCGTCGTGATACTGCTCATCACTCACCTGCTCCATCCACTCGACATTGCTGCCATCGAGAACACCAGTGACAGCCAGATGGGTCATGGCCGTCGTCGGCCCGGCACCATGCCAGTGTTTGACACCCGCCGGGCAGGTGATCACATCGCCCGACCGGATCTGCTGCACAGGCTTGCCCCATTCCCGGGTAAGCCCCACCCCGGACATCACCACCAGACGCTGTCCTGCAGGGTGCGTATGCCAGGCCGAACGCGCGCCAGGCTCGAAGGTCACCCAAGCGCCGGAGGCAGTGAGTACTGGGTCGGCAGACCACACCGGGTCGATGCGTACACGCCCGGTGAAATGTTCCGCACTGCCTGCGAGCGATGGCCGGCTGCCAGCTTCCGAAACATGCTGCGTTGTTGAAGCTGCGGATACCGGCACTTCCGTGATCGCGGCCATCGGCACAGCCACCGCAATGAGCCCAAGGCTCTTCAGTGAGTCCTGCATAGGTGTTCCTTGAGAGACCGGCCCCGCCAAGGCTTTGGACGGTCGGGAAGCGCCCAGCAACCATCAGGACGATGGGCTGGCTGGATTCCATGGAAGATACGGGCGCCCTGAGCTGATCCGCTTGATCAGCACTACCTGCCGGGCGACGTGGCATGGCGGCAACAGCAGTGAAAGCCGCCAGCAGGTCATGCGGCGCCTTCACTGCAGCGCTGGCCGTCAGGGCCAACGCTGCAGGCAACTATCGACTCGGCAAGCCGCCTCAGCCGCCCATGGTGGCGTTGTCGATCACGAAGCGATACTTGATGTCGCCCTTGAGCATGCGCTCGTAGGCTTCGTTGATCTCCTCGGCACGGATCAACTCGATATCCGCCACGATCTGGTGCTTCGCGCAGAAATCCAGCATCTCCTGGGTTTCCGGAATGCCGCCAATCATCGAACCGGCCAGGGTGCGACGCTTGGTGATCATGTTGAACACATTCGGCGACGGGTGTGGCGTGGCCGGCGCCCCCACCAGCACCATCGCACCGTCACGCTTGAGCAGCGCCAGGAAAGCATCCAGATCGTGCGGCGCGGCAACCGTGTTGACGATCAGGTCGAAGCGCTTGCCCTGTGCTGCCATCGCTGCAGCATCACGCGACACCACCACTTCATCCGCACCCAGCGCCAGAGCAGCCTCGCGCTTGGACTCGGACGTGGTGAAGGCGATGACATGTGCGCCCATCGCATGGGCCAGCTTGATGCCCATATGGCCCAGACCGCCAATGCCGACCACGCCTACCGTCTTGCCAGGCCCGGCATTCCAGTGCTTGAGCGGCGAATAAGTGGTGATGCCGGCGCACAGCAGGGGCGCGACCGCGGCCAGCTGGTCTTCGGGGTGGCCGATGCGCAGCACATAACGCTCGTGAACCACGATTTCCTGCGAATAGCCGCCCAGCGTCCAACCCGGCGCATCCGCGGTAGCACCGTTGTAGGTGCCGACCATGCCGTCACAATAGTTTTCCAGCCCGGCATCGCAGTCGTCGCACTGCTTGCAGCTGTCGACGATGCAGCCGATACCCACCAGATCGCCGGGCTTGAAGCCACTCACGTGCGCGCCGACTGCGGCAACCCGGCCGACGATTTCATGACCAGGCACGCAAGGGAACTGGGTACCCGCCCATTCGGCACGCACCTGGTGCAGGTCGGAGTGGCAGATGCCGCAATAGGCGATGTCGATCTGCACATCGTGCGGCCCCGGCGCGCGACGGCTGATGTCCATCGACTCCAGCGGCTTGTCGGCGGCATAGGCGCCATAGGCTTTGACAGACATGGGAACTCCGGCGGTGTTTGGGGAAGGTGGCCATTGTCCACTGCGATCAATCGGCTGATAAGGTAATCAATGCTTCTAGCCACTATTAGCTGAACTAATCAATCAGCCGTGCCACACTGCAGCCATGGCACGACGCAACCTCAATGATCTACTGGCCTTTGTCACCGTGGCGCGTGAAGGGAATTTCACCCGCGCGGGTGCACTGCTGGGCGTCTCGCAGTCCGCGCTCAGCCAGGCCATCAAAGCACTGGAAGAGCGGCTGCAGATCCGCCTGCTCACCCGCACCACCCGCAGCGTCTCGCCCACTCCAGCAGGCGAGCGCCTGTTGCTGGCCATTGGCAACCGCTTTGACGAGATCGAAGCGGAGCTGGATGCACTCACCGAGCTGCGCGACAAGCCTGCCGGCTCCCTGCGCCTGACCTGCGGTGATCACTCGTTGCAGACCATCCTGCTACCCAAGCTGCTGCCGTTGATGCACCGCTATCCCGACATCCGCATCGAGTTCGACGTCAGCTATGCGCTGCGCGACATCGTCGCCGATCGCTTCGACGCGGGTGTGCGGTTGGGCGAAAGCATCGACAAGGACATGATCGCCCTGCCGATCAGCCCCAAAGTGCGCATGGCAGCAGCCGCTTCACCGGCCTATTTCGAAAAGCATCCGATCCCCAAGGTCCCTGCAGACCTGACCCGGCACAGTTGCATCAACATCCGCTTCGCCACCTCGGGCGGCTTGTACGTATGGGAATTCGAGCGCAACGGCAGGCAGGTGAACGTACGCGTCGAAAGCCAGGCGGTGTTCAACACCTCGCCGCCGATGGTGCAGGCGGCGCTGGATGGTCTTGGTATCACCTTCCTGCCGGAGGAAGAGTTCGGCGATCACATCGAGCAAGGCCGGCTGGTGCGTGTGCTGCAGAACTGGTGCCCGCCCTTCCCCGGCTATCACCTGTATTACCCCAGTCGCCGCCAGCATTCGGCTGCGTTCGCACTGGTGGTGGATGCACTGCGGATCTGAGGCCTGCAGTTGTGAAGCAACTGCTCACCCAGGCTGCCACAACGCAGCACAAGCAATCGCCAGCGCATCCGCTGGCTGCGTTGCGCGGGACATCGGCCCGAGCGCAGCGCGATACTGCCGCCTACCAGAATCACTTGAAAAGCTGGTTTCCTTTGCTGTGATGCCGGCGTACGAGTTCTTCCAGGTAGATATCCAGCGCGCCTCGCGCGTCCTCGGAGGTGTCCTTGTGCTTCAAGGCCCAGCTCAGTCGATCCATCAGCACCGGGTCGCGGCAGTCCGCAAGGCTGCTTTCGTCCCATTGCCGGGCCTTGCGATAGCGTTTTGCACGCTCAGCCTGCGATAGCGGCGTATCGTAGAGTCGCGGCCGACCTCGCCGCTTTGCCGGGGGCGCAGCAAGAGGTGCTGCATCATCCGCCGCGCTTTGGTCATCAACCATTTTCATTTCCCGATC
This sequence comes from Stenotrophomonas sp., assembly GCA_003248565.1. Lineage (GTDB taxonomy): Bacteria > Pseudomonadota > Gammaproteobacteria > Xanthomonadales > Xanthomonadaceae > Stenotrophomonas. The sequence goes on from QFOV01000043.1 coordinate 3,598, forward strand.
GAACTGCGCCCAATAATAAAGTGGCACATCACTTATTGCGCGGATACTTCGAAAGAAGCTTCAACCGCGGCATGCTCGGCTCCAACCAGATCCGAAAGCCATGCGCAAAGCAAAAGGCAAGGCTGGGCCCCTCTATTGGGACGGGTCCTATGGCTGTGTCCAAGCGCTTGTCACACCATGGGCAGATGCTTGTGCGGCGCCAATGGGCGTTCGCATACGTGTCTTGCTTTTGAGCTGCGGCTGGGAACATACAAAGATGGACAAGAAATCCGCGGACGTCAGACGGCTGCTTATCGATTTCGCGCGACTCTCCACCCTCCAGAGGAATCTTTTCCTGGAGACACTCAACCTTTTCATGTACGCCTCGCCACAACGCAGGCGCAAGATCATGTTGCAGTGGGAATCAGGGAAAACTCGAATGGATGCTGATTGATCAGGCCTGCCGCCACAGCGGAAGGACGCGCGGGTTCGACTCTGGAATGCGTTGGCGTTCGCCTGCTCAAGAGGTAGTCGGGGTACCGCCTGAAGATGTCACCAGTCCATTCTCCATGGCGTAGCGCAGCAGATCGACATCTTTTTCGATCGACAGCTTCTCCATCGCACTGGCCTTCTGCGTGCTTATGGTCTTCTTGCTGCGATGCAGGCGTTCGGCGATCTCGTTGACCGTCAGGCCCGAGGCATACAGCCGCACTACTTCCGATTCGCGGATGCTCAACACGCCTGCTGGGTTGCGGCTGCGCCTGTTCAGCTCGATCCCCTGAACCACCTTGTCGATGGTGGGTGAGTAATACTTGCCCCCGCTTTGGGCTGCGTGAACCGCTGGCACCAGATGCGTCAGCGCGTCCGACTTGCTGACGATGCACGTCACCCCCTGGGTAAGCAGCGTATGCAACACCGCCGGGTTATCAAGCATCGTGAGCACCACCAGCTTCACCTGAGGGTACCGCCTGGCAATCATGCCGAACAAGGCGATCCCATCGCCAAAATCGCCAGCCGGCATCGCATAGTCTGAGATAACGACATCACATGCCACGCTGCCAAGCAGTGCCATCAGTTCCGTTGAGTCGGCGGCGGTCCCGACGAGGTTGAGGGTGGCCACTGATGACAGCTCGTACTTCACCCCGGCGATCATGCCCGGGTGATCGTCGGCCAAGACCACCCTGATCTTGAAACCACTCATGACAAAGCTCTCCATGAAGTGCGCTGGCAGCTGGCCAATCCAGGCTGAGGGGGCATCCCCTGCCCTGCAAGGCACATCGGGACAGAATCTATGTCACATCACACTCAAAGACAAAGGCTTGTGCAAAAAATAGCTGATGATGTCCCGAACAAGGTCCTGGCGACTCATCGCCAAACCCCGGACTGACTCCGAGCGAGCACCCGACCTGGCAGGGATCGAGGCGCTGCAGCAGCGCCGGCTACGACGGGCTCGGGCATGCGCGCCATGCGTTGCCCCGATGCTCCAGGTCGAGAGAAACCAAGACAACGCACAGAACGGCCAAGCTACCTGCCAGGCACTCCACCCCGTCCATATCCCGGCAGCACCGTAGTACATCCGCACGTAAGCGCCCGCGAGCCATCCCCCGCGACTTTGGTCCCGCTCCGCTGCGCTGAGGCGCCATGCCCCTGCCAGCGCACCCCTGGCATGCGGCAAGGAGGGCAGCCTACTGGTACTGGCCCGAGCCCAGGCCCCCGGATCGCGGATCCAGGCACCCTGTTCGACCTCGGCTGACGATTCAACCGGACCTCATCCCCAGGCTGACTCAACTCTGCTGTGCAATGTATTGCACGTACTCGGCCTTGGGCATGGCACGGCTGTGCAGGTAACCCTGGGTGCTGTGGCAGCCCAGACTGCGGACCATATCCAGATCCAGATAGGTCTCGACGCCTTCAACAACCACAGTAGGGACCATCTGCCGCGCCATGGCGATGGTGTTGGCAAGCAGGCAGCGGGCATGGGCATGCGCACGGGCTTCCACCAACATGCTGCGGTTGATCTTCAATTCGTTGAACGGCACTTGCAGCAACCTTTCCAACGAAGAGTCGCCGCTACCAAAATCATCAATGGCGCAGTTGAAACCACGCAGCCGCAGCTGGGCGACAGCACCGGCCAGCGCCGGATTGCATAGCTCGCCGCCATCCTCGGTGATTTCGATTACCACACGGCCCGGGTCAATCCCGGCGTGGTACGCATGATCAGCAACCGATTGCGCCCATTGCACACCGGTTGCAACGCGGGCCGGAACATTGACAGCCATCAGCAGCGTGGATTCCGCCCCGCCGGCAGCAATACAGTCGAATGCGCAGGACAACATGTATTCGGTGAGGGATTCCAGCAGTCCTTCACGCTCAATCGCCGGAAGAAACTCAGCCGGACAGAGCACAGAGCCATCAGCACGATGCCAACGTGCCAACACCTCGGCCCCGCGCAGCACGCCGGTAAGCGCGCAATGCTGGGGCTGGAAATAGGCCTGGATCTGCTGATCCAGCAACGCCCCACGCAACTCCTCACGTGAGAACCGCCGCACGCCGGGCTTGACCGGCGGCAGGCTGTCATCGGATGACACTGTCAGCTCGGCGGAAGCGGCAATGATCGTGCGGATCTGCTCAGCCTTGAGTGGTTTACGCAGTGCTGCAATCACAGTGAGGCCGAGATGCGACGCATACGCCGATGCGGCATTCAGAATACGGCTGGGCTGGCTGCTGATGATCGCCAGACGCGCTTTGCGGCAGCGTTCAGCCATCAGCTCCATCAGCTGCAGACCGGTGAGATCGGTAAGATCCAGATCAAGAATCACCAGATCCCAGCTACGTTCGCGCAGTGCAACCACCGCACAGGCGCCGTCCAAGGCTGAAGTCACTTCGGACACCCCTGATTGACGCAGCATCTTGATCATCGGAATGTGCTGCAGTTCATTGCCATCAACCACCAGCGCGTTCTGGATCATCCTGGTTTCCGGTTGTGGCGAAAAATAGTGTGCGAGAGCGTTCATGGGTGTTGTCTCCACGCCAAGAGCGGCGATATCAGGGAAGCGGCTGTTTTCAGTGACGCCATTCTTCCAGCGCAGCCCCCGGGCCTACATCGGCCTAGTCCGAATATTCGTCTGATCCTCTCAGGGAACATCGTGAAACCGGGGCTTTTCGCAACACCAGCGGACAGCAGCCAATCGTGAGAGAAATCTCAAATGGACCATGACGCAGGGGCTGAGAGGGATGCGCCCCTCCGATCACCCGCCCGGACAAGCCCTTGAAGCGGCTGGGTCGGCTGGGTCGGCGCCAGCGCGGCATGTTTTATGTGCCGGGATGGTGGCGTGACTGATACCAGCATCAACATGAGCGCCGCGCAGAACACATGCTGGGCGGCATCAAGGTGACAAGCGCGCCATGCAGGGGCAGCGCCTTCCTGCTCACCCTGCAACTACCTTTGCCGGACACCAACGTCGACCACGCTGCCGATGCCACGTGCCGGATCCAGGCAAGGCAGCTGCCACGCTGGACGCAACACAGGCCGCTGCCCCACATGTCCTGGCATTCGGTGATCCCTGCCAATCGAAAACTACTGCAACTGCAGCAGGAGCCCCCGAGCTGCAGTGCACGTGCGTTAGAAGGCTGTCTTTGCGTCACACCATCCGATCGCTGCAACACAGCGCCCCACCGCAGACAGGAGCATCATTCCGCGCTGATTACCTGCATGCCTGATGGACCTTGTTGTCCCAGAAGCTCGAGAGGGCGAAGTCGCGCTTCAGACCGGCTTTGGCGTATGCCCGATCGCGCCCTCGCCGCGCGTTCTCGCAAGCATCGGCCTTCGGCGCGGGGGCAGCGCGTCGTCGCCCCGGGCGAACGCCGGATTTCGTCGATAGTCGGTTCCGCTGCAGTTGCAGTTGGAGCTCGATTGCCTCCAACCGTTTGCGCGCGTCCTGGTCGGTGGGAGCATCAACAATGCTCCAGCGCTTCAGCTCAAGTCCTTCACAAGGTAGCGATTGATAGGAGTCGCCGCCGGCTACCTGACACTTGTATACCAGCGCTCCCGTTTCACCACCCGTGCTGCCGAGCAGGCAGCCCAACACCATGCAAGCAAGAGATGCCACGGCTGGCAATCCAATTGACCTTACCGGCGGCCAGCCTGGCAGTTCGCCACTGACTCCGATGCAGGCATACAACAAAGCCTTGTGTCGGGCTTGTCCACGAGTCCGCATGGAGGTGAGCGTGGGGCCTTCGGCCCAATCTCATTGGATGAAGAAATTTCTTCACAAATCGCTTGCGGGAAATGTGAAGCCCCGCTATTATTTCTTTCTCGGCAACGACGTAACAACGTTCCACCGGGGCCATAGCTCAGCTGGGAGAGCGCCTGCATGGCATGCAGGAGGTCAGCGGTTCGATCCCGCTTGGCTCCACCAAATCCGGACATTAGGCCGTCTGGATTGTCGACAATTTGATGAGTATAACGCGTCCCCATCGTCTAGAGGCCTAGGACATCACCCTTTCACGGTGGCGACCGGGGTTCGAATCCCCGTGGGGACGCCATTCATCAGGTACAAACGGACCCAGCCGTATCGGGTCTTTTTTTATCGAAGCAATCTTCCCAAGAGATTGCACGGAAGAAGAAAAAGCTTCCAATTTGATAAAAAACCGTTATTATGACGGGCTGGCAACAACGTGGGGCCATAGCTCAGCTGGGAGAGCGCCTGCATGGCATGCAGGAGGTCAGCGGTTCGATCCCGCTTGGCTCCACCAATTCAGGCCTTAGGCCGCCTGAATCTACAACTTGAGATTTGAAGAATACGCGTCCCCATCGTCTAGAGGCCTAGGACATCACCCTTTCACGGTGGCGACCGGGGTTCGAATCCCCGTGGGGACGCCATTTCTAAAAAGCTCCGAGCAATCGGGGCTTTTTTCTTGCCCGGTATTTGCGGCAATGCAGCCCTGCCCTCGCTGGCAGGAAAGCAGTGAGCAGCCAATCAAGCAGTCATCGACAGCCAGCCAGGCTGGTCAGCATACTGAGATGCTTGAGGCTGCCAGCCAGTGGCGAGGAGAATTCAATGAACATGAAAGCACTTGCCATCCTGCTGGCTGGAGCACTCCTGACCTTCGCCGGCACCACACTACACGCCAACCATCTCTTTGCCGAGCGCTCGCAAGTACCCGACCAGGCCAAGGGCGAGATCATCGCGTTCAAGGTGAAAGGATCGGATCGCACGGTTTACATCACCCGCAGCGACCAACTTCAACACTGGTCGATTCTTGGCGCCGGGATTCTATTGTTCCTTCTGGGCGCAAAAGGCGGCGCCCTGGAGCGCAAGCGCGCACAGCCCTGAGATTGGCAGCGCCAACGCGGGCAACACCGTCCTTCTTGCGTGAGCAGCGCACGCCGCGTAACCCAGGCTTCTGCAGATGAGTGACATCACTTCCGCTGCCCCTTTGTACTGCAAGCTTCGCCACCTTCGCTGTTTCCGCATTGCAGCTGAAGCTTGAAGTACTGCGGACAACTCCTGCCGAGCATAGCTCGGCACTACACGCCAGGCCTCTGCAGGGGAGCAATGCGATTCGCGAACCTGCAGGCACCTGACAAACTCCAGGCAAAGAAAAAGGCACCCAAGGGTGCCTGTTTTCTCTGGTGCCGAAGGGGGGACTCGAACCCCCACGCTTTTAAGGGCGGCGGATTTTGAATCCGCTGCGTCTACCGATTCCGCCACTTCGGCTGGCAGGAGCGGAATTATAGCGGAGCTTTGCCTGCTTGGGCAGGCCTCGGCTGAAAATATTTGTGTAATGCCTGTTTCGGCGACTGGCTATACTTCGACCGATCCAGATACAGGGGAGAACGATGGGCTCGCTCGAAGGTACGAGGGTGCTGGTCGTGGAGAACGACGAGTTGAATGCCATGCTGCTGCAGATGCAGTTGGAGATGGAAGGCATGCTGGTGGGCGGCGTAGCTGCCACGGTCAGTACTGCCCTGCAGATGATCGATGAGCTGCAGCCCCAGCTCGTGTTCCTGGACTACTGGCTGGCATGCAATGAGAACAGCAGCCCGGTTGCCGAGCGTCTGAGGCAGCGCGGCATCCCGTTCCTGGTCGCCACCGGGATGGAAATCGATCAGCTGCCTGCAGTGTTCGATGCCGGCGTGAAGCTGTCCAAGCCTTACACCGGCGCCGATCTCAGCCAGGCACTGCAACGCGCACTTGCTCCGGCTTGAGATTCCAGGTTTGTGGGAGCGGCGTAAGCCGCGAAGCAGATGGATCATCGATCAGCACTGATGCCCTGAACTTCCGCATTGCCAGCTTCGCGGCTTACGCCGCTCCCACGAAATGGATGGAGCTCTGCGGCAGCTGACTCAGCTGCCGCGTTTTGCCCTTGCGAATGCATCGGCCAGCGCATTGTTGGCCGGCGCCGCAGACACTGCCGGTCGGCCACCGCCATTGCCGGGATTGCGCTGACCGCGCTGATCCCGGTCGCGCCCGCCGCCAGCAGCACGTCCCTGCCCTGCACCACGCTCGTCACGCTCTGGTTTTTTGGCCGGTGCAGGCGAATCTTCCAGGCGCCGGGTCAATGCGATGCGCTTGCGCGGCACATCCACCTCCAGCACCTTGACCTTGACGATGTCGCCCGCCTTGACCACATCGCGCGGATCTTTGACGAAGGTGTCGGACAAAGCGGAGATATGGATCAGGCCGTCCTGGTGCACACCGATATCGACGAACGCACCGAACGCGGCAACGTTGCTGACGACGCCTTCCAGGATCATGCCTTCACGCAGGTCCTTGATGTCTTCAATGCCCTCGGCAAAACGTGCGGCCTTGAACTCAGGACGCGGATCACGGCCTGGCTTTTCCATCTCCTTGAGGATGTCGCGCACGGTCGGTACGCCAAACTTGTCGTCGGTGAACTGCTCAGCCTTCAGGCTGCGCAGGTAGCTGCCGTCGCCCAGCAGCGCCTTGATCGGCTTTGCGGCGGCAGCGACGATGCGCTCGACCACGGGATACGCCTCAGGGTGAACCGCCGAGGCATCAAGCGGCTCGTCGCCATCAGCAATCCGCAGGAAGCCGGCGCATTGTTCAAAGGTCTTGTCGCCCAGGCGCGGCACTTTCAGCAGGTCCTTGCGGCGCTTGAACGGGCCGTTCTCATCGCGGTGACGGACAATATTCTCGGCCACCGTCGATGACAAACCCGATACACGCGTCAACAGTGCGGCCGAGGCGGTGTTGACGAACACGCCGACAGCATTGACGCAGTCCTCGACACGCGCATCCAGTGCCTTGGCCAGGCGGAACTGGTCGACGTCGTGCTGGTACTGGCCAACACCAATCGCCTTGGGCTCGATCTTGACCAGTTCGGCCAATGGATCCTGCAGGCGGCGCGCAATCGACACCGCACCACGCAGCGAGACATCCAGGTCCGGAAATTCCTTGGCGGCAAACTCGGAGGCCGAATACACCGAGGCACCGGCCTCGCTGACCACCACCTTCTGCAGCTTGGGATTGGCACAGGCGGCGATTGCCTCGCCTGCCAGCTTGTCGGTCTCGCGGCTTGCAGTGCCGTTGCCGATCGCGATCAACTCGACATTGTGCTTGATGCACAGCTGTTTGATCGTCTGCAGGGACTGCTCCCACTGCCGCCGCGGCTCGTGCGGGTACACCGTATCGGTGGCCAGCAGCTTGCCGGTGGCATCGACGACGGCGATCTTGCAACCGGTGCGGATGCCCGGATCCAATCCGAGCACTGCCTTGGGACCGGCTGGCGCTGCCAGCATCAAGTCCTTCAGATTGTCGCCAAACACCGCAATCGCCTCAGCCTCGGCTTTTTCGCGGGCCTGGTTGAACAGGTCCAGCAGCAGGTGCATATGCAGTTTGGCGCGCCAGGTCAGGCGGCAGGCGTCCAACAACCAGCGATCCGCCGGGCGCTCCTTGTTGGCGATGCCTGCGTTGAGCGCTACCCGACCTTCCGCATACTGGTGGCCGGCTTCGGCGTCGCTGCCCGGGTCCAGTTCGAGGAAGATGAACTCTTCGCGGCGCGCACGGAACAAGGCCAGCAGGCGGTGCGAAGGAATCTTCGCCAATGCCTCGGCATGATCGAAATAGTCACGATACTTGGCGCCTTCGGCCTCCTTGCCCTCGGCAACGCGGGCACGGATGATGCCGTTCCCCGCCAGCCAGTTGCGCAATTCGCCAACCAGCGCAGCGTCTTCACCCCAGCGCTCCATCAGGATGGCGCGTGCACCTTCCAGTGCGGCCTTGGTGTCAGCAACGCCCTTTTCAGCATTCACATAACCGGCGGCGAAGACCTGCGGGTCCAACATGGGATCGCCGAGCAGGCCATCGGCCAACGGCTCCAGCCCCGCCTCGCGGGCAATCTGCGCACGGGTGCGGCGCTTCTGCTTATAGGGCAGATACAGATCTTCCAGACGCGACTTGGTATCGGCGCCCATGATCTGCTCACGCAGCGCATCGGTCAGCTTGCCTTGTTCGTCGATGCTGGACAGCACGGCGCGGCGCCGATCTTCGAGTTCGCGCAGGTAGGTCAAACGACTTTCGAGATTACGCAGCTGGGTATCGTCCAGGCCGCCAGTCACTTCCTTGCGGTAGCGGGCGATGAACGGAACGCTGGCGCCCTCATCCAGCAGCGCGATGGCCGCCGTGGTCTGAGTAGCTTGTGCGCCGATCTCGTCGGCGATTGTCTGCGCGATCTGCTGCGCTAGCTTGATGTCTTGCATTGCCGGTGCGGTAGCCACAGTGACGGAAGCTGCCATTCTGGCAATGCGCGCGCCCGGGGGAAAGCCGTTGACAGTACGCGCCGGACCTGCCGGCCGGCGCGCGCGCCTGAATACTCAGGCCAGATGCTGATACAGCCGTTGGCTGGCGACGTCGTCACGCAGGTCTTCCAGCACCATGACCCGCATCGAGCCCCTGCCGGAGACGTTCATCGTCCGTTCTACGTAAATTTCCGGGCCATGCTCGGTATCTGCGCGGGTTTTGCTGAAGCCGTACGGCAACACACCCTTATCGCCATCCTTGCTGCCACCGATATAAAGAACAATTGCCATGGTGGTTCGTGCTCCTGTTGGATCTGTAACAGGTGCAACGATACGCGGGGTCACGTTACAGAGATGTACATAAAAGGTTGTCGTTTGATGTCAGCATTCAGCGCGCAGGCTTCAATGACTGCATTTCAGGTACGGCCAGGCCACCAACCGCGGCCATGCATGGCGTAGTAATCCGCCGCACGCTCGAACGGATTACGTACGCTCACACCGCCGCACAACAGGTAGACCGGCAGGAACAGCGGGCCCAGCACCAGGTATTGGAAAACATGCGCTCGCTCGTGGTCGCCCAGGCGCACGCGCGGGTGTTCGCAGCGGCCAGCGCGATGCTCATAGGTCTGGCACAAACCATCCAGGTCGTCGCCGGTGTGCAGGATCACCATGCCAAAGGTGATCGCCCCTCCCGGCCCCCACGGCCAGCGCCGGAATACCAGCGCGCTTTCCCGGCGGCTCCAGTACAGGCGTGCGCCAGCGAGGCTGCCGAGCGCACCCGCGATCAGGCCAATCAAGGTATTGGGCGAGGTCCAGATCCCGCCCAGAATGCGCAACCACATCGGCGCCATTTCGAGTCGCATGAGACTCAGGCCTGTACTGCTGATCTGGCGGCCAGCACGGACATCAGCGTGCCGGGGTACGCAGTTGACGCAGCTGCTGGAGGAACCACGCCGAGGCATCCTGCTCTTGCGCGCCGCCGCAGGAGACCTTGTACGCCTTGCCGCTCATGCTGCTGCGGCTGGCGGCCCGCTCGATGAACTGCTCACTGCTGTCGACCATGTCGCGCTTGAGCAGGTAGTCGTATTTGCGCTGCAGATGACCACGTGCAGCCGCCGCGTCATACCAGCTGCCATTGCGCTGGAAGCGGCAGCCAGAGGTTTCCAGCGCCTGCATCAAGCCACTGATCTCACGCTGGGTTGCCGCACTGGGGGCCGCACTTGCCGACAAGGCGATCAGAGCCAGACTTGCCGCGAGCAGAAAATTGCCGATCAGCTTCATGCGCGTTTACTCAACCAGTCGTTGATGGCACCGGGCACTTCACGCTGCGCGCGCCCGGAAACATAGATACCGATGTGGCCACCGCGGAAACCGAGCTCGGTGTAATCCGTGCTGCCGACCTGGCCCTGCATGGCCTTGGATGCAGCCGGCGGTACAAGGTGGTCCTGCTCGGCGTAGATGTTGAGGATAGGCATTTGTACCTGGGCCAGATCGACCGTTTCCTCGCCGATGCAGATGCTGCCGTTCATCAGGCCATTGGCCTGATAGAACTGCTTGACGAACTGCCGGAAGGTTTCGCCTGCCAGATCGGGGGAATCGAAGATCCACTTCTCCATTCGCAGGAAGTCTTCCAGGGCCTGCTTGTCGTCGAGGATGTCCATCAAGCCCACATACTTCTGCACGTTCAAGCGGAACGGCTTGAGCATGAGGTAGCTGGCATTCATCAGGTCGGCCGGGATATTGCCCAGGGTATCGACGAACAGGTCCACGTCCACGTGCCGCGCCCAATGCGAGAGCATGTTGTCCGCGGTATGGAAGTCGACCGGCGTCACCATGCTGATCAGGTTCTGCACCTTGTGCGGGCGCAGCGCGCTGTAGCAGAGCGCGAATACGCCGCCCTGGCAGATGCCGAGCAGGTTGACCGGCGCGCCATCGCGCTGTGCACGCAGGTGATCCACCGCACCGTCGATGTAGCGCAGCAGATAGTCTTCCAGGGTCAGGAAGCGCTCGGAGCGATCCGGGTAGCCCCAGTCCAGCACGTAGACATCCTGACCAAGCGCCAGCAGCTTCTGTACCAGCGAACGACCGTCCTGCAGGTCGACCATGTAGGGCCGGTTGACCAGCGCATAGACGATCAACAACGGCGGCTTGCTGGCATCGGCGTGATCGCTGACGAAGCGATACAACTTGACCTTGCCGTCACTCCACACTTCCTGGCGCTCGGTGACGCCATAATCCACGTCTTCGACACCGGGCAGCAGCTTCAGGCCATCGACCAGCTTGCGCTGCCACTGCAGGGTTTCCTGCAGCAGGTCATCGTTGCCAAAACCCAGCGGGCCCTTCATTTGGCACTCCTGCGACGGGCCGGTGCGGACTTCGGTTTGCTGGAAACCACGGCCTTCTTGGCTGCCGGTTTCCTGGCGGCTGGCTTGTTCGCCGTGATCTTCTTCGGCGCAACCTTCTGCACGATTTCTTTCACAGCCTTCCTGGTGGCTTTCGTCGCCGCTTTCGTCGCCGCACGTTGCGGCGCCGGCTTCGCTGGCTTGGCAGCTGTTTTCCCTGCCGATGGCTTTGCCGATTCATCCGCTGACGCGGGCGCGCTGGCCTGCTGGGCTGCCGCCATCAAGCGCCGCACCTGCCGTTCCAACTCGGCGATGCGCCGATGCGCCGCATCCATCTCCGTGCGGGTAGGCACACCCATCGCGTCGCAGGCACGTTCCAGTTCACTCTGCGACGCTGCGCGCAGACGCATCTGGGCATTGGCCAGCTCACCATAGATGCGCTGGAAATCTTCGGAAAGCGCCACGTTGGCATACGCTTCTTCGGCGGCATCAATCCACAGATCGAACATCGCCCGCGCACTGGTCAGCTGGCTACCGGGCACTTCATGCTCGGCCAGCTTGGCCTCGAAACGTTTGAAGGCATCGTCCAGGACGCTGCGGATCGTATCCACATAGGCTTCGGCGCGCGCCTGGTATTCCTGCTGGATCTTGAGCAAGGCCTGCCACCGCGCCTGATGCTCACGGGCTGGACCGAATGCCGGTGCATTCAACCAATCGCCACCGCCAAAGCCACTCTGCGCGGCCTTGGCGAACTCACGCAACCAAGGTTGATCGTTCAGTGCACTGCCACCGCGTGCGGCACCCAGCATCCACTGCAGCAGATCATCGCCCTGCCCCGCCTGCACGGCCTCGCGCCACGCCCCGGCCACCTCCGCCGCCGAGGTATCACGACCGGCAAAGCGTGCGGCCACCTGCTGCATCATGCCCAGCCAATCGCCGGCCTGATGCTGGAAACGGGCGCCCAGCGCCTGCACTTCCGGGGGCGTATCGGTACTGACCAGGCGGGTCCATTGGGCAATGCTCTCAGCCCATGGAAAATCGCCGCCCGCAGCTGCGCCCTGGCCCTGCATGGCCTGTGACCATGCCTCCCAGGCAGCACGCATGCTGGCCTCGAAATCCGCGTTGTTGTTATTGCCTGCCGCCGCCATTGCCTTGCTCCCGGGATGCCCGGTGATGATAGCAATGCGACTGCCCTACCGGCGTCAGGGCTTGGGAATCCGCAGCGTCTTGCTGATCATCAACGAACCGGACAGTGCAAACAGCAGCACCAGCGGATGCAGCTGCCACGGGCCCAGCTGCCAGCTGCCGCCCCACAGCGCCGGGCCGATCGCATTGAAGTGGGCCGCCAGGGCCAACACGATGACCAGCGCCAGACTGGTCGGAATCGGCGTGCCTTCGAAGTACGGCACCTTGTCGGACTCACCGGCGATCTCCTCGGCGGTAACGTTGTAACGCGCCAGCCGACTGACGCCGCAGCAGACGAAGTAGCTCAGGATCAGCCAGTCCCAACCGCCCTGCATGCCGCAGGCATAGGCCAATGCAGCCGGCGCCACGCCAAAGGAAATGATGTCGGCCAGCGAATCCAGCTCGCGCCCCAGCGTGGACGAGGACTGGCGCCAGCGCGCAACCCGGCCATCCAGCGCATCGAAGATGAACGCCAGCGGGATCAAGGCCATGCCGAACATCAGGAAGCCGCGCTCGCCGTCCTGCAGGAAGCGCATCGCCGCGAACACCGCGCCGGTGCCGCAGAACGCGTTGCCGAGGGTGAACCAATCCGCGAGCTGGAACTCACGGAGCATCGAGAAATGGCGTTTCATGGGAACTCACGGTGCATGGACCGCAACAGGGTACCGCGAGCACCTGAACAG
>QFOV01000420.1 GCA_003248565.1 Stenotrophomonas sp.
CGCTGCGCGCCGGCACCGGCAGCTTCCGCGTGCTGCTGGCCGATGGCGTGCAGACGCAAGCCCTCAACGACACCGCAACCGAAGGGAAAGCCCCATGATAGACGCGTATCGCGCGCTGGCCCTGCAGACCACCTGCCGCGCCATCAATGCCTGTGCAACACCGGCCGCAGCCGCAGCGGCGGTGGCTGACAACATCGAGCGGGTAGGCCGACAGATCCGCGCGTCCAAGGCCTTCATCGGTGCCGACCTGAAACTGGTGGTGCTGCCCGAATACTTCGCCACCAGCTATCCGCTGGGCGACACCATTCCCGGCTGGGCGGCCAAGGGCTGCTTCGCCATGGATGGCGCCGAATACGAACAACTGGGTCGCATCGCCCAGGACAATGGCGTCTATCTGTGCTCCAACGCCTATGAGCGCGACCCGAATTTCCCGGAGCTGTACTTCCAGTCGTCGGTGATCCTGGACGACAGTGGCAACCAGGTCCTGCGCTATCGCCGGCTGATCTCGCTGTATGCACCCAGCCCGCATGATGTCTGGGACAAGTACCTGGACGTGTACGGCATCGACGGCGTGTTTCCGGTTGCGCGCACGCCGCTCGGCCGCCTGTCCTGCATCGCATCGGAAGAAATCCTGTATCCGGAGATCGCGCGGGCGATGGGCCTGCGTGGTGCCGAGGTGTTCCTGCACTCCACCAGCGAAGTCGGCAGCCCGGAGCTGACCCCCAAGGACATCGCCAAGCGCGCCCGCGCGCTGGAAAACATGGCCTATGTGGTTTCGGCCAATACCGCGGGCATCAGCGGCGTGGATATTCCGCTGGGCAGTGCCGATGGCATGAGCAAGATCGTCGATGACCAGGGCAGGGTGTTGTCCGCCGCCGGTACCGGCGAGTCGATGGCCGCCTACGCTGATCTGGATATCGCTGGTCTGCGCCGCCGTCGCCTGCGTCCGGGCATGGGTAACTTCCTGTCGCGGCTGCCGCAGGCTGCGATCAATGCCGGCCTCGGCAGCGCCGCCTTGAAGTCCAATGCGCTGCTGGACGGCGACAGCTTGAAGATTCCGCAGCGGGCCGACTTCGCTGCCCGCCAGAAAGCCACCCTTGATGCACTGCTGAGCGCCGGAGTACTGGGCAATGACTGACGCAAGCACGCTGCCGCTACGCAATCCGCGCACCGGCCTGTTCGATGGCGAACTGCCGATCACCTCCGCTGCCGAAGTTGCTGCCTTGGGCGCTGGCCTGCGCAAGACGCAGCTCGACTGGGCCGAGTGCAGCATCGAAGAACGCTGCGCGCGCTTGAATGCCTTGGCCGATGCGTTGGTCGCGCGCCGTGACGGTTTCCTCGACGCCTTGCTGGCCGATACCGGCCGCTGGCACGAATCGCAGATTGAAGTGGACGGCACGGTCGGCGCGATCCGCCGCTGGGCGCAGCAGGCGGCAGGGTGTCTTGCGGAAAAGCCCGCCCAGCAGGAGGCCATTCCCTTCATCCAAAGCCAACAGACCTGGGTGCCGTATGCGGTGGTGGGCGTGATCAGTCCGTGGAATTTCCCGCTGATGCTGACCTTGATCGATGCGGTGCCGGCGCTTGCCGCGGGCTGCAGCATCCTCGCCAAGCCCAGTGAGGTTACCTCGCGCTTCGTGCCGCTGCTGCGCGAAGCATTGGACGAAGCGGGCCTGGGCGCGGTGTTCAAGCTGGCCACCGGCGCCGGCGCCACCGGCCAGGCGGTGATCGATGCCAGCGACCAGATCTGTTTCACCGGCTCGGTCGCCACCGGTCGCAAGGTCGGCGAAGCCTGCGCTCGCCGTTTCATTCCGGCTTCGCTGGAACTCGGTGGCAAGGACCCGGC
>QFOV01000044.1 GCA_003248565.1 Stenotrophomonas sp.
GCGCGCCACCTGTAGCAGTGGCCGCCACAAGATGTTGGTTCCGAAACTGCGTTCTGCCTGCATCGCGGCCAGACCATCGACACCGGCGCCGCGCAGTGCACGCAGCAGGAAGGTTTCTGCCTGATCGTCCTGGTGATGGGCCAAGGCCAGCCATTCGCCTTCGCGTAGATGGGCCTTGAAGGCCGCGCGGCGGGCATCGCGGGCGGCTGCTTCCAGACCTTGGCCGGCGTCACGCGGAACATCGACATGCACTACCTGCAGTGGGATATCCCACTCTGCACAGAGGGTGGCGCAATGCTGGTGCCAGTCATCGGCAGCCTTTTGCAGCCCGTGGTGCACATGCAGTGCGCGCAGGCTGCCTGGCTGGCGTCCCGGGGCATTGGCGAGCAGATGCAGCAGCACGGTGGAATCCAGGCCGCCGCTGAAGCCGACCATCACCGGGATGTCGGTTGCGGACTGCAGCAGGGAAGGAGAAAGCGGGTTCATGGCCGCGCCGAGTATCGGCGGCGGCGGCGATGGCTGCAATTGTTGGCGACAAGCTTGTAGGAGCGGCGTCAGCCGCGAGGCTGGCATCGACGAAGTGCCGGGCAGCCTGCAACCTGACGGTCCATCTGCTTCGCGGCTGACGCCGCTCCTACATCCCTCCGCAAATCCAGTCAGGGCAGGATCTTGCCGTGGCGATCAATGCGGTAGTGCTTGCCGCCCTCGATGGCGGTGTGGCCGCCGGGGTCGGGTTTGCCCGGCGCGCAGCCCTGTCGGCGATGCCGTCCTTGAACGGCCAGCCCCAGTCGAAGCGGGCGGCAAAAGCTGGTTGCAGTTGGCGGTCGTAGTAGCCGATCTGGCCATCGACCATGGAACGGGTCAGGCCTTCCTCGAAGTAATCCGGGCCATTGTCGTAGGTGATCACCGGCAGGTGGCGTCCGTCGCGACGCAGGTAGTAATGCTGTTTGCCGGCAATGACCGTGGTCAGTCCATCAGCATCGTACTCAAGTTGCGCCAGCGCCGTTTCGGCGACGATCAGCCTGTCATCGCCGGTCCGCTTGCAGCCTTCCAGAATCTTGAACGCATCGGTGTCCATCCGGTAGCAGGCCTCGTCGGCCAGCGCGATCGCTGGCAGCCAGACCAGTGACAGCATTGCTGCCACTGGCCATCCGGCACGTTGCCGGAGCAGGCTCACTGCGCCTTGCGCTCGAACTTGGCCGGCTGCGGCAGCTCGACCGGCACGCCGTGCGCGTCGCAGGTACCCAGGGCACACAGGCGCTCACGCAGCCGCGGGGTGGACTGCACGATCAGGTGGTAGATGGTGTTCTGTTCCATCGTGCCACGCACTGCCTTGCTGCCCGGGCCACGCGCCCAGATGCCGACATCTTCACCGCCGTGCGATTCGCTCTTGGACGGCACCAGCGCTTCCTGCATGTAGTCCGGATGCTCGGTGTCGACATGGGTCAGGTCGGGGCGGCCGTTGGCGGTCTCGAAGCTGCTCGGCGAATGCGGGAAGCGCTTCGGGCCGGCCGGCTGCTGGTTGCTGGCACCGGTGTAGCCTGGACCATTGGCATAGCTCAGGGTGGTGTAGGGCATGCCCATGCCGTCGCGGGCCAGGTCCAGTGCGCCCATGCCGTCTTCACCGCCCTTGTCCTTGACCTTGCCGAGGATGGCGTTGCCGCGTGCCGGGTAACCGACGAAGTTCAACGTATGCGAGTGGTCGGCGGTGACGATGATCAAGGTGTCTTCGGCCGAGGTGGCGTCCACCGCAGCCTTGACCGCATCCGACATGGCGATGGTGTCGCCCAGTGCTCGCGCTGCGTTGCCGCTGTGGTTGGCGTGGTCGATGCGGGCGCCTTCGACCATCAGCACGAAACCTTCCTGGTGCTTGGACAGGTTGGCGATGGCGGCGCGGGTCAGTTCGGCCAGCGACGGTTCACCGGCGCGGTCCTTGGGGCGGTCCTGCTCGTACTGCATGTGGTCCGGCTCGAACAGGCCGAGCAGGGCCGGTGCGTTGGCGGCCGCCTTGAGCTGGTCGGCGTTCCACACATAGGCACCCTGCGGGTGCTTGGCCTGCCATTCGGCGACCAGGTTGCGGCCGTCCAGGCGCAGGCCGACCTTGTCGGCGTATTCCGGGTCCTGCTCGTTGATGGTGGTGAACTGACCACGACCGCCGCCCAGCGCAACCAGCGGGCCCTGGCCGTAGCGTGAGGTGGAGATCAGCTGCTGGGCGATGTCCACGCAGCCGGCAGCCTTGGCCGCTTCCGGCAGGTCGGTGTCGTTCTCCCAGTTGCGCTCGGGCGAGTGCGCGTAGGTTGCCGCCGGGGTGGCGTGGGTCAGGCGCGCGGTCGAGACGATGCCGGTGGCCATGCCGGCGCTGTCGGCCAGCTGCAGCCAGGTCAGCAGGCCCTTGGGCAGGCTGTCGGCGCAGTTGTTGCGGCTACCAGCGCTGACGCCGATGGCGCCCATGTGGCTCTTCACGCCGGTGGTGATGGCGGTCATGGTGCCGGCCGAATCGGGAGTCTGCGAGTCGGTGTTATAGGTCTTGCTGAACGCAGTGGCCGGGAAGCGTTCCCAGGACAGCAGGTTCTCTTCACCTGGCTGGCCCTTGCGCTGGCCTTCGAGGATGCGCGCGGCGGCCACGGTGGTCAGGCTCATGCCGTCGCCCAGGAACAGGATCACGTTCTTGGCCTTGCCGGCCATGGCGCCATTACCGGCGGCGCGGGCGGCGCCGTCGCGGTACCACCACTGCGGGGTTTCCCCGTCCGGGCGGGTGATCTGGGGGACGTCAACGCTGACTGCGTTGGCCGGGCCGGACTGCGGGCCGGTGCTGGCGCAGGCGCCGAGCAGCAGGGTGGACAGGGCGGCGGACAGGAAACTGGCTTTGTGCATCGTGGTTGTTACCGCTGGATGAAGACAGACCGCCATTATGGTCAAGCGTGGAAGGCATGCATATGACACGCAGCTTTTCTGTGTGGGCATCGTTCTGGCGCAGGCCTTGCGCTATCGTGGCAACCTTCGATTTTTATCCCGGATTGACGATATGAATGTGGTTTCTGCCTGGCTGCGGATCCCCTTCTGGCAGCGGGTGGTCGGCGGCTTCGTGCTGGGCGCGCTGGCTGGCTGGGCGCTGGGACCGGCGGCTGAGACCTTCTTCGGTCCGCTGGGTGAGCTCTACGTCACCCTGATCAAGATGATTGCGGTGCCGCTGGTGTTCTTCGCGGTGATCAACGCCATCGGTTCGCTGCATGGGCAGAAGTCGGTTGCCGCGCTGAGTGGCCGCACCTTCCTGTGGTTCGTGATCACCGCCGCATTCGCGGTGGGCATCGGCCTGCTGGTCGGCACGGTGATGCAGCCGGGCACCGGTGGCCTGAAGCTGGCGGTGGACACGGCCTACACCCCGCGTGACGTGCCTTCGATCGCCAAGGTGCTGATGGATGTGGTGCCGTCCAATGTGTTCTACGCACTGGCTGGCATCGGTACCAAGGCCAATGCGGCTGGCGAACAGGTGCTGGCGGCCGGGCGCGGCTCGATCCTGCCGGTGATCTTCTTCGCCGGTCTGCTTGGCTTTGCGATGGTCAAGCTGGGCGAGAAGGTCAACGAAGCGCGCAAGCTGGTCGGGCAGATGAGCGAGATCATGATCCAGGTGACCCGCTTCGTGCTTGAGATGACGCCGCTGGGTACCTTCGGCCTTATCGCCGGGCTGGTTGGTAGCTATGGCTTCGAGAAGCTGCTGCCGTTGGGCAACTTCGTGCTGGCACTGTACGTGGCCTGTGCGCTGCACATCGTCATCGTCTACAGCGGCCTGCTGCTTGCGCACGGCTTGAACCCGTGGAAGTTCTTCCGTGGTGCGGCGCCAGGCATGCAGGTGGCGTTCGTGGCTTCGTCGAGTTTCGCGGCGATGCCGGTGGCGATGCGTTCCATCAGCGACAACCTCGGCGTCAACAAGGATTACGCATCGTTCGCGGTGCCGCTGGGTGCCAGCATCAAGATGGACGGCTGCGGTGCGATCTACCCGGCCTTGTGTGCGGTGTTCATTGCCCAATACACCGGGGTGCCACTGACCCCGGAGCAATACGTGATCGTGCTGATCGCATCGGTGCTGGGCAGCTTCGGCACGGCCGGCGTACCGGGCACGGCGGTGGTGATGGCGACGGTGGTGCTGAGCGCGGCCAACCTGCCGCTGGAAGCGATCGGTTACCTGTACGCCATCGACCGCATCCTCGACATGATGCGTACCATGACCAATGTCACCGGGCAGATGGTGGTGCCGGTGATCGTGGCCAAGGAGACCGGGCTGCTCGACCAGCAGGTGTACGACGCTGCGGGTACGCCGGCGATGGGTGCTGGTGCGAGTGGGCGCCATCCGGACTAGCGGGTTTGCAATCGCAGCGTCAGGAATGGATCGGCATCGCCGCGATACCGCTCACCTGAGTACTTGAGTCACCCAGAATCCGATGCCAGTCCCTTGGCATCGGATTTTTTGTGGGAGCGGCGCAAGCCGCGAAACCCGGACTTCACCGGGTGCCAGAGATGCGGGTAGCCCGGCGCCGCCGGCTTCGCGGCTTACGTCGCTCCTATATGCAGGGCCGGGCCGTTGCCGGCCTATCTCATATCCGACGGTTGTTGTTTGTAGCAGGTGTAACAACTGTCTGTAACAGCACTGATACAGCTGCGTGAAAGCCAGGCAGCGCATGCCTTTCGCGGTTCCATCTGGGCTTCCATGCGCCGGCTTTGATATCAGCATGGCTGTGACATGGATACACCCATGGGTGCTGGGTGGTATCAACAAGCTGTTGTTTTTAGTTGAAATTTTTGCTTGGCACGGATGCTGCTCTATCACTCGCGTTGGTACGAGTGGACGACGCAATGGACAGCTGGACCCTACATCGTTATGCCGCCCTGATCGGTTTGCTGCTGGTCAGTACTGCCGCCAGTGAGGCCGCCATGGCTTCCGGTGCACGTCAGGGCGTAAAGGCACAGCCGGGCGAGATCGTGTTGCTGCGCGATGTATCGACGCGGCCGGCCTACCGCATGGCACCGCCAGGCATGGCCTTGATTGCCGATCCCTCTCCACGCAAGGAGCTGGGCTCAGCGCTGGGGGCTGGTGGCATGAGCGAGCTCAGCGATGATGACTATGCGGCAATGGGTTCGGGCATGGCTGGTAGTCAGCTGGCCGCGCATGGCCAGACCACGGTCGAGCGGGTAACCACCGGCATGGTAGGTGGCACCTTGGGACGCGTAGTCGGCGATGACGGCATGTTGTCCGGAGGCCAGCTGTCACGTGCCATCGGTGGCCCGATGGGCGCCGTGGGTGGTGCGACACGCGGGATTGGCGACCAGGTACGTGGCGCCTTGGCGCAGTTCCCGCTGGGCCAGCCGGCCGGGCCGGGTGGCAAGTGAACGCTTCCTTCGCCCCCATTCCCGCTGCCCTGCTTGTAGTTGCGCTTGCCCTTGCGGGCAGTGCACACGCGCAATCGGGCACTGACAGCTACAGCGGCATGCTGTCCTATCTCTCCACCGACACGCGGATTGACGGTGGGGCCTTGGCCGGTGCCAATGGCTCGATCAAGGTCAACCAGGCGGCGGGTGATCTCAACCTGCAGGCCAACCTGCACAGCATGGCCAATGGCGGACACGCGTCGGCCAGTGTTCGCAGCCTGCAGCAGCGTCAGTCCAACCTTTTCAATTCGCCGATGCAGGCCACCGCCACCATCGGCGGCAATGCGCTGGCAGGCGCTGGCGGCATCGCATCAATCAATCAGGCCAGTGGCGGCGGCAACGCGGAGTTGAACTCCGTCACCGCGACACTGGCTGCACAGGGCATACGCGAGGCAAGTGATGAGGCCATGGCTTCATCCGAAGTGCTCGCGTCGGCAGGGGGGCAGTCCACCGTTACCGACCCCCGCGCAACCCGCCGGGTTGGCGTGGAGGCATCCGCATTGCGCGGATTTGACGGCGTACTGCAACTCAATCAGATCGCGGGATCAGGCAACGCAACGGAGAACAGATTCAGCATCTCCGTGCAGGGCACCCCGTGAGCACAGTTCCATCCACCCGATGCATCAGAAAATCTGAAGAGGGCACCATGAAAGCGATCAAATGGAATGTACTCGCCATGGCGGTTTCCGCGCTGACCCTCAGCGCGGCAGCCAATGCGGCGGATGACCAGAACGCGACCGCGAACATCAATCACCAGCATGCTGTGACTGAGACGCGGACGAATACCAACACCAACACCAACATCAACACCAATGTCGATACCGACATTGATCTGAAGTTGGATGCCGCAGCCCGCCTGCGCTACAACGAAACGCATAACATCACTGACACGCGCAGCAACACCGAAACCACCAGCACCGTCACCGAGAACGTGCAGAAGACCTCGAATATCTCGGCCGACGAACGCAAGGAAAAGAACAACCACGGTGTTGATGTGAACCTCGAGAAGGACATCCGTCTGAGCTCGGACGTGAACTTCTCCGGTGATCCGACCATTACCGGCAACATCGATCTGGATTCGGCTGCAATTGCCCTCATCGACAACCGTCAGTCGGTCTCCAACAACCACGCCCGCAACGGGTTGCTGGACAACACCGCATCGATTGCCGATGACGTGGGTTCTGACGCTTCGGGCAACCTTGGCTTCAACGTGGCTGCTGGCGACAACAACGCCCAGGACAATGCCGCTGCGCTGTCGGCTGCCGATGCCTCCTTCAGCTTCGGCATGGCTGACGCCGAAGTGTTCGTGAACCAGGCTGGCATGAACAACATGACCTGGAACCATGGCGTGACCAATGATGCAAGCATCGGCGGCAACGCGTTCTCCGGCGCAGCTGGCAACATCGGCGTCAATGTGACCTCGGGCAACAACAATGAGCAGAAGAACGCTCTGGCTGCGTCGGTCGCGACCAGCGCCTACGCCACCTCGACCATCAGCTCGAACCAGGCCTCGAGCGGCAACAAGGTCGAGAACAACGGCTACTACGACCGCATGGTCAGCACCGTCAATGTAAGCCTGAGCGGCAAGGTCACCGGCACCACCAAGGGCACCGGCACCGGTGAGTACGCCGGCACCGGCAACTCCTACCAGAAGACCAACTTCTATCCGGACAACTGGAATGGTGACTCGCACCCGGCTGGCGGCCAGACCGGTCACTCTGATTGGGACAACCAGACCCAGGGTGCCGTGGCCAATCCGAACCGTCCGGGCGTGGGTGGCATGGCATGGGATACCGATGAAAAGGGCAACCTCAAGTTCAGCGAGATGGGAACTGCTGATCTCACGGCCAGCCTGAGTGGCCAGGTGACCACGGTTGACTGGGTGGCGGTCAATGCGACCAATACCGCCAGTCTGTCGGGTTCGGCGTTCTCCAACGCGTCGGGCAACATCGGTGTAAACGTGTCCTCGGGCACCGGCAACCTGCAGGCCAACAGCCTCGCGCTGGCGGTGGCACAGCCGTCAACCGGTGGTGGTACCGGTAACGAGCCGTAACCGGATGCGTCATCCCCGTGGATGACGCACTGGCTCAGCGTAACAAGCCCGGCCATCCGCCAATGGCCGGGTTCCGGGAGCCCCCATTCCACTCCCCCGGGAGGGGGGCTCCCACCTTCCGGCGCTCTGGAGGTACCACGCCCATGTTTGGTCGATCGCTGCTGTTGGCTTGTGCGTTGAGTGTGTCGCCGGGCCTGCTGCACGCAGGCGAGGTGGCATTCAGCAGTGTGTTGCCCAATGGTGCGTTGTACAGCGGCAAGATCGAAAGCATGAAGGAACGGCGCTTCCGCAACCTGGTGCGGCAGCAGACCGACTACAGCTGCGGTGCCGCGGCGCTGGCGACTATCCTCAAGCATGCATACCACCTCAACACCGACGAGGCGACGGTGATCGAGGGCATGATGGGAGTGGCAGACCCGGAGTTGGTGAAGCAACGTGGATTCTCGTTGCTGGATATCAAGCGTTACGTGGAATCACTGGGTATGCGCGGTCGCGGCTACCGGATTGACGAGGAGCGGCTGATGAACCTGCGCGTCCCCAGCCTGGTGCTTATGGATGTACGTGGCTTCCGCCACTTCGTCGTGCTCAAGCAGATACGCGATGGCATGGCCGAGGTCGCTGACCCGATCCTTGGCAACCGCGTGGTGCCGTTGCCGGAGTTTCTTGAAGCCTGGCCATCGCGCGCGGTGTTCGTGGTCATAGGCAGTGACTTCGATCGCAATACGGTGCTGCTGCAACCCAGTGAGAGGCCCAGTGCGCGCGCGCTGTATGCACGCCAGGGGGCCAGCCCCATTACCGATGCGGAGCTGGTCGATTTTGGCTTCAGCCATGCCGACCTGTTCTGAAGGAGTGTTGTGATGAACGCAACCAAGTTCGCCCTGCTGGCTTTGGCGCTGACACTCGCGCTGCCAGCAGTTGGCGCGGAAACACCACAAAAGCCAGGCAAGGGCCTGCACGAGATTCCGGATCCGGAACTCAATCTGATGCGTGGCCGCTATACCGTGGGTGGTAACGCGGTTGCATGGTTCGGGGTGACCATGGTTTCTACCTGGCAAACCACGACGGGCCAGAGCCTGCAGGGCGCGATGACGCTGGGCATGGACTTCAGCAAAGGTGGCAACGTGCCGAAGGTGACGTTCACACCGATCGTCAGCATCACCGATGCCAATGCGCCCTTGCCGGATTCCAGCGGACGCAGCATCGATGGCAGTGGTTTGAACAACGTGGCCGGTGTCAGCCAGAGCGTGCAGATCGCCGGCGACGGCAATCGGGCCAGCAATGTCATGCATCTGAATGTACGCAACGATGGCGTCGTGCCCGGCGTCAGTGGATCGATAGCAGGCAATGCAACGGCACAGTCGGGTGACGCAAGCGCGGTGGCCAGCTTCGACGGCAATGCTGCGCGCCTGCAGCTGACCATCCAGGGGCAGGGTGCTGTGCAACAGTGGCTACGCAGCGGCAGCGTTGGCCAGAGTGTCCAGCTGACCAGCGATGGGCAGTTGGTCAGCAACCGGCTGCAGATTGATCTGGTAAGGGAGTCGATGGCGGGGAACCTGCCGTTGGCCCAGAACGTGGCACAGGCCATCACGCTCAATCGGGGGATTGGCGGGATAGGCGGGCAGTGAGCACGGGCAGGCCCGTGTTTTTGGCGAGTCCAACGTAGAGGAACGACACAATGAAACGACTGGCGATGGCGGCGCTGGTGAGTCTGACTGTTGCTTCACCACGGGTGATGGCGCAGGAGGCGACAACCGGCAACAAGGATGCAGAGGATGTAAGGGCACTGGTGGCGCAGCTGGAAGCACTCAAGGCCAGCTATGCCCAGGAGGTGCGGCGTCTGCGGGAATTGGATATGCAGGTGCAGGCAATCCAGGCGCGGGTCAGTGGCAAGACCGCCCAGGTGTTGCCGACACCGCAGTTGCCCGCGGGTGAGGCCGCAGCTGCTTCCACCGCAGCGACAGCCCCGCCCGCAACTGCGGCCCCGGCCGGCGAGGGCTATGCAAGCAGCGCGGCTGAAGCACAGCAGGCCAAGGAAGCGGCACGGCGCAGTGTTGATGACGTGAAGCAACAACAATCGGCGCTGTTCAATCAAAAGCTGACGCTGGAAAACAGCATCACCTATGCACGCTATGACCGCAAACAGCTGACCCTCAACGGCTTCCTGGCGTTGGACGCGATCTTTCTCGGCAACATCGCCATCGAAAACGTCGAGTCCGATTCGCTCACCTACAACTTTGCCGCACGCTGGGGCCTCAATCCCCGCCTGACCTTGAACCTGGATGTGCCGTACATCGCCCGCAAGACGATTTACCAGAAGGGCGGTGCAGGTGGTTCAGCGGCGGCCATCGCGCAGGAGGAAACCCATGGCACCGGGATTGGCGATGTCACCGTCAGTGCCAATTACAAGCTGTTTGGTGAACGCGGCTGGCGCCCGGAGACCGTCCTGACCGGCGGTATCACCGCGCCGACGGGGCGCGAGCCCTATGGCCTGGATTGGAAGGTGATCGAGCGCGACGACGATGACTTCATCCGTTTCGCGGTGCCTTCCAAGCAGCCGACCGGCAACGGTCTATGGCAGGCGAACATCGGCCTGTCGGCGGTGAAGAGTGCGGACCCGGCGATCCTGTTCGGCAACATCGGTTATGTGCGCTCGTTCAAGCGCAGCTTCGACGACATCG
Source organism: Stenotrophomonas sp. (assembly GCA_003248565.1). Classification (GTDB taxonomy): domain Bacteria; phylum Pseudomonadota; class Gammaproteobacteria; order Xanthomonadales; family Xanthomonadaceae; genus Stenotrophomonas. The sequence continues at coordinate 10,156 of QFOV01000044.1, forward strand.
ATGCCAATCCGGACACAGTCAATCCTGGTGAGGTGACGCTGGGTGATTCGTATTACTTCGGCGCAGGCGTGGCGTTTGCATTCAACGAACGCACCAGTTTGAGCATTTCCTTCAGCGACCGCATGAGTGCACGTGCCAGCACGCGTTACAAGAACGGCAAGTGGATGAAGGTGATCGGCAGTGATGGCAACGCGGGCACGCTCAATCTGGGCGTGACCTATGCGCTGACATCCAAGGCCACTTTTGTGAGCATGTTGGGGATTGGCCTTACCCCGGATGCGCCGGATTTCACCCTGGCGTTCAAGGTGCCTTACATGCTGTGAGGATGATCGCGGGATGAGCTCTGGTGGAGGCGGGCGCTGCGTGCAGTGGATCAACGCAGCGCTTCCAGCTCCAGGTGATGCTTGCGGCACATGCGGTAGATGGTGACCCGTGAGACTTTCATCAGTCGCGCGCAGGCGCTGATGTTGTATTGGCTTTGTTGCAGGCAGGACAGCAGGGTTTCGCGTTCGGCCCGGCTCCGCGCCTGGCTGAGTTGGGCGTCGTTGGCAGCCTGGTTGAGCTCCAGATCCGCGCAGCTGATCAACTCGCCTTCGGCGGTGATGGCCGCGCGCTGTACCCGGTTGAGCAGTTCGCGGACATTGCCGGGCCACGGAAAGCGGTCCATTGCCTGGCGTGCTTCAGTGGTATAACCGCGGGCGCGGGTGGGGTGGCGGGTGCGGAAGTTGCGCAGGAACTGGCGCGAAAGCAGTTCAATGTCGCCATCGCGTTTGCGCAGTGGCGGCATCGCCAGACGCAGCACGTTCAGGCGGTAATAAAGATCGCGACGGAAGCGGCCTTCTTCCACCGCACGTTCCAGATCCACGTGGGTGGCGGCGAGGATGCGTACATCCACCGGGATGGGCTGATTGCTGCCGACCCGTTCGATGGTGCCTTCCTGCAATACCCGCAACAGGCTGGTCTGCGCATCCAGTGGCAGGTCGCCGACTTCATCCAGGAACACGCTGCCGGTGTGTGCGGTTTCAAACAGGCCTTGGCGACGGCCGGTGGCACCGGTGAAGGCTCCACGCTCATGGCCGAACAATTCCGACTGGACAAGGGTGGAAGGAATGGCACCGCAGTTGATGGCCTGGAAGGGCTTGCCGTTGCGCGCCGACAGGCGATGCAGCGCATGTGCGGCGACCTCCTTGCCGGTGCCGGTCTCTCCGGTGATCAGGACGGGCAGGTCCACCGGCGCGTACTTGCGCAGGGTGGCGCGCATGACCAGCATCACCTCGCTCTCGCCGAGCAGGGTATCCAGCACGTCTTCACTGGCAGCGCGTGGCACTTCATTGCTCAGGCCCTGCAGCCCGCGCAGTAGTTCCTTCAGGTCCGGTGGATGCGGGAACTGTTGGCGGCAGGCGGCAAGCAAGGGATGCAGGGGCGATTGCCCAATGCCATCGCTGGCCGGGGTGATGGCAAACAACGGCATATGGTGATGCTCGGCGGTGAGCTTGCCGATGCGCTCCAGCTCACTTTCCGAGCTGGTGCGGAAATCGATCAGGCCAACCACCGTGTCGCCGCCTCGCATGCCAATGTCGGCGGGCTGTTGGGGAAGTACCGTTCGCACCTGCCAGCCATCCGCAGCCAGCATTACTTTCTCTCTTGCCCCCGGATTTCCAAACCAGATCACACAACGTGTACTTGACACAGATGTCGCGGCCATGCCTGGTCACTCCTCCATTCGGCGTCACCATATACCTGTGATTCACGCATGCGCAATCGTATTTGGCACTTTGTTGCAGGCGGCAGGAGCGTTGTTCGCATTAACTTTTGTGCAGGACAAGTGATGTCGAAAGGGCGGGCAATAAAAAAGGGCGGGCAATAAAAAAGCCGCAACCCGAAGGTTGCGGCTTGGCAGGTAGTTGCCAGCAGGGCGCTTACAGCGCCATGCGACGTGCCTGCATGAACTTGTCACCCCAGTAACCGGTGAGCAGGGTGTCGGTGCGGACGTCCTTGCCGGTGCTCGGGGCATGCAGGAAGCGGCCTTCGCCGACATAGATGCCGACATGGTCAACGCGGCCCTTGCGGCCAAAGAACACCAGATCGCCAGCGGCCAACGCGGCGCGGTCATTGATCAGTTCGGCATTGGCCTGGCTGGCCATCTCGCGCGATACGCGCGGCAGCTCGACACCCAGGGCGGTACGGAACACGTAACCGACCAGGCCGCTGCAGTCGAAGCCGGCGTCCGGCGAGGTGCCGCCCCAGCGGTACGGGGTGCCCAGCAGGGTCATGGCGCGGCGCAGGATGGACTGCACCTTGCCGTCGGAGTCGTTGGCCAACGCTGCCTCGGTGGCAGCGGAGACACCCTTGGAGGCGTCGTAGGCGGAGATAAGGCGGCTGAGATCGCCGGCAAACATCGCCGAGCGGTCCATCAGCGGAATGGTGTCACTGGCGGCCAGGTGCGGCAGCAACGCGGCGAGTGTGGCGGTGGCAGCGCTGTCAGCCTTGCTGCGCGGTGCTTCGGTCTTGGCCGCGGCCGGCTTGGCTGCCGGGGCGGTATCGGCGCTCTGGGCGAGGGCGGGCAGGCTGGCCAGAGCCAGTGCCGCGGCGCAGATCAGGCGGCGGAGGGTGAGCGGAACAATCTTGGGCTGGCTCGGATGGGACGTGTTGTCAGTCGTCACGCGGCAGTCACTGGAAAAAGTCGATGGGCGATCATGCCCTGTGAAACGTGTGGATAGGTACAAATTTCGTTAAATAATTGTTATTTTTCGCGAGGAATGTCTCGTTTTACCGCAATACCCGCTTCGCACCGGTGTAATGATCGCGCCAATAAGCCCCATCCAGATGGTCCAGGCGGACGGTTCCGCCAGTGCTGGGAGCGTGTACGAAGCGGCCTTCACCTACATAAATGCCGACGTGGAAGACGTTGCCTTTGTTCCCAAAGAACACGAGATCGCCGGCGGTCAGGCGATCGGGAGCGATCTTTGGCCCCTGGATGGCGGCCAGCTCGCGCGAGGTGCGTGGCAGGTTCAAGGCCAGCATGTCCCGGTAGACATAGGTGACCAAGCCGCTGCAGTCGAAGCCGGACTCCGGGGTATTGCCGCCGTAGCGGTACGGCGTTCCAACCAGGCCCAGGGCGCGCATCAGCACCGAGGCGGCTGCGGCGGGGTCGGCGGGGGCGACCGGCGAGTAGTTGCGGGCCGGATTGGGTGCCGAGGCCCGTTTCGGGGGGCTATGCCCGCAGGCGGTCAGCAGCGCGACGGTCAGGAGTGTGGCCGGCAGGCGCCACGAGCGGAAGCGGGGAACTGGCGTGATGTGCATGGAGCCCGGATAATGCGCCACCTTAGAAGGCCGTCATCATGGCGGCGTCCCCGGCGGCCGACAAGCCGTCCCAACGTCTGCCAGCGGGCAGCCATTTATCAGAGTTGCGCATGAAGATCGAAAAAGACCGCGTCGTCCGTTTCCACTACACCGTCTCCGAAGTCGGCCAGGAGCCGATCGAGAGCTCCAAGGACCGTGATCCGTTGGCCATCCTGATCGGCCACGGCAACATCATCCCGGGCCTGGAAGCGGCGATGATGGACAAGGAAGCCGGCGAAAGCTTCGGCGTCGACGTGACGTCGGCCGATGCTTACGGCGAGCGTCGTGAGGGCATGACCCAGCGCGTGCCGAAGAAGCACTTCGGCAAGACCCCGCTGATCCCGGGCACCCAGGTGATCCTGCAGACCAACTTCGGCCCGCGCGCGGTCACCGTCGAGAAGGTCGGCATGACCGTGGTCGACGTCGACCTGAACCACCCGATGGCCGGCAAGGACCTGCATTTCGACGTGGAAATCGTCGAAGTGCGTGAAGCCAGCGAAGAAGAAGTGCAGCACGGCCACGTGCACGGCGACGGCGGTCACCAGCACTAAGCGTTTGCCGCAAGGCAGTGCAGCATCGGAACGGCCCGCGAAAGCGGGCCGTTCTGCGTTGTGGGGCCATCCCATGTAGTGCCGAGCCATGCTCGGCAGAGGCTTTGCCGGTAGAGCCCATGCCGAGCATGGCTCGGCACTACAGGTCGCTGGGCAAGCCCCTGCCGAGCATGGCTCGGCACTACATTGTTCCGGCGTGGTCTAATCGCGCACTCGTCGCCGAAGGACGTCGCCGTTGTCTACTACTGCTTTCCAGCCTGTTGCGACCAGTGAGCGTATCGCTACTTTGGATGTGCTGCGCGGCTTTGCCCTGTTCGGCATCCTGCTGATGAACATGGAGGCCTTCAGCGGGCCGATGGACATGTCCTTTACCGGTGTCGATCCGCATTGGCAGGGCTGGGACTATTGGGCCGACGCCTTTGTCTACGTATTCGTGCAGGGCAAGTTTTTTACCCTGTTCTCGCTGCTGTTCGGCGCCGGCTTCGCGGTGATGGCACAGCGGGCTGCCATTGCGGGGCGTGACTTCACCCGTTTCTACCTGCGCCGCAGCCTGGGTCTGCTGGTCATCGGTGTGCTGCATGGACTGCTGCTGTGGTCCGGTGACATCCTGGTCGCCTACGCGCTGCTGTCTTTCGTACTGCTGGCCTTCCGTGAGGCGCCGCGCAGCTGGTTGCCTGCGCTGGGGACGATGGCGTATCTGGGCGCAGCTGTGCTGATGTTGATGCTGGGCGCCTTGATGCAGCTTGTGCCGGCCGATGCTGCCAGTGCGCAGGCAGCTGCCGCGGCAAAAGCAATCGAAGCGCAGCGCCAGGCGTACGGGCATGGCAGCTACCTGCAGGCGGTCGCGCAACGTCTGCGTGACGTCTTCGCTTCCCTGGGAGCGTTGCTGGTTGTCGGTCCGCAGGTGCTGGGCATGTTCCTGATCGGCGCATGGTTCGCGCGCAGTGGCGCCATTGCCGAGCCGGGTCGCTATCCGCGGTTGTGGGCAGGCTTGCGCTGGTTGCTGCTGCCTATTGGTCTTGCGGTGATGCTGCTGAGTACCTGGGTGCTGCCGTACAACGCCCCGGGGCAATTCAACATGCGCAGCGCGGGCGCCTACGCGCTGACGGCAGTCGCCGGTTTGATGATGTGTCTGGGCTACCTCGCATGGGGCGTACGCTGGAGTCGCCATCTGCAATGGTTGGCGCCCGCCGGGCGCATGGCCTTGAGCAATTACCTGGGGCAGTCGCTGGTCTGCACCCTGGTGTTCTACGGCTATGGGCTGGGCTGGTTTGAACAGGTTGGGCGTGCCTCACAGCTGCTGTTTGCGGTTGTTCTGTTCGCCATGCAGGTACTGCTCAGCCAGCTATGGCTGCGGCGTTTCCAGTACGGCCCGGTGGAGTGGCTGTGGCGGGCGTTCACATACTTGCAATTGCCACCACTGCGGCGCTGAGGCATTCGCGGCAATAAAATAACCGGGTGAACTGTCCCGAAGACGATGTACTTGTTGTTGGTGCCGGTGCCACCGGTCTGGCCACCGCGTTGGCGCTTTCCGAAGCGGGACGGCAGGTGCGGGTGATTGACGCTGGCAAACTTGGCGGCGCGACCTCGCACGGCAACTGCGGCACCATCACCCCCAGTCATGCACCGCCGCTGGCGGCGCCGGGTGTGCCGATGCGTGCGCTGCGTTGGATGCTGTCGCCGCAGGCGCCGTTGTATATCCCACCGCGACCTGATCCAGCGCTGTGGCGCTGGCTGTTCAAGTTCGCCGCTCGTTGCAATCGACGGGACTGGCTGCACAGCGCGCAGGGGCGCGCTGCATTGCTGAACGATTCGCGGCAGCGTCTGGCCGATTGGGTGCAGCGCTACCAGCTGGATTGCGAGTTCGCCGAGAAGGGTTTGGATTATGTGTTCCGCCAGCAACGCAATTTCGACACGCATGCGACCGAATGCGGTGCTTTGGCAGACCTTGGCATCGCTACCGAGATCCTCGATGGCAGCGATTACGTTCGTGCTGAGCCCGCCTTCAAGGACGGTGTGATCGGTGCGATCCGTTTCCCGGGTGACGCCAGTCTGCGCCCTGATCGCTATACCGCCGAGTTGGGGCGGGTATTGCGTGCGCGCGGCGTGCTGGTTGAAGAGTACTGCGCGGTGCAGTCATTCGAGCCGCACGGGCAGGGCGTACGCGTGCAGACCAATCGAGGTGCCCGTGATTCCGGTGAACTGGTGCTTGCGACCGGTGCGTGGTCACCACGGCTGGCCGCCAGGTTGGGGCTACGCGCCCCGATCCAGGCAGGCAAGGGCTATTCCATCACCGGCAGCTGCCCGGTGCAGGTGCCGAGTCGGCCGGTAGTGCTGAAGGATCGATCGGTGTTCGTCATTGCCTGGGCTGAGCAGATGCGGCTGGGCGGCACGATGGAGTTTTCCGGGCAGGACCGGCGTTTGAATGGGACCCGACTGCAGGCGCTGGAGCAGGCCGCGCGGCAGTATCTGCGCCAGCCAATCGGCGAGGTCATCCATGAGCGCTGGTATGGCTGGCGGCCGATGACCTGGGATGACATGCCGATATTGGGGCGTTCACCCTTGCATGCTCACGTTTGGCTAGCGGCGGGTCATGGCATGCTCGGCATCAGTATGAGCAGTGGGAGCGGACAACTGATGGCTGATTTGATCACCGGGCAGGCGCCTGCAATCGATCCTGCGCCGTATCGCGTGGAGCGTTTCCAGTGAGCGCGCGCAATTACGATGTGGTGGTACTGGGGGGCGGCTCGGGCGGCTTGGCTGCCGCATTCCGCGCAGCATCCTACGGCGCCAAGGTGGCGATGCTGGAGCCTGCGCCGTTGGGTGGCACCTGCGTCAACGTGGGTTGCGTGCCGAAGAAGGCGATGTGGCTGGCTGCGGACCTGGCCGAGCGCATTGGACTGGCACGGAAGATCGGTTTCGATGTGCCTGCCGAACCGGCGTTGACGTGGTCAACCCTGTTGGAGCGACGCCAGCAGTACATCGCCAATATCCACGCCAGCTACCAGAAGCGGCTGGACGAAAC
>QFOV01000045.1 GCA_003248565.1 Stenotrophomonas sp.
CGCGCGGCCGGTTCACCTTCGATCACCGCGGCGTTGTCGCTGTACGCGCTGAGCGTGTGCTGCGGGGTCTGCTGGTGGGTGTTCTTGATCATCTTGAACAGCGAGCGGTCCTGCTCGTTGCCATCGATGGTCCAGCTGGCATTGAAGATCTTGTGCCGGCAATGCTCGGAGTTGGCCTGTGCGAACATCATCAGCTCGACGTCGGACGGATCGCGGCCGAGTTCACTGTAACGCTGGCGCAGATAGTCGATCTCGTCATCGGCCAGGGCCAGACCGAGGCGCTTGTTGGCGCCTTCCAGATCATCCAGGGCGATGCGCTCCAGGCTGCCCCGGCCGACGTTGTTGAACAACGCCTGGGCCTGGTCGATGTCTTCCAGCAGCGACTGCGTCATCGGATCGTGCAGCAGCTTGGCCAGTGCGGCCTGCTGGGCCGGATCAGTCGGCCAGCCGCTCAGGTCGATGCGGGTACCGCGCTCGACGCGCTGGATCGGCAGGCCGGCACCGCGCACCAGCTCGGTGGCCTTGCTCGACCACGGCGACAGCGTGCCCAGGCGAGGCACCACATAACGCGAGATTGCGCCGTCGGCGCGCTCTGCAGCCTGTGGCTGGCCCTGCAGGATGCGGCCCAGCGTGGTCTGGTCGACCGCGCCGGCATCGGCAGCTTGGGTGAAATAGACGTGCCAGGCACCGGTGATGCGCAGATCGGCGGCAATGGACTGCAGGCGGGATTCAAGACGTTCGCGGCGGAACGGCGAAAGGGCAGCTGCGCCCTCGAGGACGATCATGTCCGGGAGACCATGGTGGGAATCGGCCCGCGATTGTACCGGACTCGGCCGCCCCAAGCCTCGGCCGCCCGACTACCGGAAGTCCTCAGGGATGACGCGGTTCACACCGACAGTCCGCTGCGCAGGCCAAACCGTGCCACCTTTTTTGACAACGTTATCCTCATTCGACCGGCACCTGCGTGCTGGTGCAACGGCCCAGATCCGGGCCCAGCAAGCATTTTCCTCGTCCCAAGGCCGGGCGCAGCCGCGCCCGCCCCGCCGGAGGCGTGCCCCGGAACAACGCACAACCACCGCCCCACCAAAGAAGGAGACCCACCATGACGGACCATCCCACAGGCCCTTTCCGGCCCCGATATACCTGCCAGCTCGCCCGCAGGCCGCGGCTGGGCCCGGCCCTGGCCCTGGTGTTTGCGGCCGGCAGCGTCGTACCGGCAGCCCAGGCCGCCAACTGTGCAGGGGTGAAGCCCTGGCTGGGAACCACGATCTACCAGCCCGGCGACCAGTTGCAGAAGGGCGGCATGCTGTACCAGGCACGCCAGACCATCTGGAACGCACCACCGGACCATCCCGCAGGCCGCCGCTACTACGACAATCTGGGCCGCTGTGATGACGGCGCACCAGCAGCCAACCAGCCGCCGCAGGTTCGCCTGACCTCACCCAGTGCAGGCAGCACCTTCAACGCCGGCAGCAGCATCACCTTCAGCGCAGTGGCGACAGACAGCGACGGCAGCATCCGCAGGGTCGAGTTCTTCCGCAACGGCCAATCCATGGGCAGCGTCGGCAGCGCGCCTTACCGCCTTGCATGGCACAACGCCGCAGCCGGCAACCACCTGCTCAGCGCCATCGCCACCGATGACCGCGGTGCCAGTACCACCTCGGCCACGGTCAACGTGACGGTCACCGCTCCGGACAAGGACAGCACCGCACCCGCGATCCCGCACGGGCTCCGCCTAGAGGCACGCACCCCGACCAGCATTGCCTTGCGCTGGAATGCTGCCAGCGACAACCCCGGTGGTAGCGGCATCGCCGCCTATGACCTGTACCGGGACGGCACGCAGATCGCTTCGACTGCCAGCAGCCAGCATGCCGACACCGCGCTGACCCCGGCCACCACCTATCGCTATGCCGTGCGTGCCCGCGACAAGGCCGGCAACGCCTCCCCGCTCAGCGCCATTGTCAGCGCCAGTACCTTGGCCGAGGACGGCGGCGGCAACGAACCAGGAAAACCAGGCGGGCCCGGCACTCCAGGCGCCGGCGGCAAGCGGGTGATCGGCTACTTCACCCAATGGGGCATCTACGGCCGCAACTACCGCGTCAAGAACATCGACAGCAGCGGTTCGGCGGCGCACCTGACCCATATCAACTATGCCTTCGGCAACGTCCGCAACAACCGCTGCGAGGTTGGCATCACCCAGGCCGCCGATCCGGCCAGCGGCGCGGGCGGCGACGCCTATGCCGATTACACCCGCAGCTTTGGCGCCAGCGAAAGCGTCAGCGGTGTCGCCGACCAATGGAACCAGCCGCTGCGCGGCAATTGGAACCAGCTCAAGCAGCTCAAGGCCAAATACCCACAGCTCAAGACGCTGATCTCGCTCGGCGGCTGGACCTGGTCACGCGGTTTCTCCAGTGCCGCACGCCCGGAGAACCGCCAGGCCTTTGTCGCCTCCTGCATTGATGCCTACATCAAGGGCAATCTGCCGTTCACCGACCATGCCGGTGGCAAAGGGGTAGCTGCAGGCGTGTTCGATGGCATCGACATCGATTGGGAGTACCCGGCCGCCTGCGGCCTGGGCTGCGGCACACCCGCCGACCGCGACAACTTCACCGCCCTGCTGGCCGAATTCCGCCGCCAGCTGGATGCCGTGCGTCCCGGCCTGCTGCTGACCGTGGCCGTGGGTGCAGGCATCGACAAGATTCGCCCGACCGACCCGGCCGCCTATCACCGCCATCTGGATTTCATCAATGTGATGACCTACGACTTCCATGGTGCCTGGGCCGGCACCACCAATCACCACACCGCCCTGTTCCACTCCCCGGCAGATCCTTCAACCGGCGACGCCGCCCTGTACAACAGCAACGACGCCATCGAGGCCTACCTGCAACGCGGCGTCCCGGCCGCCAAGCTGAATCTCGGCGTCGGCTTCTATGGCCGCGGCTGGACGGGCGTGGCACGAACCAACAACGGCCTGTACCAGAGCGGGCGGCCGGCAAGCGGCAGGTTCGAGGCCGGCATCGAGGACTGGAAGGTGCTGAAGAACCTCGGTTGGCCGGTGCATACCGACCCGATTGCGCAGGCGACGTGGCTGTATGACGGCAACACCTTCTGGAGCGTCGACACGCCGGAAATGCTTGGCCGCAAGATGGCCTACGTCAAAGCCCAGGGGCTGGGCGGCGCCTTCTTCTGGGAGTTCAGCGGTGACGACCCCCAGGGCACCTTGGTCAACAGCGTCAGCAACGGCCTGAAGTAAGCAACTGCCAAAACCACAACGCCCCTCGCGTTACCGGGAGGGGCGTTGTCTGTTCAAGCCTTGTCGCGCATGGCTATCAGCGGCTGCCGCCACCTTCCAGGCGATCCAGCGTGGCCTTCAGCTGTGCCGGCGGCAGGTAGCCACCAAGCTGGCTGCCATCGGCGGCAAAGATCGCCGGGGTACCGTTGATACCCAGCTGCTGGCCAAGGTTGTACTGCATGGCCACCGGGTTGGTGCAATTCCTGGACGGTACCGGCTGGCCGGACTTGGCAGCAGTCAACGCGGCCTTGCGGTCGCTGGCACACCAGACCGAGATCATGTCGGTTGCGTCCTTGCTGGCCAGGCCCATGCGCGGGAACGCGAGGTATTCGACGGCGATGCCGTTGCGGTTCAGCTCGGCGATATCCTGGTGCAGCTTGCGACAGTAGCCGCATTCGATATCCGTGAACACGCTGATGGTGTGCTTGGCATTTGGCGGTGCAAACACGATGCGGTCCGCATGCGGCAGCGTCTGCAGCAGATTGCGACGGTAAGCCAGCAGGCCGGGGCTGGTGGCCTGGCCCTTCTTCTCGATGTCGTAGGGCGTGCCCTGCAGCAGATAACGGCCGTCATCGGTCACGTACAGCACCTGCCCGGACACCAGCACCTCACGGAAACCCGCAAACGGTGCCGCGCCGATGTACTCCGGCTTGAGGTTGGGATCCAGCTCCTTGAGCGCGTCGCGCACCTGCTTCTCGACTGCGGCATCAGCCGGGGAGGCAGCGGCACTGGCAGCGGCTTTGGGAGCTGCGGGCTGTTGCGCGCAGGCAGTAAGGCTGAGCGCGCCGAATAGCGCGGCAATGGCAAATCGGAACATGACGACCCATCGAAAGAGAACAGCCGGATTCTCGCACACCGCCCGAATCGGCGTGGGAGCGGCCCCGGCTAGTAGGAGCGGCGTAAGCCGCGAAGCCCCCCATCCCTGAGCTCAGGCATCAACCGCAACCTGACACCCCCTCTGCTTCGCGGCTAACGCCGCTCCTACGGGCTTCGCAGGGAAAGCCCCTGCCGAGCATGGCTCGGCACTACGCCCTTGCCCCCCCGACGCAGGGGTAAGCCTCTGCCCCCTCTCTTGCGCCAAAAGCGCAGGGCCATGCCTCTGCCCCCTCCCTTGCGCCGAAGGCGTAGGGGAGGATTGGGGAGGGGTTGGCTCTTCGCTGTCCGCTTTCAAACAAACCCTACAACTTCACCCCCGCGGGTGATGCTTGCGGTGCAGCTTCTGCAGGTGTTCGCGGGCGACCAGGGTATAGATCTGGGTAGTGGACAGGGAGCTGTGGCCAAGCAGCATCTGCAGCGCGCGCAGGTCGGCGCCGTGGTTGAGCAGATGGGTGGCGAAGCTGTGCCGCAGTCCGTGCGGGCTGATCTTGCCCGGGTCGATACCGGCCACCGCCGCGCTGGCTTTCACCAAGGCCCAGAACTGCTGCCGGCTCAGCGGCGTACGGTCCACATCGACGAACAGCGGCACCTGCCCCGCCACCGTAGGCGCAACGGCCTTGCCGCCCGTAAGCAGCGGCCGCGAGCTCGCCAGATAGCGCTCCAGCCAGTACTGCGATTCCTCGCCCAACGGAACCAACCGCTCCTTGCTGCCCTTGCCGGCCACCCGCAGCACACCCTGGCGCAGGTTGACCGCATTGGCCGGCAGGTTGACCAACTCACTGACGCGCAGGCCAGCGGCGTACATCAGCTCCAGCATCGCGCGGTCACGCAGGCCGACCGGGCTTTCCGTATCTGGCGCTGCCAACAGCGCCTCGACCTGGCTCTCTGCCAAGGCCTTGGGCAGCGAGCGTGGCAGCTTGGGCGACTCCAGCAGTGCCGCAGGGTCTTCACTGCGTTCCCCGCGCTTCAATGCCTGCGCGAAGAAGGCGCGCAGCACCGACAGCAGGCGGGCATTGCTGCGCGCGGTCCAGCCGTGGCGGGTGCGCCAGGCCAGGTAATCAAACAGGCCCGCACGATCAATCCCAGCCAGGCCGTCGTTGGCGCCATCGCGCCAGCGCGACAAACCTTCAAGGTCGCGCCGATAACTCTCCAGCGAAGCCCGGGCCAAGCCATTTTCAGCCCAGATCGCATCCAGAAAGCGCTGGATCACACGGTCATCGGCATCACGCAACGGCGGCAGTTGCTGCACCAGTTGGCGGCGTTCGGCAGGAGTCATGGACGCGGACATCGACGCAAGGATAAGCCCTGCTTCCACGACTGCCCATGCACGCGTGCCGGCACAGACCGTATGCTCGGCACATGAACCCACCTGCCCTTGCCGAAACGCCCCGCCCTTCCGCGTTGCTGCTCCGCCGCCTGGCCGCGCTGTTCTACGATCTGTGGCCGGTGTTGGCGCTATGGATGCTGGTGTCGGCTTTGTTCACCGTCGGCTACACCCTGGCCGGCCATGCCAGCCGCGACAACATCCATCCCTTCAGCGCACTGCAATGGCTGCTATGGCTGAGCTGCTGGTTGATTGCCGGCCTCTATGCCACCGAGAGCTGGAAGCGCGGCGGGCAGACCCTGGGCATGCGCCCGTGGCGACTGCGCCTGCAGAGCGCTGACGGGCAAGCCCCCAGCCGGGTGCAGCTGTGGAAGCGCTACGCACTCGCCACGCTGTCGCTGCTATTGGCTGGTTTCGGCTTCATCTGGGCGCTGTTCGACCGCGAGCGCCTGACCCTGCACGACCGCCTGAGCGGCACAAGGCTGACGAAACTGTAGTGCCGAGCCATGCTCGGCAGGGGCTTTACCATCATTGCCGAGATGTAGTGCCGAGCCATGCTCGGCAAGACGCGTCACCGGGAAAGCCTCAGCCGAGCATGGCTCGGCTCTACCCCGCACTACCCAACCCGTCGTCGTGACAGCCAGGCGGAGATGCCCAGCATCATCAACGGCGGCAAGGCATAGGCGATGCGGTAATCAAACTTCAGCGCGCCGGCCATGCGCCCGAAGAACATCTGCAGCAGCAGGAAACCCAGCGCGAACAGCATGCCCAGGAACAGGCGCTTGCCCATGCCGCCGCTGCGCAGCGAACCAAACGCAAACGGCACCGCGGCCAGGCACAGTGCCAGCACATTCAAGGGGTAGAACCAGCGCCCCCAGTAGGTGTCTTCGTACTCACGCGCATCCAGGCCATTGCGCTTGCGGTAATCGATGCTGGTCTTGAGCTCGCCAACACCAAGGTTGCGCGGCTTGGCCAGGCCGGAAGCCAGCGCAGAGGCATCCAACTGCGAGGCCCACTTTTCGCTGGGCAGCTCCTGGCGCGCAACCGAGCGTTCGCCGAAGGTATCGCGACGCACGCTCTCCAACACCCAGCCCTGGCTGTCGTGACGTGCGGTCTTGGCATAGGTCAGGCTCAACAGGCGCCCGTCTTCGCCCAGCTGGTACAGGCGCACGTCATGCAGCAGCAAGGTCGACTGACCGTCGGCGCTGAGCTGCTCTTCGCCAGTCAACGCATTGAGGAATGTATCGCCTTCACGCGCCCACAGGCCCGAATAGCGGGCCGTGGCCATATCGGTATTGAAACGGGCGCTGGCTTTCAAGGCATCAGCGCGGCCCTGTGCCCAGGGCGCCAGGGTTTCGCCATTGACCACCATCAACGCGGTCAGCAGCGACAGCGCAATCGCCACCGATACCGCAATCCGCCGCCGCGACAGGCCAATCGCCCGCAGCGCGGTCAACTCGGAGGTCGCCGCCAGCTGGCCCAGGCCCATCAGCGCGCCAATCACCGCAGCCATCGGAAACAGCGTGTAGGCACGACGCGGCAGGGTATATGCCACCCACGCCAAGGCATGGCCGAAGCTGTAATGGCCCTGGCCGATCTTCCCGGCCTCGCCGGACAAGGCCATGATCGCATCCAGGCCCAGCAGCACCATCCACACCACCAGCACCGTGAGCAGCACGGTACGGCCTACATAGACGTCATGAATCCGCGGCAGCAACCTCATGCCTTTGCTCCCGCACGGCGGCGACTCAAGCGCCCATCACGGAAGTACAGCCACAGGGCCAGCAACAGCAATGGCAGGGTCAACCACCACATGCCGGCATCGACCGGCAGCTTGCCCGCGGCCAGCCACTGGCGGCCAAGAATGCTCAGGCTCACGCCCACGGTGTAGGCGAGGAACGCGACCATGATGCGGCCATAACGCTGCTGGCGCGGCGCGCTGCGCGCCAGCGGCAGGGTCAGCAGGGCAAATGCCAGCGCCAGCAGCGGCGGGGTGATGCGCCAGTGCAACTGGGCCTTGGCCTCCGGCCGGTCATCGACGAGCAACTGGCCGGTGGTCAGCATTTCCGGGTCATTCTGGTCGCGCACTTCCTCGCGGTCCGGCAAGGCAACTTCATTGCGCGCATAGCGCATCAGCCGGTAGTCCAGGGTTCCGCTCTCCGGGCCTTCGACCCGGTAGCCGTCCTCCAGCCGCAGGTAGCGCTGGCGTTCGCCTTCGAAGAACATCGCGCCACTGTTTGCCGATACCACGTCGATACGCCCTTCCTTCTGACGCTGCATGAACACCTTGCCCATCTTGGTGCCGTCGCCCGTCAAAGACGACAGGTAGACAATGCCGCCACCAGCCAACGGGGTGAACTGGCCCGGCTCCAGCCCGGCCACAACCATGCTGCGACTGGCTTCCTGCAGCATCCGCTCCGCGTTGCGGTCGGCCCAGGGGCCCAACCACAGCGAGCAGCCCGCAACCAGCGCCACCACCGGCACCGTCAACAGCAGGATCGGCTTGAGCAGGCGCTTGGGACCGACGCCAACACCGGTCAACACCGCCATTTCTGAATCGCGGTACAGCCGCGCGATCGACAGGGCCAGCCCCAGCATCAGCGCGAGGGGCAGGATGATGGGCAGGTAGACGATGAATTGCAGGCCCAGCTGGGACAGCATCAGGCCGGCCGGGATGCGGCCATCGGCGATACGGCCGAGAATGTCGACCAGCACACCACCCATGCTGACTACCAGAAGTACGGTCAAAGTGGCCAGAAAACTCTGGAGGAAGTCACTCAGAAGGTAGCGGTCAAGCTTCGCCATAGGGTCGGTGGTTTAAACTCTCGGTTTAGTCCGCAGAACGCCCGGCCTCGGTGGCCTTGCGTATACAGCCTGCGATTGTACGGATTTGGCAACGGAATCTGATCAATGTCTCTGGAATTCACCCTGAACCACGCCGCCCCGGTCTCCGCCGAGGTGGATTGCGTCATTGTTGGCGCCTTCTCTGACAAGTCGCTGACCCCGGCCGCACAGGCCCTGGACGTAGCGTCTGGCGGCCGTCTGGCCGCCCTGGTCGAGCGCGGCGATGTTGGCGGCAAGACCGGCAACACCACCCTGCTGCACGATCTGGCCGGCGTCAGCGCCGCCCGCGTGCTGGTGGTTGGCCTGGGCGACCCGGCCAAGTTCGGCGTGGTGCAGTACCTGAAGGCTGCCGGCGACGCCGCCCGCGCCCTGAAGAGCGGCAATACCCGCAGCGCGCTGTTCACCCTGAACGAACTGGAAGTTGCTGGTCGCGATGCCGCCTGGAACGTCCGTCAGGCCGTGATCACCGCCAACCACGCCAGCTACCGCTACACCGCCACCCTGGGCAAGAAGAAGCCGGAGGCCCCGGGCCTGGAGTCGCTGGCCATCGCCAGCAGCGACGAAACCGCGCTGCTGCAGGGCCAGGCCATTGCAGCCGGCGTGGAATACGCCCGCGAGCTGGGCAACCTGCCGCCGAACTACTGCACCCCGGCCTATCTGGCTGAATCCTCGGTCAAATTCGCCGCCGAGCACGACGGCGCCGAAGCCGAGATCCTGGACGAGGCGCAGATGGAAGCGCTGGGCATGGGCTCGCTGTTGGCCGTCGCCCGTGGCTCGGCCAACCGCCCGAAGCTGGTGGTGCTGAAGTGGAGCAATGGCGGTGACGCCAAGCCCTACGTGCTGGTCGGCAAGGGCATCACCTTCGACACCGGCGGCGTCAACCTGAAGACCCAGGGTGGCATCGAGGAAATGAAGTACGACATGTGCGGTGGCGCCAACGTCATCGGCACCTTCGTCGCCACGGTCAAGGCCAAATTGCCGTTGAACCTGGTGGTGGTCGTCCCGGCAGTGGAGAACGCCATCGACGGCAACGCCTACCGTCCGTCTGACGTGATCACCTCGATGTCGGGCAAGACCATCGAAGTGGGCAATACCGACGCCGAAGGCCGTCTGATCCTGTGTGACGCGCTGACCTATGCGCAGCGCTTCGAGCCGGCCGCGCTGATCGACGTTGCCACGCTGACCGGCGCCTGCATGGTAGCCCTGGGCCACCAGACCGCCGGCCTGATGAGCAAGCACGACGACCTGGCCAACGAACTGACCGCCGCCGGCGAGAACGTGTTCGACCGCGCCTGGCGCCTGCCGCTGTGGGACGAGTACCAGGGCATGCTGGATTCCAGCTTCGCCGACGTCTACAACATCGGCGGCCGCTGGGCTGGCGCCATCACCGCCGGCTGCTTCCTGTCGCGCTTCACCGAAGGCCAGCGCTGGGCGCACCTGGATATCGCCGGCGTCGCCAGCGATGAAGGCAAGCGCGGCATGGCCACCGGTCGCCCGGTCGGCCTGCTGACCCAGTGGCTGCTGGACCGCGTTGCCTAAATAACTCCGGGGTCGGAAGCGGGGTCAAAACCGGGGTCAGAGTCGGGTTTTGCCCGGCAAAACCCGACTCTGACCCCGGTTTTGACCTTGGCTTTCCCGCTTCCACTCCCCTTCCAAATTCCAAGTGACCTGATGCGTGCCGACTTCTACCTGATTGCCAAGCCGCGCTTTCTCACCGAGCCACTGAAGCTGGTGTGCGAACTCGCGCGCAAGGCCAACGATGGCGGTCTGTACACGTTGGTTCTGGCGCGCGACCAGGCCCAGGCCGAGGAATTGGACGAGCTGCTCTGGTCGTTCGACCCGGACGCCTACATCCCGCACCAGATCATCGGTGAGGACGTGGACGAGGAAGAGGCCATCGTGCTGATCGCCACGCCGGGTGCCGACGCACCGGAGCGTCCGCTGGTGATCAACCTGCGTGACGAGCCCTACCTGGGCGCCTGCGACCGTGTGCTGGAAGTGGTGCCGGCCGATCCGGCCGCGCGTGAGCCGCTGCGTGAGCGCTGGCGCCAGTACAAGGCCGCCAACTACACGCTCAACAAATACGACATGTAAGGCGAAACCGGGGTCAGAGTCGGGTTTTGCCCGGCAAAACCCGACTCTGACCCCGGTTTCGCTCGTTTCCAGCTCCTAATTACTGGTTCCTGCCCCATGACCCAACTCGCCTCCAGCTACGACCCCAAATCCTTTGAAACCGCGCTCTATGAGTCGTGGGAGAAGGCCGGCCTGTTCAAGCCGTCCGGCAAGGGCGAGCCCTACACCATCCTGCTGCCGCCGCCGAACGTGACCGGCACCCTGCACATGGGCCATGCCTTCCAGCAGACGCTGATGGATGCATTGATCCGCTACCACCGCATGCGTGGCTACGACACGCTGTGGCAGGTGGGTACCGACCACGCCGGCATCGCCACCGAAATGGTGGTCAGCCGCAACCTGGCGCTGGAAGGCAAGGGCGAAACCCGCGACTCGCTGGGCCGCGATGGCTTCATCGACAAGGTGTGGGAGTGGAAGGCGCATTCGGGCAACGTGATCGAAGGCCAGATGCGCCGCCTCGGCACCTCGGCCGACTGGTCGCGCAGCACCTTCACCATGGACCCGGGCCCAAGCGAGGCGGTGATCGAATCCTTCCTCCGCTGGCACGAACAGGGCCTGATCTACCGTGGTCAGCGTCTGGTCAACTGGGACCCGGTGCTGAAGACCGCCATTTCCGACCTGGAAGTGGAGAGCGTGGAAGAAGACGGCTTCATGTGGTCGATCGCCTATGCGCTCAACGACGGTGCCAGCTATGAGCACGTCGAAGTAGATGCCGACGGCAACGAAACCCTGCGCGAGACCCGCAATTACCTGGTCGTCGCGACCACCCGTCCGGAAACCCTGCTGGGCGATACCGCGGTGATGGTGCACCCGGAAGACAGCCGCTACGCGCACCTGATCGGCAAGAGCGTGACCTTGCCGCTAACCGGCCGCAGCGTGCCGGTGATCGGCGACGACTACGTCGACAAGGCCTTCGGTACCGGCGTGGTCAAGGTGACCCCGGCACATGACTTCAACGACTACCAGGTCGGCGTGCGTCACAGCCTGCCGATGATCAACCTGTTCACCACCACCGCCACGCTCAACGAAAACGCCCCGCAGCAGTACCAGGGGCTGGACCGTTATGCAGCGCGCAAGGTGATCCTGGCCGAGCTGGAAGACCTTGGCATCCTGGTCGAGACCAAGGCGCACAAGCTGCAGGTGCCGCGTGGTGATCGTACCGGCCAGGTGATCGAGCCCTATCTGACCGACCAGTGGTTCGTGAAGATGGACGGGCTGGCCAAGCGCGGCCTGGAGCTTGTGGAAAACGGCTCCATCAAGTTCGTGCCGGGCAACTGGATCAACACCTATCGCCATTGGATGGAGAACATCCAGGATTGGTGCATCAGCCGCCAGCTGTGGTGGGGCCACCGCATTCCGGCGTGGTTCGACGAAGCCGGCAACTGCTACGTGGGCCGCAACGAAGCCGACGCCCGCGCCAAGGCCGGGCTCGGCGACGAGGTGGTGCTGACCCAGGACAGCGACGTGCTGGAGACCTGGTTCTCCTCGCAGCTGTGGCCGTTCTCCACCCTCGGCTGGCCGAACGAAGCAGCGATGGCCAAGCGCGGCTTTGAGCGCTACCTGCCGTCGAACGTGCTGATCACCGGCTTCGACATCATCTTCTTCTGGGTGGCGCGCATGATCATGGCCACCGACAGCTTTACCGGCCAGATCCCGTTCAAGGACGTCTACATCACCGGCCTGATCCGCGACGGCCAGGGCCAGAAGATGTCCAAGTCCAAGGGCAATGTGCTCGATCCGCTGGACATCATCGACGGCATCAGCATCGACGACCTGGTTGCCAAGCGCACCCACGGCCTGATGCAGCCGAAGATGGCCGAGAAGATCGAGAAGGCCACGCGCAAGGAATTCCCGGACGGCATCATCGCCCACGGTGCCGATGCGCTGCGCTTCACCATCGCCGCGCTGGCCACCCACGGCCGCGACATCAAGTTCGACATGAGCCGCGCCGAGGGCTACAAGAACTTCTGCAACAAGCTGTGGAACGCCAGCCGCTTCACCCTGATGAACACCGAGGGCGCGAGCTTCACTGGCGTGCCGCAGCCGCGCACCGATGCCGAGCGCTGGATCCTTGCACGCCTGGCCAAGGTTTCGGCTGAAGCACAGCAGCACTACGCCGACTACCGCTTCGACCTGTTGTCGCAGGCGCTGTACGAATTCGTCTGGAACGAATTCTGCGATTGGTTCCTGGAACTGACCAAGCCGGCCTTGAGCGGCGACAACGCCGAGGATGCCGCCAGCACCCGCCACACCCTGCTGTACGTTCTGGAAGCAGTGCTGCGCCTGCTGCACCCGCTGACACCGTTCGTCACCGAGCAGCTGTGGCAGCAGGTAGCGCCGCGTCTTGGCATCAGCGCCGAGTCGTTGTCGCTGCAGGCCTATCCGACCGCGGAGGAATTTGCCGGCGACTACGCGCAGGCCGAAGTCGACGTGGAATGGTTCAAGACCATGGTCAGCGCCTTGCGCCGCGTGCGCAGCGAGTTGAACGTGCCGCCGTCCAAGCAGGTGCGTCTGCTGCTGCAGGGTGGCCAAGCTGCCGATCGCAGCCGCCTCGACCGCTTCGCCTCGCAGCTGCGCTTCCTGCTCAAGCTGGAGAGCATCGACTGGTTGGCCGCTGATGCGGTGACGCCGCCGGCCGCGGCCGCCATTGTCGGCGAGCTGAAGCTGCTGGTGCCGTTGGAAGGCCTGGTCGACCTGGACGCCGAACGTGCGCGCCTGGACAAGGAAATCGCCCGCGTTTCTTCGGAAAAGGACAAGAGCGAGGTCAAGCTGTCCAAGTTCACCGACAAGGTGCCAGCAGCCGTGGTCGAGCAGGAGCGCGTGCGTCTGGTTGATTGGAACAGCCAGCTGGCCGGCCTGCAGGAGCAGCGCGCGAAGCTTTGAGGCTTGCTGATTGTTATTGTGGAGAACGCCGCCTTCGGGCGGCGTTTTCTTTTGTGCGTTGAGAATCAAAGAGCAGCGAGCGAAGAGCGCCCTCATCCGCCCTCCGGACACCTTCTCCCGCGCGCGGGAGAAGGGAATGCAATGCGCCATGCACTTCTGCGGGATCGCTGTGCAATCTGCTTCATGTGCTTGAGCTTGAGCTTGATGGCACGCCCAGTTCACGACGCTGCAAGAATCACTGCAGTCCCTTCTCCCGCGTGCGGGAGAAGGTGCCCGGCAGGGCGGATGAGGGGGCTTTGGGCTTTGGGCTTTGGGCTTTGGGCTTTGGGCTTTGGGCTTTGGGCTTTGGGCTTTGGGCTTTTGGCCTTGGACTTTACCTCCCCGCAGCACCAACACCCCACAATCCCAGCTACCCTTCCAAAGCACCCCAACAACAGAACCCAATGTCCCTCGGCATCTTCTGCGCCGTCCTGTTCGCCGCCCTGCTCCACGCCAGCTGGAACGCAATCGTCAAACTCGGCGGCGACAAGCTGCTGACCACGATCCTGGTCACCGGCTGGGCTGCCGTCCTGTCCGCCATCGCCCTGCCCTGGCTACCAGCCCCCGCCGCAGCAAGCCTGCCCTGGCTCGCCGCATCAGCCATCCTTCAAACCGGCTACTACGTGCTGGTCGCCCGCGCCTATCACCGCGCCGACATGAGTCTGTCCTACCCGCTGATGCGCGGCTGCGCGCCCTTGCTGGTCGCCATTGCCGGCACCTGGCTGTTCAACGAGCGCTTGTCCGCCAATGCCTGGAGCGGTATCGCGCTGGTCAGTGCCGGCATCCTGTGCATGGCCGGCAGCAGCAGCATCAGCAACCTCCGCCTGCCGCTGTGCATCGCGCTGGTCATCGCCACCTACACACTGGTCGACGCGCAGGGCGCGCGCCTGTCCGGCAACGCCTTGAGCTACACGCTGTGGCTGTTCCTGCTGTCCGGCCTGCCACTGCCGATCTGGGCTTTGTTCGCCCGCCGCCGGCAGCTGGGCAGCTATCTGCGCGGCAACTGGCAGCGCGGACTGGTCGGCGGTATCGGCACCACCGCGTCGTATGCGATTGCACTGTGTGCGATGACCATCGCGCCGGTCGCGGTGATCGCCGCACTGCGCGAAACCTCGATCCTGTTCGCGTTGCTGATCTCGGCACTGCTGCTGAAAGAGCACATCAGCCGCAAGCGCCTGCTCGCCGCAGCGCTGATCATCGCCGGTGTGGTGCTGTTGCGGCTGGCATAGCCAACGCAGCGCTCAGAGCGGCGGCATCACGCTGATGTCGTCGTCCACCAGCTCCATCGCCATCACCAGCGCGTCTTCGCGCCCGCTCACGGTCGGGTAGTAACGCGGACGGCGGCCGATCTCGTTGAAGCCTTCGCTGTGGTACAGCGCGATGGCCGAGGTATTGGACGGCCGCACTTCCAGGAACACCCGCAACGCGCCACGCTGCCGCGCAACCCGCACCAACTCGCGTAGCAGACGTCGGCCATGGCCGCGCGACTGGCAAAGCGGATCGACACAGACATTGAGCACATGCGCTTCGTCGACGGCAATGCTGAGCACGGCATAGCCGGCAATACCGCCCTCCTGCACCAGCACCCGGCACGGGTAGTCGGCGCGCAGGCAATCCTGGAAGATGCCGCGCGTCCACGGGAACGGATAGGCGCGCAGCTCCACTTCCATCACCGCATCCAGGTCCCCTTCATGCATGGGACGCAGGACCGACCCCGGCGCGGTCATTGCCGTGCTTTCCGCCGCAGACTGCGCAACTGCGGCCATAGCGCGCGCTTGGCGGCTGGATCGGCACGCAGCTCGGCCAAGGGCCAGCTGTCCATCAACGCCCGCGTTTCCGGCTCGTTGGGATTGCAGCCGGAGGCACGCAACAGGGCGATCTGCAGGCGGTCGGGCATCCCCAAGCCACCGCTGCGACGAACACCACCCGCGGCACCGGCAGCGGATACCGGCGCGGGTGCAGTGCTCGGTGCCTGCGGTGCCTTTGCGGCTACTTCACGCGGCGGGGCAACAGCAACCGGCTTGGTCACCGTGCTCTGCGGCGGTGCCGCCCGCTCCACCGCTACCGTAGCGGTATCAAAGGCTGGCGCAGCAACGACTGGCGGCGCATCCAGCGCGCCGCCTTCCAGATAGACGGTGTAGCCCATCGCCTGCAGCCATGCCTGCTGCTCGGGGGTCCACACCGGCTCGGGCGAGAAACCGATCACTGCACCTTGCCGGCCGGCTGCCGCCAGCGCTGCAACAGCCACATCACCGGGCCGGACAGCGCATAGATCACGCCGACCACCAACAAGGTCCGCGCCGGGTCCAGGACCACGATGGAAATGACGATAGGCACCAAAGCCAGCACCACGAACGGCACGCGTTCCGAACGCGGGCCCTTTTCATTGCCGCCCTTGAAGCTCCAGAAGCGGATCCGGCTGACCATCAGCAGGCCGGCGACGATGGTCACGCCCAAGGCCACGTAGCGCAGTTCCTCTCCGCTCCAGCCCAGCGTGCCGTCGGCGAAGGCCCAGACGAAGGACATCATCAAACCGGCGGCGGCAGGGCTGGCCAAGCCAACGAACCAGCGCTTGTCGACGGTGCCGACCTGGGTATTGAAACGGGCCAGGCGCAGCGCCGCGCAGGCCGCATACAGGAAGGCCGCCGACCAGCCGACCCGACCCAGCACGTCGCCATCGAACTTCAGAGAGGACAGGGCCCAGTGGTACATCACCAGTGCCGGCGCCATGCCGAAACTGACCAGATCGGCCAGCGAGTCGTATTGCACGCCGAATTCGCTGCTGGTTCCGGTCAAGCGCGCAACCCGGCCATCCAACCCATCCATGACCGCAGCCACGAATACAGCGACGCTGGCGTTGACGAACTGCCCGTTGGAGGCGGCAATGATCGCGTAGAACCCGGCAAACAGCCCGGCGGTGGTAAACAGGTTCGGGAGCAGGTAGATGCTGCGCGAACGCGGTGGTGGTCTCAATTCGTCCATACC
>QFOV01000046.1 GCA_003248565.1 Stenotrophomonas sp.
CAGTTCGACCAGGTGCGGCGTCTGGAAGGTTCCTACAACCAGCGCATCCGCGAACTGCTGGAGCCGATGACCGGTGCCGGTCGGGTCAATCCGGAAGTCAGCGTCGACATGGATTTCTCGGTCACCGAGGAAGCCCGCGAGCTGTTCAACGGTGAGCCGCAGAAGGTTCGCAGCGAGCAGATCAGCGAGAACAGCAGCGCCACCGCCGGCCCGCAGGGCATTCCCGGTGCGACCAGCAACACCCCACCGGGCGCCGCTGCAGCACCGCCGACCACCGCCGCCACGCCGACCGAAACCTCCAAGAACGCCACCCGCAACTACGAGCTGGATCGCACCCTGCAGCACACCCGCCAGCCGCCGGGCCGGGTCAACCGTGTGTCGGTTGCGGTTCTGGTGGACCATGTGCCGCGTGCCGGTGCCAACGGCAAGCAGACCGACCAGCCGCTCACTGCCGCCGAACTGACCCGCGTCGAAGCGCTGGTCAAGCAGGCCGTCGGCTTCAATGCCGAACGCGGCGACACGGTGTCGGTGATGAATGCACCGTTCGTGCGCGAATCCATTCCGGTCGAAGCCCCCAAGTGGTGGGAGAATCCGCAGGTGCGTGATGCACTGCGCCTGGTGCTTGGCGCCATCGTGGTCCTGGCCCTGCTGTTCGGCGTGCTGCGCCCCGCCCTGCGCCAGATCACCAGCACGCCCAAGGCCTTGTCGGGTCCGGAAGATCCGCTCAGCGCCGACGTCCAGGTTCTGGATGACGGCACCGAGATGCCGGCACTTGCCGCCGACCGCCTGCACCTTGACGGCAAGCCAGCTTTGGCACTGCCGGTGGACGCTTATGAAGAACGCCTGCGCATGGCCCGCGAAGCAGTGAAGACCGACTCCAAACGGGTTGCCCAGGTAGTGAAGGGATGGGTGTCAAATGACTGATGCAATGCCGATGACCGGCGTGCAACGTGCCGCCGTACTGCTGCTGTCGCTCGGCGAGACCGACGCGGCCGAAGTGCTGCGTCACATGGAACCGAAGGAAGTGCAGAAGATCGGCATCGCCATGGCCACGCTCAGCGACGTCACCCGCGAGCAGGTGCAGCAGGTGATGGATGATTTCGGCGCCGAACTGGGCAACAAGACCTCGCTGAGCGTCGGCTCGGACGACTACATCCGCAACATGCTGGTGCAGGCGCTGGGTAATGAGAAAGCCAGCAACCTGATCGACCGCATCCTGCTCGGCCGCAACACCACCGGCCTGGATGCACTGAAGTGGATGGACCCGCGTGCAGTCGCTGACCTGGTGCGTAACGAGCACCCGCAGATCATCGCCATCGTCATGGCCCACCTGGAAACCGACCAGGCCGCCGAAGCGCTGAAGCTGCTGCCCGAGCGCACCCGCGTCGACGTGCTGCTGCGCATTGCCACCCTCGACGGTATTCCGCCGAACGCGCTGAACGAACTCAACGAGATCATGGAGCGCCAGTTCGCCGGCAACCAGAACCTGAAGTCGTCGAACATCGGCGGCGTGCAGTGTGCTGCCAACATCCTCAACTTCATGGACGGCGGCCAGGACCAGGCCATCCTCACCGAGATCGCCCGCATCGATTCGCCGCTGGGCAGCCGCATCCAGGACCTGATGTTCGTGTTCGACGACCTGGTGGACCTGGACGACCGCGAAATGCAGCTGGTGTTGCGCGAAGTGAGCGGCGAACGCCTGGGCCTGGCCCTGCGCGGCGCCGACATCAAGGTGCGCGACAAGATCACCCGCAACATGTCGCAGCGGGCAGCCGAGATCCTGCTCGAAGACATGGAAGCACGTGGCCCGGTACGCCTGTCCGATGTGGAAGGCGCGCAGCGCGAAATCCTCGCCATCGTCAAACGCATGGGCGATGAGGGCACCATCACCCTCGGCGGCGCAGCGGAGGCCATGCTGTGATCAATGCCGTGCGCTGGCACGCCCCGGATCTGAACGCACCGGCCAGCCCGTCGGTGGCGGAGGAGTTCGACCTCGCATCGCTGGAAACCATCGTTGCCGAGCCGGTAGCTCCCGCCTTGCAGCCGCCGACCCTGGAGGAAATCCAGGCAATCCGCGATGCCGCACAGGAAGAAGGCTTCCAGCAGGGGCATGCCGAAGGCTACGCGCAGGGCCAGGCCGAGGTGCGTCGCCTGACCGCACAGATCGAGGGCATCCTCGACAACTTCAGCCGCCCGCTGGTGCGACTGGAAAACGAAGTGGTCGGCGCACTCGGCGAACTGTCGGTACGTATTGCCGGCGCCTTGATCAGCCGTGCCTACGAGGCCGATCCATCGCTGCTCAAGGATCTGATCGACGAGGCGCTGGATACCGTCAGCGGCACCAACCGCGACGTCGAGGTGCGCCTGCACCCGGATGATATCGCTGCAATCAGCAATCTGCTGACCTTGCCGGCCGGGCAGCGCCTGGTACCCGACCACAGCCTCAGCCGCGGCGACTTGCGCGTACACGCCGAGGCCGTGCGCGTCGATGGCACCCTCGATGCACGCCTGCGCGCTGCACTGGCCACCGTGCTGCGCCGCGCAGGAGCCAGCCAATGAATTCTGCCTCCGCCCCCTCGCCCGCTCCCGCCGACTGGGCTGCTGCACGCAACCTGCGCCTTGCCGCGCGCCTGGATGGCATCTCGCTTGATGCCGGTGGCGGTCACGGCCTGGTCCGCGAAGGCATCCTGCGCCGCGCCGTTGGCCTCACCCTGGAAGCCGTCGGCTGCGAAGCGCCAATGGGTGCCAGCTGCAAGGTCGAGATCATCGATGGCGGTTGGATCGATGCCGAGGTGGTCGGTTTCTCCGGCGACCGCACCTATCTGATGCCCAGCGCCGAGCTGCACGGCCTGCTGCCCAACGCCCGCGTTGTGCCCTCCTATCGCCGTGGCGGCGTCGAGGTCGGCGAAGGCCTGCTCGGACGCGTCATCGACTCCGATGGCGTTCCGCTGGATGGCAAGGGCCCGATCCGCGCGGAAGGCGTGGTCAGCATGGCCGGCGTGTCGATCAACCCACTTGCACGCGAGCCGATCACCCAGCCACTGGACGTTGGCGTGCGCGCAATCAATTCGCTGCTGCCAATTGGCCGCGGCCAGCGTGTCGGTCTGTTCGCGGGCTCCGGTGTCGGCAAATCGACGCTGCTGGGCATGATGACCCGCTTCACCGCTGCCGATGTGATCGTGGTCGGCCTGATCGGCGAACGTGGTCGCGAAGTACGCGATTTCGTCGAGTCAACACTGGGCGAGGAAGGCCTTCGCCGCGCGGTGGTCGTCGCCAGTCCGGCAGACCGCCCGCCGTTGGCGCGCCTGCACGGCGCCTACCGCGCCACCGCCATCGCCGAGTGGTTCCGCGACCAGGGCTTGAACGTGCTGCTGCTGATGGATTCACTGACCCGCTTCGCCCAAGCGCAGCGCGAGATCGGCCTGTCGGTTGGTGAGCCACCAACCACCCGCGGCTACCCGCCATCGGTGTTCGCCAAACTGCCGGCCCTGGTCGAACGCGCTGGCAATGGCGCAAAAGGCCGCGGCTCGATCACTGCCTTCTACACCGTGCTTACCGAAGGCGACGATCCGCAGGACCCGATTGCCGACGCCGCCCGCGCCATCCTCGACGGTCACATCCTGCTGTCGCGGCGCGTTGCCGACAGCGGCCTGTACCCGGCCATCGATGTCGAATCCTCGGTCAGCCGCGTGGTCCAGGACATCGCCGACGACGTCTGGCGCGCACGTATCCGCAAGCTCAAGCAGCTGGTATCGGCCTACACGGCCAACCGCGACCTGATCGCCATTGGTGCCTATCAGCGCGGCAACGACCCGCTCACCGACGAAGCGCTGGATCGGTGGCCGGAGATCATGGAATTCCTTGGCCAGGACGTGCATAACGCCGCCGACCTGAGCCACAGCCTCAGTGCATTGCACCAACTGGTAGATAGTGAGACGCCCGCATGAGCCCTAGTCGACGCCTGGACCCGCTGCTGCGCCACGCACAGGACCGTGAAGATGAAGTCGCCAAAGCCCTGGCAGAACGCCAGCAGGCCTTGGACATGCATCAGTCGCGGCTTTCCGAGTTGCGTCAGTACGCAGAGGAATACGCCAACGCGCAACTGGCGACCACCAGTGCCGCGCAGTTGCTCAACCGCCGCGCTTTCCTCGACCGCCTCGACAACGCGGTGGAAGCGCAGAGTAAGACCGTGGACAGCAACCAGGAGCGCGTTGAGGCCGAACGCGCGCGGCTGTTGCTGGCCAGCCGCGACAAAGCCGTGCTGGAACAGCTGGCCGCCAGCTATCGCGCCCAGGAAAAGCAGGTCGCCGATCGTCGCGACCAGCGCGAGATGGATGATATCGGTGCCCGCCGTGTGCGCCTGAAGAACGCCGAGGGTGAGGGAGAAAGCCAGTGAACGTCCTTTCCCCCGCACTCGGCGGTGCCGGCAGCATCGACAGCAGCGGCGCGCGCAGCAACAGCACCGACAAGTCCAGCAACAACGGCTTCGACGCAATGCTCAACAGCAAGCCAGCCACGCAGAAGCCTGCAGCCAGCAAGCCAGCCAGCGCGGATGCCAAGCCCGCCAATGAAGCGCGCGGCGAAGACAGTTCCAGCGAAACCACTACGGAACAGAGCACCGCCACCGACAGCAGTACCAACAACGACGACAAGCCCGACACGCAGACCGCGGCGGATGATGCGCCTTGGCCGCCATTTGGGCTATCTGCGATCGTTGCCCAGCCAACGGAACCTGCAGCGCAGGCGCCAGCGGCCCTGGCAGCCGCGAACCAGGATGAGGCCGCGCCAGCCAATCCGGCGGCGGCGCTCCCTGCCCTGCCAGCGGTCGCGACTGCTGCCTCAGCCAAGCCGGCCACCATCAGCGCTGATGAAGCGAGCGCAGAGTTGAGCCTGCCGTTGGCCGCCGCAACCGCGAGCGAGGATGCAAACAACCTGAACCTGGACGCCGACACCCCGGCTCCCACCACGTTTGCATCCCTGCTGCACAACCAGGCCTTGCAGGAAGTCCGCGCAAGCGCCCCGGCCAGCAGCATCACCGCGCCCACGCCAACCCCGGACCTGAATGCCGGTGACTTTGACGAAGCCATCGGCGCCCGCGTCGGTTGGCTGGCGGAGCAGAAGATCGGCCACGCCCACATCCGCATCAACCCGGAAAACATGGGCGAGATCGACGTAAAACTGCAGCTGGACGGCGACCGCGTCCACGCCAGTTTCAGCAGCGCCCACGCCGATGTCCGCCACGCCCTGGAAAGCAGTCTGCCGCGCCTGCGCGAAATTCTGGGCGAGCAAGGCCTGCAACTCAGCCATGCCGATGTGGGCCAGCAGTCCGGGTCGCAGCAGCAGGGCGACAAGGGCGAGACGGGCAGCGGACTGCCATCCGGCAACCAACTGGAAGGCAGCGACCTCCCCGTAACCTCCAGCCACAACCTGCGTATGCGCGGCCTGCTGGATGCGTATGCCTGAGATCACTCTCTTGTGGGAGCGGTGTAAACCGCGAAGCTGATGATCTGAAACATTCCCTGCCTCGCGGCTGACGCCGCTCCCACAAGGCCCAACACTTTTGTGGGAGCGGTGTAAACCGCGAGGCTGATGATCCATCCGCCCATCTACAAACGATCACTGTGCTGACAGCACTTGGGAAGCCGCAGCGCCATCCTGCGTTGATGGCGCTTCCAGCAATCAACCCAAAGCCAGGATCCAAAACCCTCCGCACAGGCCGAGTATCCCTACCCGGCCACGCATACCTGCTCACCTTCACAACGCTAGCTCGCCAGCCGCTTTTTCTGGACTTCCAGCCAGCCTCGCGCATAGCTCAAGCCTTGTATCACCCCCTACTTTGGCGTGATGCACGGCTATTGGCCTGGGTACTGATGCCAGACCACTGGCATGGTCTGGTACAGCTGGGTGCCTGTGCCACTCTCAGCTCATTGGTGCGGAGCATAAAATCCAATACGGCGCGCAGCTTGCCAGAATCGATCAGCCGCCCCGTTTGGGCGCCTGGATTTCACGACCGGGCCGTCCGCAAGGATCAGGATCTGAAGGCGACCGCCCGCTACATCATCATGAACCCGGTTAGAGCCGGGTTAGTGAGCTCGCCGCGCTTCTACCCATATTGGAATGCGATATGGATATGACCCCTCAGCTTTTGTGGGAGCGGTGTAAACCGCGAAGCTGACCATCCGACAGATCGCCAGCTTCGCGGTTTACACCGCTCCCACAAGAACCTACACCACGCGTCAATAGACCGTCACCACCTCCTCCGGCACAGCCCTTGCATCTGACTGGGCAGCAATCCTGAGGAGCTCCACGTGGCCGTTGCCGCTGATAAAAACCGCAAAGCTGAACCCACCAAGGAAGCGGCAAGCAAACCGAAGCGCTCGTTGTTGGTTCCTGCCCTGATCGCCGTGTTTGCTGCTGCTGCAGCCGGTGGCGGCGTCTGGTATTTCACCCAGGGCAAGGACCACGCCGAAGCCAGCAAGGAAGCCAAGCCCAAGACCCCCGCGCCGGCCCAGTACTTCGCGCTGGACCCGGCCTTCGTGGTCAACCTCAGCGGCCCGGTCGATGGCCCGCGCTACCTGCAGGTCGAAGTGCAGCTGATGACCCGTGATCCGCTCGCGCTGACCGCGTTGCAGACCCATGCACCCGCCATCCGCGCCAGATTATTGATGCTGTTCTCGCAGGTCGAGCCCGCACAGATCGCCGACCGCGCCGGCAAGGAAAAACTGCAAGCCGCCGCGCTGGCCGAAGTACAGAAGCTGATGAAGGCCGAGACCGGCCAGAACAGCGCCGATGAGCTGTTGTTCACCAGCTTTGTGACCCAGTAAGGCGCCACGATGAGCATCAACGACCTGCTGTCCCAAGACGAGATCGACGCCCTGCTGCATGGCGTCGATTCCGGCTCGGTCAATACCGCCGAGCCGGAGGCGGCACCGGGTGAAGCGCGTTCGTACGACTTCGCCAGCCAGGACCGCATCATCCGTGGGCGCATGCCGACCCTGGAAATGGTCAATGAGCGCTTTGCGCGCTTGTGGCGGATCGGCCTGTTCAACCTGATCCGGCGCTCGGCCGAGTTGTCGGTGCGCGGCATCGAGCTGATCAAGTTCGGTGACTACCTGCACTCCCTGTATGTACCGACCAACCTCAACCTGATCCGCTTCAAGCCGCTGCGTGGCACCGGCCTGATCGTGTTCGAGCCGACCCTGGTATTTGCCATCGTCGACAACTTCTTCGGCGGTGACGGGCGCTATCCCACCCGTATCGAAGGCCGCGAGTTCACCGCCACCGAAATGCGCGTGATCCAGCTGATGCTGAAGCAGACCTTCACCGACCTGCGTGAAGCCTGGGGCCCGGTGATGAACGTCGATTTCGACTACATCAACTCCGAGATCAATCCGCACTTCGCCAATATCGTCAGCCCGCGCGAATACGTGGTGGTCAGCCGCTTCCACGTCGAGCTCGACAGCGGCGGCGGCGACATCCACATCACCTTGCCGTACTCGATGCTGGAACCGATCCGCGAACTGCTCGACGCCGGCATCCAGAGCGACCGCAATGACCGTGACGAAAGCTGGGCCATCATGCTGCGCGAGCAGCTGGATACTGCTGAAGTTGAACTGTCCAGCGTCTTGGCCAAGCGTCGCATGAGCCTGCGCGAGCTGACCAAGTTGAAGATCGGCGATGTGCTGCCGATCGAAATGCCCAAGCAGGTGCCGCTGTGCGTGGAAGGCATCCCGGTGTTCACCGGCGAGTTTGGTGTGTCCAACGAACGCAACGCCATCAAGATCACTGCAACCCATCCTCCGGGAAAGCGCCCCAGTGTCCCCGTGATCCAGGAAAACTCCGATGAATGACAACCACTCCCCCGAAGCTGAAAACGGCGCCACGCCGGCACAGTTCAGCAACCTGCAGGCCGACAACAGTACCCACACCGATCTGGACCTGGACGTCATCCTCGACGTACCGGTGACCTTGTCGCTGGAAGTCGGTCGCGCGCGTCTGCCGATCCGCAACCTGCTGCAGCTCAACCAGGGCTCGGTGGTGGAGCTGGAGCGCGGTGCCGGCGAATCACTGGACGTGTTCGTCAATGGCACGCTGATCGCGCATGGCGAAGTCGTCGTCATCAATGATCGCTTCGGCGTGCGCCTGACCGACGTGGTCAGCCCCAGCGAGCGCATCCGGAGACTGCGTTGATCGCATTGCTCGCTTATGCCGCACCGGCCGCCAAGGCGGCCGCGCCGGTCGGCCAGCATGCGGCCAGCGCGCCCGGCCTGTTTGGCGCGTTCTTCACCTTGCTGCTGGTGCTGGGCCTGATCATCGGGCTGGGCTGGCTGCTCAAGCGCATGCCCGGCGGCACGTTCCGACCGGCCGAGGGCCTGAAGGTGGTCGCCAGCATCAATGTCGGTGCCAAGGAACGCGTGGTGGTGGTCGACGTCAATGGCCAGCAGCTGCTGCTCGGCATCACCGCCGGTGGCATCAGCACCTTGCACCAGCTGCCGGAACCGCTGCCGCAAACACCGGCACCGGCCCTGCCCAATCTCAAACAACTACCGAATTTCGCCCAGCTGCTGGCACAGAAGCTGCGCAAGGACTCCTGAACATGTCGGGTCAACGCTCTTACCCACGCGGCTTCAACCCACGCACGCTTTGGCAGCTGCTGATCGTGCTGGCAATGCTGGCATTGCCGCTGTTCGCCTGGGCCGCACCCGGCCCGCAGGTACCGGCGTTGCCGGATGTGAACGTCGGCAAGATCGGCGGTGCGCCGGTCAGCCTGCCGCTGCAGACCTTGTTGTTGATGACGGCAATCACCTTGCTGCCGTCGATGCTGCTGGTGCTCACCGCCTTCACCCGCGTCATCATCGTGCTCGGCCTGTTACGTCAGGCACTTGGCACCGGGCAGACGCCGTCCAACCAGATCCTGCTTGGCCTGGCCCTGTTCCTGACCGCTATGATCATGATGCCGGTCTGGGACAAGTCGTGGTCCACCGGCATGGCGCCGTATCTGGATGGTCAGATCGACTTCCAGACCGCTTGGCAGCTGACCACCGCGCCACTGCGCGCCTTCATGCTGGCGCAGGTACGCGAAACCGACCTGATGACCTTTGCCGGTCTGGCCGGGCAAGGCCCCTACGCCAGTCCGGATGCGATCCCGTTCCCGGTGTTGGTTGCGTCCTTCGTCACCAGCGAGCTGAAGACCGCGTTCGAAATCGGCTTCCTGATCTTCATCCCGTTCGTCATCATCGATCTGGTCGTGTCCAGCGTGCTGATGTCGATGGGCATGATGATGCTGTCACCCATGCTGGTCTCGGCACCGTTCAAGATACTGCTGTTCGTGCTGGTGGACGGCTGGGTGCTGGTGGTCGGCACGCTGGCGGCGAGCTTCAACGTGGTGTAGCTGCGAACAACGCTTCGAACGCGCTGCAGCGATGTCTCAATGGAAGTCGCGGCTGCGCACGTCCAGGCTGCCCAATAGCGGCGACAGATCATCCAGACGGCGTGCGATCAGATGACGCACGCCGTTTTCGGCTTCCAGCCGTCCACTGACCTGCAGCAGCCGTGATTCCAGGAACACCTGCCGCTGGCGCTCGGCCAACTGCCGCCAGACCACGACATTGATCTGGCCGAACTCATCTTCCAGCGTGATGAAGGTGACGCCGCTGGCAGTTGCCGGCCGCTGCCGGCCGCGCACCAAACCGGCCACCAGCACATTGCCAGTACTGCGCATGTTTTCCAGATCCCTGGAACTGCGGCAACGGCGCGCGCTCAGCTGCCGTCGCAGGCGGGCCAGTGGATGCAGCTCCAGCGTGGTTCCCAACAAGGCATAGTCCGCGTTCAGATCCTCGCCGACGCTCGGCATCGGCAAGGCCACATCAGCCTCGGCGGTCGCCGGTTGATCGTCAAACAGCGGTCGCTGGTCTTCGACGCCGGCAATTGCCCAGCGCGCCCGATGCCGGTTACCGACCATCCCGCGCAAAGCCCCGGCATCGGCCAGCAAGGCCCGTGCACGCGCATCCAGGTCGGCCCGCCGGCACAGATCGGCGATATCGGTAAACACCGCCTGCGCCCTCGCCTGTTCGATCCGCAATGCGTCCTCCGCATTGAAACCGCGCACCAGACAAAAGCCCAGGCGGATCGCCAAGCGCTCACTGTCGCGTTCCCTTTCCAGCGAGCACTCCCATCCGCTGTAACGCACATCCAGCGGCCGCGTTGCCACGCCATGCCGGCGCACATCCTGCAGCAGCTGGTCCGGGCTGTAGAAACCCATGGGCTGGCTGTTGAGCAGTGCGCAGGTGAACTCGGCTGGATGGTGGCATTTCAGCCAACTGCTGGCATAGGCGATCAACGCGAAACTGGCCGCATGGCTTTCCGGAAAACCATAGCTGCCGAAGCCCTTGATCTGCTCGAAGATGCGCTCGGCGAACGCCAGCGGATAGCCGCGCTCCAGCATCCCTTCGGTGAGTTTCAGCCGATGCGGCTCCAGCCCGCCGTGGCGTTTCCAGGCTGCCATCGAACGACGCAGGCCATCGGCTTCGCTGGCGTTGTAGCCCGCCGCCACCATCGCGATCTGCATCACCTGTTCCTGGAACAGCGGCACGCCCAAGGTGCGTTCAAGCACCGCTTCCAATGCTTTGGAGGGATAGCTGATCAACTCCTCACCGGTACGGCGGCGCAGGTAGGGATGCACCATGTCACCCTGGATCGGACCAGGGCGAACAATGGCCACTTCAACCACCAGGTCGTAGAACGTCTGCGGCCGCAGCCGTGGCAGCATCGCCATCTGTGCGCGCGACTCGATCTGGAACACGCCGATGGTATCGGCGCGGCTGATCATCGCGTAGGTTTTCTTGTCTTCCTGCGGGATCGTCGCCAGCGTGAAATGCAGGCCACGATAGCGCTGGATCAGATCGAAGCAGCGACGCACCGCGGTAAGCATACCCAACGCCAATACATCGACCTTCATCAAGCCCAGCGATTCAAGGTCATCCTTGTCCCACTGGATCACCGTACGCGCCTCCATCGCCGCATTTTCCACCGGCACCATGCTGTGCAGGGCACGCTCGGAAATGACGAAGCCGCCTGGATGCTGTGACAGGTAATGCGGGAAATCGATCAGTTCGTTGGCCAGTACCAGGATGCGGCGCAACAGCGGGCTATCCGGGTCGAAGCCGTGTTCGCGCAGACGCTCTTCCTCTGGAATGCTGTCCGACCAGTGGCCGACGCAGGAAGTCAGCTGGGTGATCACGTCACCGGGCATGCCCAGCACCCGCGCCACATCACGCAGGGCGCCGCGCCCGCCGTACTGTGTCGCCACGGCAGCCAAGGCAGCCCGTTCACGGCCATAACGCGAAAACACGTACTGGATGACTTCCTCGCGCCGCTCATGCTCGAAATCCACGTCGATATCCGGCGGCTCATCACGGTCGTCGGAAATGAAACGCTCGAACAATAGATGGCTGTGCGAAGGATCCAGTTCGGTAATGCCAAGCACGAAGCAGACCACCGAATTGGCGGCCGAACCGCGCCCTTGGCAAACGATGCCGATGCTGCGCGCATAGGCCACCAGGTCATGCACGGTGAGGAAGTACGAGGCGTACTTCTTCTTGGCGATCAGGCCCAGTTCTTTTTCGATCAGGGCCTGTGCCTGCGGCGGAGTACCGTCCGGCCAACGTTTGCCCGCACCACGCGTCACCAGTTCCGCCAGCCAGCGCTGCGCGGTGTAACCGGCGGGTACCACCTCGCTGGGATACAGATAGTTGACGGCTTCTTTCAGATCGAACCCGGCGCAACGTTCGGCGATGCACAGCGTCTGCTGCAACAACTGGGCTGGATAGATCGCCTGCAACGCCTGCAACGGACGCAGATGCCGCTCACCGTTGGCGAACAGCCGCTGCCCGGCCTCGGCAACGGTGACGCGGTGGCGGATGGCCGTCATCACATCCTGCAATGCCCGGCGTCCACGCGCATGCATATGCACATCGCCAGCGGCCACCAATGGCAGCTGCAGCTGCGCGCCCAGTGCCTGCAGCTGCAGCAGACGCGCCTCGTCATCGGCACCGTGGTGCAGTTCCACCGCAACCCAGCAGCGCTGCGGGAACCATTCCCGCAACTGCATGCCCTCGGCAGGTTCCGGTTGTGCCGCAGGCAGCCACAAGGCCAGCAGGCCGCTGCGATCAATCGCCGCAAGGTCATCGGCCAACAGCCGGTATTCGCCCTTCTCCGCCCGCCGCCGCGCCTGCGTGATCAGCCAACACAGCGCTTGATAGCCTGCGGAGTCTTCCACCAGCAGGACCAGCCTGGCGCCGTTTTCCAGTTGTATTTCGCTGCCGACAATCAGCTGCAAGCCTGTTTCCTTGGATGCACGCCAGGCGCGCACGATGCCGGCCAGCGTGCATTCGTCGGTGATCGCCAACGCTTTGTAGCCATGCGCCTTGGCCCGCGCGAACAATTCATCCGCAGTCGATGCACCGCGCTGGAAACTGAAAGCGGACAAGCAATGCAGTTCGGCATAAGCGGCAGTCATGCGAACCAGCCCTGCAGCATGAAGCCGCCCTCGCCGCCCACCTCGCGCCACGCCCATGCCTGCTGGCCAAAGCGGGTGCTGACCCGGTAGTAATCACGACGCACGTCATCGCCGTCCCACCAGCCACTCTCGATCCGTTCCGGTGCCGACAACAATTCCGGGCTTGCACCCGGCCAGGGCTGTGGCGTGCGCAGCAACCACCCTGGCCGCGCTGGCGACGGCAGGCTGTTGGTTGTTGGGCCTGCAACTGGGGCAGTCTCGCCACGCCAGGCATATTCGGGGCGATGGTCGGCATGTACGCGCAGGCCGTGCACGGATTGATCACCCAGCCGGGCGCGCAGGCGTTCGCGCAATTGTTCCCACGGCATGCTCTGCTGCGGACGGGTATCGAACAGCTCACGGTGTTCCGGCACAAACGCCGGCAACTGATCAGCACGCAGGCCGAACTGACGCACCGGTGCCGGTATCCTGGCCTGCTCCAGACGGCTGCGGGCAATCTCGAACAACAGGCTGGCATCACGCTCGGCGGCCAGCAGGCCGATCTCCAGCGTGGTGGTCGGCCGGTCCTCGTGCTCCAGCAACAGCGCAAACCGCTGCACGCTGCCGTCACGGCCAGCAAGAAATGCGGCAAGGTCCGAGGTCAGGCGTCGCAACGGGAACAGCAAGGCCTGCGAGGATTCCACTTCATAGCCCAGCTCGATGCGCAGTTCGAACACATCCGGCGGCTGATACGGCTGCAGTACAAAGGCCCGCTCGCCCAGCAAGGCATCCAGCTGCCGCAATACATCCGGCGCAAAGCGCCGGTTGATGCTGGCCCGAGGCAAGCCCTGCAATTGTTTGACGGTGCGGATACCCATGCGTGCGAACGCCGCCGAGGCACTGGCACCAAAGCCAGCCCGCGCTACCGGTAGCTGCCCGAGCAATGCGGCCAAGCCAGCCTCATCCACGCTCAGACCATCGCGTGCATTGGCCAGTGCGCGTGCAGCCACCGGGTTGGGTGCCAATGCGATGCGGTGACGAAAGCCCAAGGCGTCCAACTCCTGCCGCAGACGCGCCTCGAACTTCGGCCACGGCCCGAACAGCGCCAGGCTGTGCTCGATTTCGATGATCAGCGACTGCGCATACTGCAGGCTTACCTGCGAACTGAATTGATACGCCCAGGCGGCAAGGAAGCGATGCCATTCCGACTGCGCGTCCAGCTCATACGGGTGTATCTCAAACCCGGTTGCCAATGCCTGCGCCGTCACCAGCGACTGCCCCGCCTTCAAGCCCAAAGCTGCCGCTGCGGGATTGACCGCATGCAATACCCGGCGCTGGCTGGGCCCACTGATCAACACCCGCGCGGTCTCCGGCTCGGCGCAGCCCCGCAGCACGCCGTCCATGGCCAGATGCGGCAATAGAATGCAGGCCCAACGCATGGCTTACTGCCCCCGGGAAAAAGGCAAGGGGCGCGGCGGCACCATGCCACCGCGACACTTCAACACCCGCAGCTGCGCTGGCTGCGCATCGATGGCGATACGCAAGGCAGCTGGCGAAGGATTCCTGGCCGCCTGCAACGGCCGGCTGGCAAAACCCAGCGTCTGCCCTGATTCGGCTGCCACCTGCAGCCGTCGCAAGGCTTTGTCCTCGGCCATCTGCGGCCAGCACAGCACGGCCCCGCAGCTACCCGAACGCAGGCATTGTTCAGTCGCCCATAGCGCATCACGTTGATCATTGGCCTGCACCACCTGCAACTGGCGCAGGTCGATACCCGCCGCCTGCCAGGCCGGTGCATACGGAACATGCGGCGGTGCCACCAGCACCACGCGCTCACCTGCCTGGGTCAAACGGGCCAGCGAGGGCCACAGCAGCTGCAACTCACCGACACCTTCGGCCGGCAACAGAATCTCGCTCAATGCGGACTCCGGCCAGCCACCGGTAGGCAGCGCCTCATCCAGCAGCGCATGACCCGTCGGCTGGCGGCTGGCCGGCAGCGGCGCAGGCCGACCACGCCAGACCCGGCGTTCGTGCAGCAGGCTGTCGAGGGCAACAACCGCGCCCATCAGCCACGTCGGACCAGACCACAGAACACGCCTTCGATGGCGAAGTCCTGATCGTGCTGCACTTCGATCGGCGCATAAGCCGGGTTGCGTGGCAGCAGCCGCAGCTGGTTGCCGCTGCGTGAGAGCCGCTTGATGGTCAGCTCACCGTCCAGCCGCGCGACCACCGTCTGGCCGTTGCGCGCATCGCTGCTGCGCCTGACGCCGACCAGATCACCATCGAAAATACCGTCGTCGATCATCGAATCGCCCTGCACCCGCAGCAGGTAATCCGGGCGCGCGGCAAACAGGCGCTCATCCAGTGCCAGGGTATCCACCAGCTCCGCATCGGCGCCGATCGGTGCACCCGCCGCGACCCGCCCCAATACCGGCACCTGCAGCAGCTCCGCCCGGGGGGTCTGGCCCGCTGGGCGAATCCCGCGGGCCTGACCCGTAGCCACCTCGATCAGGCCAGCCTCGCTCAAGGCCAGCACATGCTTGCGTGCCGCGCCGCGCGACGCCAAGCCGCAGGCAGCAGCAATTTCAGCCAATGACGGTGCCTGTCCGCGCCCATTCACCTGGTCACGGATATAGCGAAGGATGGCGGCACGGCGCGGGCTGAGGTCAGTCATGGAGTACATTTGTACTCCATCTACACAAAGCCCGCCAGCGGCTGAGCACCGCTATTCAGGTGAATACGGAAAACACATTGCCGCTGCTATCTTTCGCGCCATATGGACCGGAAAGCTTCCACGAAGTCGTACCCGTCCCTCCCGCAGGCATTGCGCAGCGTGCCGTTGCGTACCATTGCTCCAGTCACCACGCTGGCCTTGTTGTTCTTCGCGATCTGGCTCTGGTTTGACGGGCAACGCATTGCTGCCGGAGTCAGCTGCCTGTTGTCGGCGCTGGCCTTGCTGGCCAGCGTATGGATACATCAGCGCAAGCCCCGGTTGGAACTGGGTGGCGTATTGCTATGCGTGGCGACGGTGGGCGGCTGCCTGCTCTCCGCCCGGCAGTTGGGCAACGACGCTTTGCCGTGGTCCTACCTGGTCTTGATGTCGAATTTCTTCATCGTCCGCAACCAGATCGCCACCCCGCTCAACCTGACGCTGGTTGCCGGCCTGTTGCTGATGCCAGACCTGCTGCTGGGGCATGCCCCGCAGTTGCAGGCACTGATCGTCATCGTGCTGGTGTTCGGTTTTGGCTACCACTTCTCCCATCGCCTGCAAGGCGACCG
Organism: Stenotrophomonas sp.; assembly: GCA_003248565.1. Taxonomy (GTDB): domain Bacteria; phylum Pseudomonadota; class Gammaproteobacteria; order Xanthomonadales; family Xanthomonadaceae; genus Stenotrophomonas. The sequence continues at coordinate 15,773 of QFOV01000046.1, forward strand.
CACGCGCCTGGAGATGCTTGCATCACTGGACGCATTGACCGGCGTGCCCAACCGGCGCGCGTTGGAAAAATCATTGCAGGCGCATATCGATGGCGTCCGCGATGAACGCTACCGGCAAGGCCTGGTGGTGATCGACATCGACAACTTCAAGGCGGTCAATGATCACTACGGCCATGGCGCCGGCGATACCGCCCTGTCCGACCTGGCTGCGATCCTGCGCTTTGAACTGCGTGAGAACGACCAGGTGTTTCGTTTTGGCGGCGAGGAGTTCGTGATCCTTGCCGATACCGGTAGCCATGAAGCATTGCTCCGGTTCACCGAGCGCCTGCGCAAGGCGGTGTATGAATCGCTGCGTGGCCCAGGAGGTCGCATCACAATCTCGATAGGAGCGGCGATGTATGCCGGTGAGCAGCGCTGGCAGGATTGGTTCGCGCGCGCCGATGCCGCCTTGTATGAAGCCAAGGGCAAGGGCCGCAACAGCGTGGTGGTGACGGAGTAGCTTTGGCTTTGGCTTTG
>QFOV01000421.1 GCA_003248565.1 Stenotrophomonas sp.
ACCGACCAGCCGAGGTGGTAATGCAGTTCATTGGCCACCTGCATCACGTACGGGGCTTCGATGATCCACTTGCCGCCGCCGGACGGGATGAAGAAGCCCAGCACCGCCGAGTAGCTGCCCATCAGCAGCGCGTAGGTGTCGTGGCTGGCGATCTGTGTGAAGAAGGTGGAGATGATGTGGGCAACGCTATGGCCCTCGCTGCCATTGACCGTGGTCATGATGGCGGCGATGGAGCCGTACAGCGGGAACTGGATCAGCACGCCGGTGGTTGAGGGCACGGCGCGCGATACCGCATCGAGGAAGCTGCGCGGGCGCCAGTGCAGCAACGCGCCAGCCATCAGGAACAGCAGGTTGTAGGTGTTCAGGCCAGAGATCGCCTGGATCGCCGGTTTGGTGCTGAACTCGTGGATCAACCAGCCAGCAGCCAGCGCAACCAGCAGCAGGATCAGCAGCGGGCTGTGCTCCAGCCATTCGCCGGGGCGGGTCGGCTTGGCCTTGGCCGGGGCGGCATCGGCGGTGACATCGACGCCGCAGTCGGCGGCATCGCGCGCCGAGTTGGCGGCCGGTGCGGTGACGTAGGCAATGATCAGTGACACCACCACCAGCGCGGCCAGTAGCACGCCGGACTGCCACAGGAAGATGGTTTCGGTGAACGGGATGACGCCGGTGATCGACAGGATCGACGGCGGCAGGCTGGCCGGGTTGGCCTGCAGCTGCGCGGCCGAGGACGACAGGCCCAGGGCCCATACCGCGCCCAGGCCGAGATACGCCGCCGCACCGGCGGCGCGGTAATCCATCTTCAGCTCGCTGCGGCGTGCCAATGCACGCACCAGCAGGCCGGCGAATACCAGGCTCAGGCCCCAGTTCAACAACGATGCGGTCATCGACACGATGGCGACCAGGGCGACTGCGCTGCGTCCGTTCTTCGGCACACGGGCCAGCCGATCGATCAAGCGCGAGGCCGGACCCGACGAGGCCACCACATAGCCGCCGATCACCACGAAGGCCATCTGCATGGTGAAGGGGATCAGGCTCCAGAAGCCATCGCCGAAGGCCTTGGCGGTGTCGGTAGGCGCGGCGCCTATGGACAAGGCCGCCAATGAGACGGCGGCCAGGGCGAGGGCGGCGAACACCCAGGAGTCGGGGAACCAGCGTTCGGCGAAATTCGCACAGCGGATCGCAAAGCGCGCCGAGGCGGTGTCTTGGGTGGTGGGCTGCATGGGGCGGATACCGTGGGGAAGCAACCCGGGGACGGTAACGCGGCAGCGATGATGCGCGGAACTGGACCTTCGGATAGTGCCTGCGTATTCATGCAAAAACGCCGCCGGTGGGCTGGCGGCGTCCTTGTGGCTTGGGCGCTGGCCTTACTTGCTGGCAGTGAGAGTGGTGTAGCTGGTGATCAGGTTGCGGTAGTCGGGGATGTGATTGGAGAACAATGCACCCAGGCCTTCCACGTCGTTGCGCCAGTCGCGGTGCAGTTCGCAGGCCACGCCGAACCAGGTCATCAGCTGTGCGCCGGCCTGCTCCATGCGGCTCCAGGCAGCTTGTTGGGTCATGCTGTTGAAGGTGCCGGACGCATCGGCGACGACGAACACCTCGAAGTCCTCCGCCAGCGCCGACAACGCCGGGAACGCCACGCAGACCTCGGTGACCACGCCTGCAATCAGCAGCTGCTTCTTGCCGGTGGCCTTGACCGCCTTGACGAAGTCTTCGTTGTCCCAGGCATTGATCTGGCCGGGGCGGGCGATATACGGCGCATCCGGGAACAAGGCCTTCAGCTCCGGCACCAGCGGGCCGTTGGGGCCGTTCTCGAA
>QFOV01000047.1 GCA_003248565.1 Stenotrophomonas sp.
TTCACCGGCAGCAAGCCGATCAGCTGCACCAGCACGCTGACCGACCGCGGCAAGACCGGTTACCACGGCTATTGGGGCATCAACTTCTACAAGCTGGATGAGCATCTGCCCAGCGCAGACCTGGATTTCGCTGGGCTGACCAAGGGCCTGCACGATGCCAAGCTGAAAGTGGTGCTGGATATCGTCGGCAACCACGGCTCGCCGGCCTGGACCATGCCCAAGCGGCAGCCGCAGTTCGGGCAGATCTTCGACAAGGACGGCAAGCTGATTGCCGACCATCAGAACCTGGCCCCGGACAAGCTCGATCCGAAACACAATCCGCTGCATGCGTTCTACAACAACATCGGCCCGGTCGATGGCAGCAAGGGTTCGATCTTCGACGGCAACCTGGCCGAGCTGTCGGATTTCAACGAGCACAATCCGGCGGTGATGGATTACCTGGTTGGCGCCTACCTGCAATGGACGGCGCAGGGTGTGGATGCATTGCGCATCGATACCATTGGCTGGTTGCCGCATCCGTGGTGGCATGAATTCGTGAACCGCATCCGTGCCGAGCACCCGGGCATGTTCATGTTCGGCGAAGCCTTCGACTACGACGCCGCCAAGATCGCCGAGCACACCTGGCCGGCGAACGCCAACGTCAGCGTGTTGGATTTCCCGCTACGCGGTGCGCTGTCGTCGGTATTCGGCAAGGAGCAGAAAGGTTTTGAAACGCTGGCCGAACCACTGCACCTGAGCGGCGGCCCGTATGCCAATCCGTATGCCTTGATGAGCTTCTACGACAACCATGACATGGCGCGCCTGGATGCCAGCGATGCCGGCTTCATCGACGTGCATAACTGGCTGTTCACCGCACGCGGCATTCCGGTGCTCTATTACGGCTCGGAAACCGGCTTCATGCGCGGCCGCGCCGAGCATGCGGGTAATCGCGCGTACTTTGGTCAGCAGCGGGTGGATGAAGCAGGGCAGAGTCCGATCTTCGCGCCGCTGCAGCGCATTGCCAAACTGCGTGAGGCAACGCCAGCGTTGCAGCGTGGCTTGCAGGTGAATGAGCGGCTGCACGGCGATGAGGCGGTGTTCTACCGCGTGCTGCAGCATGGTGATGCTGCGCAGACTGCGTTGGTGCTGTTGAACAAGGGCGATACAGCACGTTGGTTCGAGGTGAACCGTTACCTGCAGGCCGGGCAGTGGCGTGATGTGTTGGGTAGCGGTTCGTTGAAGGTGAAAAGTTCGCTGAAGACCGAAGTGCCGGCGCATGGCGTCAAGGTGTTTGTGCTGGAAGGGCAGGTGATGCAGGCTGAGCTGCAGACGCAGTTGGACGCTGCTATGGCGGATCAGCAAGCCAGGGACGTGCGACTGGCGCAGTGATGTTCGCTTAAGCCCCTCTCCCGCACGCGGGAGAGGGGTTGGGGTGAGGGCAGCTTTAGCTAGTTGATCCCCCGCGCCAAAAGCACCCCTCCCCAACCCTCCCCTTTGCTGCGCAAAAGGGAGGGGGCAGATCGCGTGCAGCTGGAGGCTTTGCTTGTCTCCCTCCCTTTGCCGCAGGCAAGGGGAGGGCCGGGGAGGGGTAGCTCTCGCTACTGTCTCACCTTCAGCCTCTGCGACGCCCCAAGCCCCACCCGCTACAATCCGCCCCCAGGCATTCCCGGCGGCACCGTATGAACCAGCTCCCCCCGCAAACCCCCATCGAGACCCTGTTGCAGACCGCAATGGACGGCAAACTGCCGATCCGCGCCTTCATGCAGGCCTTCGTCGCTTCCGACGTGGTGCTGCTGACCGGCAGCTTGGTCACGCCTGACGGCAGTGGCTTCGATCCGTTGCTGTTCGACAAGCAGGGCGTGCTGCACGTGGCGGTATTCACCGATATGGCGCGGGTTGGTTTCCACCAGCAACAGGCACCGCACAACATCCGCATGCTGATGCTGGACGTGCTGCGCCGCGTGCCCGGCGGCTACGGCGTGGTGATCAACCCCGGCACGCCACTGGGCTTTGAAATCTCACCGTCAGGCGTGGGCGAAATCCTCAAGGATTTCAGCTAGGCCAAGGCGCGCGAAGACTCCGTAGCCCGGGTAAGCGCAGCGCACCCGGGGCTTGCGTCCGACAGGTCGTAGAAGTGACTTGTCTATGGAGATGGAACCTGACGAAACTTCGTGTTCCTGCATTTCCCGGGTGCGCTGCGCTTACTCGGGCTACGGCGCGAATCACACGCCGAGCGATGATTCCCGCACTACCAGCTTCACCGGAATGGTGAGGCCTTCCACCGGCTCACCGGCAATCAGGCTCAGCAGCTTGTCGACCAGCAGCTGACCGGCCTGCTTGGTGTCCTGCTGTACCGTGGTCAGCGGCGGCGATACCGATGCCGCCAGCGGAATATCGTCAAAGCCCGTGACCGCGATGTCCTGCGGCACACGCACGCCGCGCTCGCGCAGGGCGCGCAAGGCACCGATGGCGATCAGATCGCTGGCCGCGCAGATCGCATCGAAGTCCTTGCCGCTGTCGAGCAGGGCAATACAAGCCGCATGGCCGGAGTCTTCGGTGGTGATGGCGTCGTGCTGCAGCGATGCATCTGCCTTCAGACCGCGCGCGGCCAGCGCTTCGACGTGGCCGCGGTAGCGTTCCTCGAACTCGGGATAGTGGCTGGACGCGTGGCCCAGAAATGCGATGCGCTGGCGGCCCTGCTCAAGCAGGTGCGCACTGATATCAAAGCCGCCCTGGAAGTTGTCACTGCCGATCGATACGCCTGGCTGGCCCGGCAAGGCCGCACCCCAGCGCACGAAATGGGTGCCTTGCTCCACCAGCCGCTGCAGCCTCTCCACTGATTCGTGGTAGTCGCCATAGCCGAGCAGGATGATGCCGTCGGCCTTGTTGCTGTCCTCGAAGTCGGCATGCCAGTCGCTGGACAGCTGCTGGAACGAGACCAGCAGGTCCAGCCCCTTCAGCGCACAGGCACGGGTGATCGAGCCCAGCATCGAGTGGAAGAACGGATTGATCAAGGAGTCATCGTTGGTCGGGTCCTCGAAGAACAGCAGCGCCAGCGTGCCGGACTGCTGGCAGCGCAGGCTGGAGGCGTTCTTGTCGACCTTGTAGTTTAGCTGGCGGGCGATATCGAGGATGCGCTGGCGGGTTTCGGCATTGACCATCGGGCTGCCGCGCAGCGCACGCGACACCGTGGGCTGGGAAACGCCGGCCATGTGCGCGATATCCAAAGAGGTGGCTTTGCCCTTGATGACCATCTTGACCAGCAATCTGAACGACGTCTGGCATCATGCCATGAGGTCGGCGAAAGGGGGCGGGCCGGGTCCGGGATCGGCCGTCTGCCGGGCCATTCCAGCGCTGGAAGGGCGGTGATCCGGCCTGGCCAAAAGCCGCCGGATGCGCGGCTGGGCCAGCGCAAGCCTTACGCCGCAAGGGCTGCAGGGATTGGCTGCTATCTGTCGCCGGACAGATATAATACGTCGGCTATTGCCCGCATCCGGCGGGTGGACCCCAACGGAAGAGTAGGAACCTATGGCCCGCGGCATCAATAAAGTCATCCTCGTCGGCAACCTCGGCAACGACCCGGACACCAAGTACACCCAGGCTGGCATGGCGATCACCCGCATCAGCCTGGCCACCACCAGCGTGCGCAAGGACCGTGACGGCAACCAGCAGGAGCGTACTGAATGGCACCGCGTGGTGTTCTTCGGCAAGCTCGGCGAGATCGCCGGTGAATACCTGCGCAAGGGCAGCTCGGTCTACGTCGAAGGCGAACTGCGCTACGACAAGTACACCGGCCAGGACGGTGTTGAAAAGTACACCACCGATATCGTCGCCAACGAAATGCAGATGCTCGGCGGCCGTGGTGAAGGCGGCGGCGGTGGTGGCGGTGGCGGCTACGGCGGTGATCGTCCGCAGCGGCAGTCGGCCCCGCGTCAGCAGCAGGGTGGCGGCCAGGGCGGTTATGGCAACCAGGACCAGGGCGGCGGCGGTGGCTACGGCGGCGGTCAGCGTCAGCAGCAGCGCCAGGCACCGCCGCAGCAGCAGTCGGCTCCGCCGATGGACGACTTCGCTGACGACGATATTCCGTTCTGATTTTCAGTAGTTCTGCGATTCCAACGAACCCCGGTACGCCACTGTGCTTACCGGGGTTTTTGTTTCAGCGGCGTACTTGTGGGGACGCCATCGCAGCAGGGCGCCGACTGCCTGCGTTCGCAGGCGTTATTTTCCAGAAGGCTGGGCCGGCAGGTGTTCGCGCAGGTAGTCCGCGCCGGCCTGGATGACCTTGGCCGGATCACGTGGCTGGTCGTGCTCGATGATGTACCACTGTGCGCCGGCAGCGGCCACGGCAGGCAGGATCGCCGGCCAGTCCAGCACGCCTTGGCCAACTGCGGCGAAGCCGCCTTCGTCTTCCGCCTGGCCTTTCGGCGCATTGTCCTTGGCATGTACCGCAAACACATGGCCCTGGAGTTTCTCCAGCATCACCACCGGGTCCAGGCCCGCACGTGCGACCCAGGCCAGGTCGAGCTCGATCTGCAGGTCGGGGCCGGCTACTTCCAGCAGCAGTTCCAGCCCTGTTCTGCCCCCGACGTCGACCAGCTCGAAGTGGTGGTTGTGGTAGGCCAGGCGCATGCCCTTGTCGCGCACCTGCTTCGCGAGCCGGCCCAGTTCCTGGCCCAATGCGGTCCAACTCGCGGCATCGCTCGGCAGGTTCTTCTCGTCCGGATAGGGCAGCACCAGCGTCGTGTTGCCGATTGAGCGGTTGAAGGCCACCACCCCGTCCAGATCCCCGCGCAGATCGACCAGCAGCACGTGGGATGAAATCGCCTTGATCGAATACTTGTCCAGCAGCTGCTTGAGTTCGGGAGCGCTGAGGTTCTGTGTACCAACGATTTCCACTGCATGCACGCCGGCGTCGTGGACGATCTTCAGCTGCTGCTCGATCGAGCCGGCGTCGCGGAGCGTATACATCTGCACCGCGATGGGTCTTTGCGGGTCGTCGACGTCGCGCGCGAAGGCGGGCAGGGAAGTGAGCAACAGCAGGGCGAGACTTGCGGCCTTGCGAGCACAGATGTTCATCAAGAGATCCTCGTGGAATTCAAGCGATGGTGGTCCAGGCGCGCGTCCTGGCCGAGGTGATGACGCGATCAACAATCCGCGCCGAGCGCAATCCGTCATCGAAGGTGGGCAGGCCTTGCGGCCGCTCGCCTTCGATGGCGCGATAGGTGTCTGCGATGAACGCCTCGAAGCAATGGCTGTAGCTCTGTGCGTGCCCGGCAGGCAACACCGACAGCCTGCGTTGCTCCGCACTGCCGGCGCCCGGCCCACGTACGAAGATCTCCTCCCGCTGGTCGGGCAGGCCGATCCACAGCCGCTCGGCGTCTTCCTGGTTGAACGCCAAGCTGGCCTTGGCGCCATCGATCTCGAACCAGAGCCGATTGCGTCGTCCCGCCGATACCTGGCTGACCGTCAACGATGCCAGCGTTCCCGCGTCGGTCCTGAACATTGCCGCAGCCACGTCTTCGCTCGTTACCGGCTGCATCGTGCTGCGCGCTGCCGGTGTGGTGAAGCTCTGGCTGGTGACCGTGCCGCGTTCGTTGACCACGGTGTTGAAGGCGGCGCTGACCTCGGCGAAGCGCTCGCCGCTGGTCCATTCCACCAGATCGCACCAGTGCGAACCGATGTCGGCAAACACGCGCGACGCGCCACCCAGCACCGGGTCGACGCGCCAGTTATTGCTGGCAGGGTCGAGCAGCCAGTCCTGCAGGTAGCTGCCGTGGATCAGGTGCAGCGGCCCAAGTTCTCCTTGCGCGATGCGCGCGCGCGCTTCGCGGATCACCGGGTGGTAGCGGTAGACGAACGGGACGGTGGCGACCAGTCCGCTGGAAGCGGCCAGTGTTGCCATGGCCTGCGCGTACTCCAGGGTCGTGGCCAGCGGCTTCTCGCAGATGACGTGCTTGCCGGCTTCCAGTGCAGCTTGTGCCATGGGGCGGTGAAGATGGTTTGGCGTGCAGATGTGCACGACCTGTACCTGTGGATCGGCGACCACCTCCTCGATGTTCCGATAGGCGCGGGGGACATTCCACGACTGCGCCATTTCGCGTGCGCGCTGCGAAGAAGAGGCCGCCACGCCGCGCACTTCGGCGCCGGCCAGCAGTGCAGCGCGGCGGTGCACGGCACCAATCATGCCGGCGCCGACGATGGCGATTCCAAGCTTTTGCATCGGTTGCGGTCCTCAGGGAGTGGAAGGTGCGGCAACCACTACCGGCCGCTCGCGGAAAAACAACAGGAAGGCGATCAGCACGATCAGCGCGACGCCTGCGGGGAACAGCCAGATCCGCTGCCAGTCCGGTCCGGCCGCGGTGGTGAAGTGTTCAACCACCGCACCGGACAGGAACGTGCCGATCAGCATGCCCACGCCGTAGGTGGCCAAGGTGATGAACCCCTGCGCGCTGCTGCGCGCGGCGGGGCCGGCATGCGCATCGGTGTAGATCTGGCCGGTGACGAAGAAAAAGTCGTAGCAGATGCCATGCAACACGATGCCGATCACGAGCAGGGAGAAGCCGTCGCCGGCATCGCCAAAGGCGAACATGATGTAGCGCACAACCCAAGCCGCCATGCCCACCGCCAGCATCGTCTTGACCCCGAGCCGCACGAACAGGAATGGCATGGCCAGCATCAGCAGTACTTCGGAGACCTGTCCCAGCGATTGCAGCCCCGCCGCGCCGCGCACGCCAAGATCGTTGAGATACGGGTTGGTGAAGTTGTAGTAGAACGCCAGCGGAACGCAGATGGCGATGGAGGCGAGGAAGAACACAAGGTAAGAGCGCGACTTCAGAAGCTGCAGCGAGTCCAGCCCCAGCATCTGCCCCAGCCCGGTGTCCTGCTGTCGTGCCAGCGGCGGCGTGTGCGGCAGCGTGAATGCATACAGGCCCAAGGCCAGCGATGCCATCGCCGCCATCCGGAACGTCTGCTCCAGGCGCTGCGACTGCTCCCAGCCCAGCCAGCCGATCAGCACGCCCGCCACGATCCAGCCGACGGTGCCGGCCACCCGCACCAGCGGGAACTGTTTCTCTGCGGATTGCATGTGCCGCATCGCCACGCTGTTGGCCAGTGCCAGCGTCGGCATGAACAACAGCATGTAGCCGAAGATGCAGGCGGAGAACTGGCTGAAATTGCTTGCCGTGGACGCCAGCCACATGAGCACCGCGCCGACCAGGTGCAGTACTGCGAGGATGCGTTGCGCCGCGAAGTAGCGGTCCGCGATCAGGCCGACCAGGAAAGGGGCGAGGATGGCGCCGATGGATTGGCTGAGGAAGGCCGTCGCCACCTGGCCGGCGCTGGCCTGCAACGGGCCCTGCACCAGATAGGTTCCCAGGGTCACAAACCACGCCCCCCAGATGAAGAACTGCAGAAACATCATCGCGCCCAAGCGCGACATGGTGTGCGTCATGGCCTGCCCTCCCGGGGCGGTGGTGGTTCAGATTCCCAACATGTGACGAATAGACCTGGTATCGCTGCCGCCGTCGGCGAAATCGTCGAAGGCGCGCTCCGTCACCCGGATGATGTGGTCGGCGATGAAGGCGGCGCCCTGGCGTGCGCCGTCTTCCGGGTGCTTCAGGCAGCACTCCCACTCCAGCACTGCCCAGCCCGGAAAATCGTAGTGCGCCAGTTTGGCGAAGATCGCCTTGAAATCGATCTGGCCGTCGCCGAGCGAACGGAAGCGCCCCGGGCGATCGATCCAGTCCTGGTATCCGCCATAGACGCCACTGCGGGCACTGGCGCGAAACTCCGCGTCCTTGACGTGGAACATACCGATGCGCGCGTGATAGCGGTCGATGAAGCCGAGGTAGTCGATCTGTTGCAGCAGCAGGTGGCTGGGGTCGTACAGGATCTTGGCCCGAGGGTGGTGGTCCACCACATCGAGGAAGCGCTCGAAGGTTGCACCGTCGTGCAGGTCTTCGCCCGGGTGGATCTCGAAACACAGGTCCACGCCGCAGGCGTCGAAGGCATCCAGGATGGGGCGCCAGCGGCGGCCAAGTTCGGCGAAGGCGGCTTCCACCAGTCCAGGCGGCCGTTGCGGCCAGGGATAGAAGTAAGGCCAGGCCAGCGCGCCGGAGAACGTGGCGTGCGCCGTCAGTCCCAGGCGCTGGCTGGCCTTGGCGGCGAGCAGGAGTTGCTGCACCGCCCACGCCTGGCGGGCGGCAGGATCGCCACGCTTGTCCGGCGGTGCGAATCCGTCGAACAGGGCGTCGTAGGCAGGATGGACGGCGACCAGCTGCCCTTGCAGGTGGGTGGACAGCTCGGTGATCTGCAGGCCATGTGTGGCCAGCATGCTGGCGACATCATCGCAGTACGCCTGACTCTGCGCTGCCTGCGACAGATCAAACAGTAGGGGAGCGTTTGTGGGTACTTGTACGCCAGAATAGCCCAAGCCCGCAGCCCAGGCCGCCAGCGTGTCCAGCCGATCGAACGGAGAACTGTTACCGATGAACTGTGCCAGGAAAAGCGCAGGACCTTTAAGCGTTTTCAAAGGAATTCGCCTTAATGCAATCGATTGCATCACGCTAGCACGGGTCTCCCGTAGATGCGTTGTGCATCGCGCCACGAGAGGAAAGACGTAACGCATGGCAACCATCTACGACATTGCAAAGCACGTCGGCGTTTCCGCCGGCACGGTGTCACGCGCGCTCACCCGGCCGGACAAAGTCCTGCCGGCCACGCGCAAGCGCATCGAGCAAGCGGCCGCCAAGCTTGGCTATGTTCCCAACAGCGTCGCCAGGACACTCAAGACCCAGCGCAGCGGCAAGATCCTGGTTACCGTCCCGGACATTGCCAATCCGTTCTTCGCGCAGATCCTGCAGGGCGCCGAAGATGCAGCGCAGGCAGTTGGCTACGCGGTTCTGCTAGGCGATACCCAGCATCAGGCCGAGCGCGAGGAACGGTACGCGCAGATGCTCAGGCGCAACGAGGCCGACGGTCTGATCGTGCTTGGGCATCGCCTTCCGCCAACGGCGCGCGACATCGTCAAGCAGCAGGGCAGCACGGCACCGGTAGTCAATGGATGTGAGTTCGATCCGACCTTGGGTATCCCCAGCGTCCACATCGACAACGCGGCCGCTGCGCGCGTTGTGATGGAGCATCTGTACGGATTGGGACATGAACGGATCGCCGTGGTCGGCGGGCCACCCGACAATCCACTGCACCAGCAACGGTTGGAAGGGGTTCGCGCTGCCGCCAAGGCGCGTGGTCGTCTGCGCCAACTGAGCATCGTGCCCGGCGACTTCTCGCTTGAATCGGGCCACGCGGCGACGATGGCGTTGCTGGCACGGTCGTCGATGCCGACCGCGATCTTCTGCTTCAGCGATCAGATGGCATTAGGTGCCCTGGCAGCCTGCCGGGATCTTGGCGTCGCCGTGCCGGATGCCTTGTCCATCGTCGGCTTCGATGACCTTGCATCATCCAGTTTTCTTTCCCCGCCGTTGACGACTATCAGGCAGCCCATGCGGGAAATAGGCGCACGTGCGGTCAACCTGCTGCTAGCCATCATCGGGCGCGTCGATGTGCCGCTTCAGCAGACGCTGGATTTCGACTTGATGGTGCGCGGCTCGACGGGTGCGCCGAGGGCGGAGTGATGGAGGGCGCCAGAGCGATGGAGCCTGTGCGAGCGCTTAAACTTTTGGGGTGGCACCAATCTGCTGCGTTTCTCATCCGGTCTCCCTGGTCCGGTTGAAGTCTCAGCCGTGGGCGGCGCTCGCTACCATTGCATTGGATACGTTCGAATACGGCAGACCACATATTTGGGCGCGCCGGGCATGCGCATTTACTCTGGTTTGATCCCCTTGGCCACAGACAGGCATGAATGCGCCATGCACAAGCTGTTGCTTGCCACGATGCGTTGGAGGGAGGCTGAAGAAGGTGGGGGAGAGATTGGTGCATACGCAGGTTTGTCGCATGCCTGCCTGCTTCTCTTTGGTTGAAGATGGATAGGAGATCCACGTCTCGCAGATTGCCTGTATTTCCAGTAAGGGCGTGCCGAACCCACTACCTGTCATAATTCGGCCAGCTCACGGTCTCACGGAAGACACCATGCACGTTTCTGATCTGGTAAGCCTGATTGGCGCCAAAGGTAGTGCTCCGCAGCTCGTGGATTGGTTCGAGCAGCTCGGAATCGGCAAGCCGCCTGTGTCTGTCACTGCGAATCAGGGCACCAAGAGCGTCAAGGACAAGCGCCATGAGATGGAGTACTACTTCGGGTTCGACATAATCAACGCCCGTTTCTATCCGCCGGTAGGCGGCCCGCGCGGTGGCTTGCTCTGCCATCTGCAGTCCGTGTTGCTGTTTTCACGCAAGCCAAAGGGCAACGTCACGTTGCCGACTGGGTTCTGGGACGGTTTCGTGGGGCCGGATGCCGGCTTTGACGAGTGCATGACGTTCTTCGATGGGAACGTGGACACGTATACCGATACGCAGCTGTTTCAGAAGCCGCTTGGTGACGATGTGGAGCTCAAGCTCTGGTTCTGCCCCAGGAAGCAGCGGGTGGAGACCATGCAGGTGAGCATCGTGCAGGATCGCCAGTTCATGGGGCACCATGAGTTTGATCAGGCCAATGCGCATAACACGGTGAAACCGGCGGCCGCGCTCGTGGTCAAGTGGCTGTTCGACGGGCGCCATCTGCGGCTGTCTGACGAGATCTACGCCAATGGGCTGGCTGATGAGCATGCCGGGATTTTGGAGTTCGTTCGCCAGCATCTGAATGGTCATGTATGGGCATCGCAACTCAAAGACGACCAGGTGCTGCGGCAGGTGCTCAGCCACACCCAGGCCAGCAGGCCGCTGAAACTCTCGAATGGGGAATCGCTTGAGCTGTTCGCGCAGACGCTATACCTGCGAGCCGCGGGTGCATGGGATGCGTATCAGGCGATCTACAACGATGATGCCCTGGACGATTGGGCTGGCTCTGTTGACCGGTTTCGGGAATCGGTGGTGCTGGATGCGGGGCAACGGAAGGTCTTCGTCGGCATGCTGCATGATGCTTATCGTCTGGTTGCAGCTGATAAGGCATAAAGCACTAAGGACTGGATTTGAGCAGGGCTGGATTCTGCTACGGCAGGCTTCCGCTGCTGGCAGGGGAAACCCGGCTTTTGGCCGCAGGCTCTTTTAGCAGAGGAGTCGGTAGTCCTTGATTATCTTTTGAACGGCTGCCCGCATTTCCTGTATGGAAATAACCAAAGGCAGGGGGCTAGAATCGCCCAACGCGGGCCGGACGCCCGTTTGGGGCTGATGCAGATGATGAAGCTGGCGATGGCTTTGCTGCTGTGTTTGTGTTCGACGACCGGTTGGGCTGCCGTGGATCTGGGGCAGTTCATACGCAAGGATGAGTTCAACGATATCAAGCTGTCGCCCTCGGGTAAGTACTACGCGGCGACGGTACCGCTTGAAGACAAGACTGCGCTCGTCATTTTTACCCGCGAAGGCAATAAGCAATCCGGCATGTTCGTGCCGATGCGCAATGGGCATGTGAGCAGTTTCGATTGGGTGAACGACGAACGCGTATTGATCGGCATCGCCGAGAAGTTCGGGCTGCTGGATGAGCCGCGACTGACGGGTGAGTTGTATGCGATCAACGCAGATGGCGGGCGGGCCGACCTTCTGGTTGGTTACAGGGTGCAGGGAAACGGGGTGGGCACACGCATACAGCCGAAGAAGGTGGAAAGCGTTGCGGCTTTCCTGGTTGATCCTTTGCCTGCAGAAGACCGCGACGTGGTGATCTCGACCTGGCCATTGGGAACGCAGGATCCGTTCACTCGTGCGGAGATTCTGGATGTAAATACCGGTCGTCGCACTGTGTCGGCGACGGTTCCGGTCCGTCGTGCGGCGTTTGCGACCGATAACGCGGGCGTGGTGCGGCTGGCACTGGGAGCGGGCCTGGACAACCTCAGCAAGCTCTACTATCGCGACGCCGCTGGCGGCGAATGGCGCTTGATCAACGACCAGAAGGTGAGCGGCCGCATTGAGGAAGCCTTGGGCTTTTCGGAAGACAATTCGCTTGCCTACCTGCTGGTGCGTGGCGATGGGGCGGGGCCGGACAGCGTCGTGGCGTGGAATACCATCAGCAATGAACGCCGCACGGTGTTGCGTGATGATACGGTTGATCCGTGGACCATCATCTATCGTCGCGCTACAAACATTCCTGTAGGTGCACTGCTGATGGACGGGCGACACCGGAGCGTATTCTTCGATGACTCGGTGCCTGAAGCGCGCTTGCAACGCAGTCTCGAGGCGGCATTCCCAGGCCAGTCGGTGCGAGTGACCTCGACCAGCAAGGATGGCCTGCTGTTGATGGTGCGCGTGTGGTCAGGCAGCAATCCCGGTGACTTCTACCTCTACGATCCAGCTGCCAAGAAGCTGGATTTCGTTGTGGCCAGTGGCAGCTGGATCGATCCGGATGCTGCCGCCGTTGTCGAGCCTTTCAGCTTCACTGCACGCGATGGCTTGAAGATTCATGGCTATCTGACCAAGCCGCGTGGTGCGACTGGTGCGCGGCCGATGGTGTTGATGCCGCATGGCGGTCCTTACACCGTATTCGATGAGTGGCACTACGACCGCGATGCGCAGATGTTGGCTGCTGCCGGCTACACGGTGATGCAGGTCAACTACCGGGGATCGGGCAATTATGGTTGGGCCTTCAGTCGTGCGGGTGCACAGCAGTGGGGTGGGACCATGCAGGACGACCTGACCGACGCTACCCGCTGGGCAATACGTGAAGGGCAGGCCGATGCAGCGAGAATCTGCATCTACGGCGCCAGCTATGGTGCCTACGCGGCGCTGATGGGCGCGGCCAAGGAGCCCGCGCTATACCGCTGTGCCGCGGGCTATGTGGGTGTCTACGATCTACCGATGATGCTGCGCGCAGATGTGCGCACCGCGCGCAGTCTTGGCAATTCGTCGAAGGATTGGGTAGGTGAAGATCAGGCTGCACTGGCGGCTGCGTCGCCGAACCGTTTTGCTGACCGCATCAAGGTGCCGGTGTTTCTGGCTGCCGGTGGCGAGGATGAGATCGCGCCGATCGAGCATACCCGGATGATGGAATCTGCGTTGAAGAAGGCCGGCGTGCCGGTTGAGTCCTTGTACTTCAGTACTGAAGGGCATGGCTTCTATACCGAGCCGCATCAGCGGGAGTACTACGGGAGGCTATTGGGCTTCCTGTCGGAGCACCTGGGTGGAGAGAAGGCGAAGTAGTCGCCTGTTCGGATTGCGGGCGTTGGCCCTGGGTTTTTGTGGGAGTGGTGTAAACCGCGAAGCTGATGTTGTGTCAGGTTGCGGGTTCTGCTGCCACGCAAGCGGTGCTAGCTTCGCGACTTATGACGCTCCTACAAACGCGGGGTTAGCGCACGCCGTGCATCATCCGCTTCAGCATCGGCGACGCCAGCAGGGCTACCAACGCGCAGCCCAGGCCTATCCACATCAGCAGCCAGAACAGGTGTTCGTAGCGGCCAGCTGCCTCGGCGATATTCATCACTTCGCCTTCGGGTACGTCGATGGCGGCGAGCTTGCCGAACAGTGCTGCCAGCGTCTCGGAGAATGCCGTGGCCAGGAACCAGGTGCCCATCATCAGGCTGACCACGCGCGGTGCCGCCAGCTGGGTGACGGCCGACAGGCCGACCGGCGACAGGCACATTTCGCCAATCTCCAGGATCAGGTAGGCCAGCACCAGCCACCACACGCTGGCCATTTGCCCGGTTGCGCCCACCTGCTGCGCGGCCAAGGCCAAGGGCACGAAGGACAGGGCGCCGAACACCAGGCCGAACGAGGATTTCAGCGGCTTGGACGGGTCGAGGCGGCGCTTGTCCAACCATGCCCACAAGGCAGCGAACACCGGTGCAAGCAGCACCAGGAACAGCGCACCCAGATAGGTCAGTGAACCGGCGCTCTGCGGCAGCACCAGGCAGTCGCGGACCAGCATCACCAGCATGGCCACGACGATGATGCCGAACAGCAGGCGCGGTGCATTTGATGCCGGATTGCGATCAGACAGGCGTGCTGCGACCACGAAGCCCAGCGGCGCCAGCAGCAGCGAGACGATGGACCAGGGCAGTGGCGTGCCTTCGCGGATCACCAGCGAAGGCACCAGATCCTTGGTCAACAAGCGGTCGGTGAAGGTGACCCACGAACCATAGGTCTGCTCGTACAAGGTGAAGAACACCAGCGCCATGAAGATCAGCACCATCAGCGCGATCATCTGCTGGCGCTGTTCTGGCGTGCACTGCGTGCCGGTGAACCAGGCAAACCACAGCAGCACGCCGCCGAGTACGACGATCATCAACATCAATGCGAGGCTGATTTCGCCGCCCAGCGCGAACGCGCCATTGGCGGCAGCCCACATCAGCGCCGCAACCGGAATGATGCCGACGATGGCAACGCCGTAGATCAGCCATTCGCGCGGCACGCCGAACACGCGCTCACTCAGTGTTTCCGGCTGCGCCGGCTCGGCATGCCCGTGCAGGTACTTCTGCCCCCACAGGAACATCGCCAGCCCGACCAGCATGCCGATGCCCGCCGCGCCGAAACCGTACTTCCAGCCATAGGCTTCGCCAAGGAAGCCGCAGACCAGCGAGGCGAACAGGGCGCCGAGGTTGATGCCGGCGTAGAACAGGGAGAAGCCCGAGTCACGGCGCGGGTCGTTCTCCGGGTAGAGCTTGCCGACGATGGTGGAGATGTTGGGCTTGAGGAAGCCCACGCCCATGATGATCAGCGCCAGCGACAGATAGGTGATCGACAACGCGGCTTCGTCGCGTACCACTTCACCTGCTACGCGGTGCGCTTCGTGCCCCTCGAAGGCCATGCCGATGTGCCCCAGTACCAGCAGGATGCCGCCGAACACCACCGCCTTGCGCATGCCCAGCCAGCGGTCGGCCAGCAGCCCGCCAAACACGGGGATGCAGTAGACCAGGCCACCGTAGGCACCGAGCAGGTCCAGGCCGGCCTTGTCGCCGAACAGGTGGTACTTGGTGAGATAGAGCAGCAGCAACGCCTTCATGCCGTAGAAGGAGAAGCGCTCCCACATTTCGGTGAAGAAGCAGACGTAGACGCCCTTGGGGTGGCCGAGGAAGTCGTCGGAGCGGGGGCGGCTCAAGGCAGTTGCGGTCATCGGTGGTGCCGGGTGGGACAGCGGCCGAGTATAGGACCGCTGCCCCGGGGCTGCGCGTTCAGAGGTAACGCAGCCAGGCCAGGTCGCGACGGCGTGCCTTGAAGCGGGCAAAGGCGCGGGTGGAGGGGTAGAGCAGCACGGCCAGCACGACGCTGATCAACAGCAATGCCGACACCGACTCAACCGCAAAGTAGGGCGTGTGGTTTGCACCCCAATACGCCTGCGCGGCCAGGTACAGCAGCTTCAGCACATACAGGTGCAGCAGGTAGAAGAACATCGGCGCCGCGCCTATCCACGCCAGTGGCTGCAGCCATGCCGCGATGCGCGGCTGCTCGTACAGGCGCAGCAGCAACAGGCCGATGCCCAGCGTCAGCAACAGGAACAGCAGCGAAGGCGGGTACTTGGTGACATTGAGCAGGCTCATCAGCGTCAGCTGGAGGTCGGCAAGGTGCAGCCAGAGATGGTCGCCGTAGATGTTGGCGGCACGCAGCAGCACGAAGCCGATCAGCATCGCCGCGCCGGTGAGCAGCAGCCAGCACTGGCGCTGCGGCGCCGGGCGGTTGCTGGCGTACCAGGGGCCCAGCACGTAGCCCAGGGCAATCACGCCGATCCACGGCAGCACCGGGTAGGAGGTGCGCAGGCGCAGGCTGTCGCCCAGCTCGATCCAGTCACGCTGGTGCAGGATCTTCCATAGCGTCGCCAGCACGCCGTTGCCCTGGGCCTGCAGCGGATCAAGCAGGTTGTGGCCGGCAATGATGACCATCGCCAATGCCAACAGCAGCGTGCGCGGCAGCCACAGCAGGCCGGCCAACGCGATCATGCTCAGGCCGATGGCCCAGATCACCTGCAGGTAGAGCGTGCTGGCCGGGAACTGGAAGGTCCA
>QFOV01000048.1 GCA_003248565.1 Stenotrophomonas sp.
GCAGTGGTCATGCGCATGTAGCTGGACTCCGCGCTGCCTTCCCAGCCATGCAGCAGCAACGCCAGCGCCTTGGGCGGAGCGCCCTGCGGACGACTGTGCCAGGCCTGCAGGCGCACCCCTTCACCGCCATCCAGGATCAGTTCCTGGGTCTGCGCCCCGCTGGCGGCCAACAGCTGTTGCCCACGTCGCAGCCGCAGCCGGCTCGATGCCAGCATCGACTGCAGGTGCGGATTACGCAGCCAGCGCGGCGGCTGGTAGTTGCAGGCGCTCAGCATGACCGACCCGGTTGGCGTTGACTGCCCAACACAGCGCTGGCCGTGATCCGCACCTTATGGTCCTTCCATCACCGCCACGATGCGCGCACGCGAGGTCTCGGCGATACGCCGGCGGCCTTCCAGATCCTGGATGGCGATGGGCTCGAGGAAATGCACCTCGCCACGCCGTGCCGGCTCACCCAGCAGACGCAGGAAGTTGCCGGCGAAGCTCTCGCCCGGCCCGAACGCCACCGTGGTCTGCGCGTCGCCGCGCACGCCGTAACGCAGTGCGATCGGCTGCACCGGCACTCCGGCCTCGACCGCCGCCTGGAAGATACGTGCGTGGAACGGGCCGACGTCGCGGCCGCCGCGGGTCCGCCCTTCCGGGAACACCGCCACCGGCCGTTGTTCCTGCAGCCGCTTGACCATTTCCTCCATCACCCCGCCCAGCGATTCGGTGTTGCCACGCTGGTGGAAGATGGTGTGGCCACGGCTGGCGACCCAGCCAACCACCGGCCAGCTGGCGATCTCGCGCTTGGCGACGAAGCCGACCATCTTCTGACTGTGGATCACGCAGATATCGACCCAACCCACATGGTTGGCGACGAACAGCACCGCACCGGGCAGGGGTTGGCCGACCCGCTGCAGGCGGAAGCCGAAGATCCACATCAGGCCACCCGACCACCAGCGCACCACCCGCTCTTCCAGCGGGTTGCTGGCGGGGCCGATACGCCCCAACGGCTGCGTCATCAGCAGCAGGATCAGCGGCAGGAACAGGACAATGTGAACCAGTAGCAGCGGGGCGCGGTACAAGTAGCGGAACACGCGGGCCACACCGCCCTGGCGGGCGGGACGGGGGGAAGTCATCCGCGCACGATACCGGATGCGGTCCAGCTTCCGCCAGCACGGGGACCATGCCCCCTTGGCATTCACACGGACGCCGCCAAAGGGTGCGCCGTGCCACACTATCGACAGGAAGTACCGGTCGGCTCGGGTTTTCAGGGTACGCCGGCAACATTCCCGGCATGAAGTGTGTACAACAACACTATCGTTCAGGGGGACGGCATGATGGACCGGCAGCTGCTGTCATCGACAGAAGACATGCTGCATTTGTTCTCGGCGGCATTGGAGCAGATCGGCAATGGCGTGATCCTGTTCGACGACGCCAACACCATTCTGTACGTCAACCAAGCCATGGAAGCCATTTCCGGCTGGTCACGCGCCGAACTGCAGGGCAAGAACCTGGGCACGCTGGCTCCGGCCAGCATGCGCGAGCGCTACAACACCCGCCTGTACCCGGGTACCAGCAACCGCGTGGAGGAGCTGGCTGCCGATCCGCATGACATCCAGATGATCCGCAAGGACCAGAGCACCTGCTGGATCAGCGTCACCCTGTCGCAGATCGCCGACGGCGAGCGCAACATCCGCATGGTGCTGGTCAGCGACGTCACGGCGCGCCGCCAGGCGCAGGCACGCGAGCGCCTGCTGTCACTGGGCTTCGATGAGACCCAGAGCGCGGTGCTGATCACCGATGCCGAAGGCCGCATCGTGCATCTGAACAAGGGCTTCCGGCGCCTGTTCGGCTTCCTCGAGGCCGAAGCGATGGGCCAGTACGTGCCGTCACTGTTGGCACCGGACAGCTTTTCGCCCGAGCAGTTGAACGCCTATACCGCGCGATTGCTGGCAGGGCAGCCTATCCGCGCCGACGAGCGGCTTTACCGCAAGAACGGGCAGCCCCTGTGGTGCTCGGTCAGCACCAATCCCATCTTCGATGACTACGGCACCTTGGTGAACCTGGTCATCGTGCTGATGGACATCACCCGCACCAAGGTGCACGAAGTCCTGCAGCACAAGATGCTCGATGCGATGGTGCGCGAGGTCCCCACCGCCGAGGTGATGCAGATGATGTGCCTGGAGGTGGAGAAGATCGCCCCGCAGGTGCTGTGCTCGGTGCTGCGGGTCGAAGACGGGCGGCTGCGCCACCTGGCCGCGCCCAGCCTGCCCGAGCCCTACATCCGGCTGGTGGACGGCGTGCCGGTGGGCCCCAAGACCGGCGCCTGCGGCACCGCCGCCCACAGCGGCCAGACCGTGGTCAGCCGCGACATCGCCACCGACCCGAACTGGGAAGGCATCAGCCACCTGGCCCTGCAACACGGCCTGGCGGCCTGCTGGTCCACCCCGATCAAGGCCAACGATGGCCGCGTGCTCGGCACCTTCGCCTTCTACTACCGGCAGCCCTACGATCCAGACAGCTTCCACCATCGTCTGGTCGAAGTGATCGTGCACCTGTGCGCGCTGGCACTCGAGCGCGAGGAGGCGCGCAACCGGATCCGCCGGTTGGCGTTCTACGACGACCTCACCGGCCTGCCCAACCGCAGCCTGCTGCACGCCCAGGCCGACCAGGCCATCACCGCCGCCAACCATCACGGGCAGACAATGGCGGTGATGTTCATCGATCTGGATCGCTTCAAGCAGATCAACGACTCCTTCGGCCACCCCGGCGGCGACGAACTGCTGCGCACGATGGCGCGCCGCCTACAGGAAGAAACCGGGCCGATGGACATCGTCGGCCGGCTCTCCGGTGACGAGTTCGTGGTGATCCTCAACCGCTGCGACATACCCACGGCCAGTGAGCGCAGCGAACGCATCCTGCGTACGCTGGGCCTGCCACTGGCGCTGGGCGACCTGGAAATCCGGCCCTCGGCCAGCATCGGCATCAGCATCTTTCCGCATGACGGCAACAACATGGATTCGCTGCTGCACCATGCCGATGTCGCCATGTACCAGGCAAAACACAACGGCCGCAACCGGGTGCGGTTCTACAGCAGCGAGATGGACGAGTGCGCGCAGGAGCGCATGGCGCTGGAAGCGGCCCTGCGCGAAGCGCTTGAACAAGGCCAACTGCAGCTGCACTACCAGCCGCAGATCGAAATCCACAGCGGCCAGCTGCACAGCGTCGAGGCGCTGGCACGCTGGCAGCATCCACGCCTGGGCAGCGTCCCGCCAATACGCTTCATCCCCTTGGCCGAGGAGGCAGGGCTGATCGGCGACCTCGGCCAATGGGCATTGCGCGAAGCCTGCCGGCAACTGGGCCGCTGGCGTCGGGACGGCCTGGATGTGCCGTCGGTGTCGGTGAACCTGTCGCCGACCAATTTCCACAGCGCAGCCTTGCCGGACTGCATCAGCCAGATCCTGCAGCAGGAATCACTGCGTGCCAGTGACCTGATCCTGGAGATCACCGAGGACGTATTGCTTGATGGTGACCCGATCACCCTGCAGACGCTGCGGCAGGTGCATGCACTTGGCGTGCGGCTGTCGATGGACGACTTCGGCACCGGCTATTCCAGCCTCAGTTACCTGCGCCAGCTGCCAATCAGCGAACTCAAGCTGGACCGCAGCTTCGTGCGCGGTATTGAAGGCGACAAGGTGGCCAGCGCGCTGACCCAGGCCATCGCCCATATCGGCCAGAGCCTGCAGCTGAAGGTGGTGGCCGAAGGTGTCGAAAGCCTGGAGCAACTGAAGCTGCTGGGCGCGCAGGGTTACGAGGTCGCGCAGGGTTTTCATTTCACCCCGGCCTTGCCGGCGCCTGCATTGGCGGAATGGGTGCGCGAGCACCTGCCGGTGGCGGTGTTGGCTTAGTTGGTTTAGCTGGTGATTGCTGGGGGCGGAAGCAAAGGCAACAACAAGAGCAACGGCTACCCCTCCCTGGCCCTCCCCTTCGCTGCGCGAAAGGGAGGGGGTAACGCTGCGCCCCCTCCCTTTGCCGCAGGCAAGGGGAGGGTTGGGGAGGGGTGCTTTTCAGCTCTTGGGTCTTGGGTCCTGGCTCTCAGCACCAGCCACCAACCACTCACCCAACCGCCACAACCGCCAGGGTCAGCCGCGAAATACACACCGGCTTGCCGGCCTCGTCCTCGATGCGGATCTCCCACACCTGGGTGGTACGGCCCACATGCAGCGCGCGCGCGGTACCGGTAACCACGCCGCTGCGCGCCGCACGCAGGTGGTTGGCATTGATCTCCAGGCCGACACATACCTGCTGGGTCGGGTCCACGCAGAGGTTGCCTGCGCTGCTGCCCAGCGTCTCGGCCAGCACCACCGAGGCGCCGCCGTGCAGCAAGCCATACGGTTGCTTGGTGCGCGCGTCCACCGGCATCGTCGCCTGCAGCCAGTCATCACCGGCGGCGGTGAAGACGATGCCCAGATGATCGATCAGCGTGTTGCGGCTCAGCGCGTTGACCAGCGTCAGGTCAACCGGCGCGCGGAATACTTGGCTCATTGCAGCTACCTGTTGGGGAATGGAAGGCTCAGAGAATGGGGACCAACCCCGCGCCGAACGCGGTCAGCATGCGCACCAGCACCCACTTGGGGCCGACATTCACTTCCGGGAAGTCGCCCACCGCGGTGTAGCAGCTGTGGAAGCGCGGATCCTGCCGGGTCAGCGGCTGCGGGCAGTCCGGGCCCGGCTTGAAGGCGTAGTCGGTCGCATAGCGCCAGGGCCAGAAATCCAGGATCGGCAAGGCTTCGGAGGCCTTGCCAATGCTGTAGTTCAGGCCGGACAGCACCGGCGGCTTCTCGCGCGGGGCCACCACCCAGGAGTTGTCCGGATGCACGTCGCGCAGGATGCTCTGCGCCAGCTGCTCGGCAAAGGCCGTATCTTCAATGATCACCGCGCCCTCGGTGTTGTAGTTCTCACTGCGCGGATCAAAGTTGTGGGTGCCGATCACGCCGATGCGGCGGTCAACCACCAGCGACTTGGCGTGCAGGCCCATGCGCGCACCGCGGCGGGTCACCGGCAGTGGTCGATTGACCGCACGCGTGCCCAGGAACGATGGCCGGGTCTCGGTGCGCAGCACCTCACGCTCGACTTCGCTGCCGTCGGCGCTCAACCGGCGCCCCGAGCCACTACCGCGCACATTGCTGCCAGCCGCACTGCCGCCGATCACCCGACTGCGTGCTGGTGCTGGCGCAGGCGGCTCACCGTCCAGCGGCGCCGGCAACAGCTGCGCATAGTCGATCGGCGCATCCAGCGGGAACGGCTTGTATTCGTAGATATTGAAGCCCAGCTCGCGCATGTTGCGGCGCTTGTACTTGTAGGACAGCGCATAGACGATGGGGTTGTCGGTGGCCGCCAGGCTGTTGGTCGACACCACAACGCGTGGCGGCGTTTCACGCTTGCGCAGGTTCTTGATCAGCGCCTGCGCGGGCTTGGACAGCACCAGGTAGGGCGTCTGCAACAACACCTCGGTCTGTGCCTGCGAGATCAACGCGTCCAGCCGTGGCTCAGTCACATGCTGACCATTGAGCGGCTGTGCCTCACGCTCGCGACGGTGCTTGCGCGGCAGGTCGGCGACATAGCTGACCGCACTCACCGGCAGCGCGGTATCAACAAACGCCTGTTCGATGAACTCCGGGTCCGATGCCTCGGCATTCACCCGCGCAATCCGTTCCGGGCGCCGGAATGCAGCCTCCGGCAAGGCCGGCACGCCCTCGTTCAACAAGGTCTTGCCGACGTCGTTCAGGCGCTCGGCCGGGACGCTGCGACGCGCCACCCAGAAGGCCTGGAAGTTGGCCGCCATCTCGCGCGCCTCCGGTCCGGCCACCACCACGTCGCGGTCGCGGAAGTTGTACTCGCTGTCCCAGTCGTAATAGTCGTCCTGGTAGTTGCGGCCACCGACCACGCCGATCACATCGTCGATCACCAGCAGTTTGTTGTGCATGCGCTGGTTGAAGCGGCGGAAACAGCACAGCACGCTGCCGGCATAGTCGAAGTAATTGAGCTTGGCCTTGCCGAACGCCGGGTTGTAGACGCGCAGCTCGAAGTTGGCATGTGCACCGGACAAGGCCCCGAGCATCTGCAGGTCGGAGATCGCCGAAAGCTGGTCGATCAGTACCCGTACCTTGACCCCACGGCGGGCAGCGGCCAGCAGTTCGTCGATCACCAGCCGCGCACTGTCGTCGGTGTCGAAGATATAGGTCTGCAGGTCCACGCTGCGGGTGGCGCTGCGGATCAGGTTCAGCCGCGCTATCAGCGACAGTTCGCCCTCATCGAGGATGGTGGCGTAGTGGCGGGGTGCCTCCACCGTCGATTCGGCGATGGCTTTGCCGCCGAGCGCACGCAGCGGCGAATCCAGCGCACAGCGATCGGGCTGGTCGCAGTCCACCACGGTGGAACGCGCGGCCACGGCAATGCCTTCGGCACGCTCACGCTGCTGATTGGACAGCGAAGCACAACCGCTGGCCAGCAGCAGCGCCAGCACCGGCAGGATACGAAGGACAGCTTTCACTTTTTGGGGGCGCCAACCAGGCGTGTACGCAGTACGAATATCACTCGATCACTCAGGGCCATCTGCCAGCTATCCATGCCATATCGGCCGCGCAGGATGGTACCGCGGCTGACGAGGTCGCAATCATAGCCGGGCCGCGCGCATTCAGGCTTTGCCAGGCGCATCACTTCGGGCCGGCTGATGCCACGGATCGACAAGCGCCCCTGCACGTCGCCGCCGGCTTCGGTCAACCGCGGGTCATAGGGGTCGGAATCGAATTCCACCACCGGGTAGCGCGCCGCATCAAAGAAGTCCTCGCCGCGCATCCAGCCGGTATAGCGGGGCTTGTCGGGGATCTCCACGTATTCGCTGTACATGCGCAGCCGGACCTGGTGGCGGCCATCGGGCAGCACCGTGATCCAGCCCTCGAAGCGCGGAAAGACACCCTCCACCTTCTGCCCGAAGCGGGTACGTATTTCAAAGCCAAACCGGGAGTGCGCCGTGTCGAAATGCAATGGCTCGGCCGCAAGGGCCGAGCCAGCGAACATCAACAGGATCAGCAGCAGCCCATACCGCGCCACCGCCATGGGCTCAGGGCCACCAGAATTCAGTCAGCCGGGCAATGCCAGGCTCTATCGCCGCCTCCATCGGCAGTGACAGCACCGCCACCGATGCCGGCGGCATGCCACGGTAATCGCCGGACTGGCCGCTGTGCATCAACGCCACCAGCTGCTCCAGCCCCGGGTTGTGGCCGACCACCAGCAGGCGCTCGACTTCCTTGTGTTCGTCCAGCAGGGCCGCCAGGGTGCCGGGTACGGCATCGTAGATCCGCTCTTCCAGACGCTGTTCGACGTAGCCGGTACGCTCCAGCACTGCTTCCAGGGTCTCGCGGGTGCGCCGCGCCGGCGAGCACAGCACCCGGTCCGGCACCAGTTTGTGTTCCTGTAACCAACGGCCGGCCGCCTCGGCCTCGGCCAGGCCATGCGGTGAGAGGGGCCGGTCGAGATCGGCTTGGCCATTGGCCGCCGGTTCGGCATGGGCATGTCGCAGCAGGATCAATTCACGCATGGTCGGTTAATACTCCTGATCAGACCTTGTTCAACCACTTGAGCAGCGGCTCCCAGTCCTGCTGGTGCTCGCGTACCTGTGCAGAGTGATAGTCGAACAGGCTGCGCCCAAGCCCGACCATCACCACATAACTCTGGCTGTCGCGCAGCTGCGCGACCACCTCATACGGCCATTCGGCCAGCATCTGCCGGGCCTGTTGCGAGGTCTGCGTCCACGGCTTGGTGCGGTTGAGCACCAGGCCCACCGGCAGCGCCCGCGAATGGATGCGCTTTATCCTGGACAGGCTGTTGAGGAAGCCGACGATGGCCTCGATATCCAGCGCCGAGGGCAGCACCGGCACCACCACCGCATCGGCGATGTCGATGAAGCGCTCCAGGTCCTCTCCATAGGCACCGGCCGGGGCATCGATGATGACCTGCTCGGCGCCATCGGGAATGAGCTTTTCCCAGTTCTTCTTGCGGTGCACGTCCACTGGCAGCACCGCGCTCTCCAGGCTGGAGCGGCGTTGCGCCCAGCGGGTGCTGGAACCCTGCGGGTCGGCATCGGCGATCACCGTTGCCTGGCCGGACAAGGCCGAGTGTGCGGCCAGATGGGTAGCGATGGTGGTCTTGCCGACACCGCCCTTGGAGCCGGCTACCAGAATCGTCTTCATGCACGCCTCGTTTTCGCGGGACTTGCCCGCAGCGTACACCGGCCTGCGTTACCAAAGGTAGTCATCCGGTGAGGACGCCGCCCCGGCAAGGCCTGTGGCTTTGTTATCGTGTCGCCCCCGGCATTGGAACCACCATGAGCGAGCTGCAGGACCTGACCGCACTGATCCGTGCCAACACGCCGCTGATCGTCATCGAAACGCAGGACGAGACCCGCATCGTGGGCCTGTTCCGCGAAGCCTTGATGCACGTGTGGCGGTCCCTGTACCGCTGGTCGATCACCGAGGGCCTGCGCCGCATCGACATGGACCGCGAGGACGAGGCGGTCGGCCCGCCTGATGCCAGCGCGGCCCTGCGCATGATCCAGGAGGCCGACCAGCGCGGCATCTACCTGCTGCTCGATTTCCACCCCTACCTGGGCTACGCCAGCCACCAGCGGCTGCTGCGCGACATCATCCAGCGCCGCCACAGCCAGCCGCACGTGGTGGTGCTGGTCGGCGCCAAGGTCGAGCTGCCAGCCGAGCTGGAAGCGCTGGCGACGCGCTTCAACCCACGCCTGCCCGATGCCAACGCACTGCTGAAGATGCTGCGCGAGGAAGCGGCCAGCTATGCCCAGGAGAACGGCGGGCGACGGGTCGAGGTGGACCAGGAAGCGGTGCAGCAGATCCTGCGCAACCTGCGCGGGCTGAGCATGACTGACGCCCGCCGCATCGCCCGCCAGCTGATCTTCGCCGACGGCGCGCTGAAAGCCGATGACCTGCCGCAGTTGGCCAAGCTCAAGTTCGAGCTGCTCAACCGCAGCGGCCACCTGCATTACGAATACGACTCGGCCCGTTTCAGCGACGTGGCCGGCGCGCGCCGGCTCAAGCGCTGGATCGAGCAGCGCCGCGCGGTCTTCGTCTCCGGCACCGCCCCGCCCGGGCTGGACCCGCCCAAGGGCATGCTGCTGCTCGGCGTGCAGGGCTGCGGCAAGTCGATGCTGGCCAAGGCCACCGCCGCCGGCTTCGGCGTACCGCTGCTGCGGCTGGATTTCGGCACGCTGTACAACAAGTATCACGGCGAGACCGAGAAGAACCTGCGTGACGCGCTGGCCTCGGCCGAGCAGCTGGCGCCCTGCGTGCTGTGGATAGACGAGGTCGAGAAGGGGCTAGCCAGCAGTGGCGAAGACGGCGGTGTGTCGCGTCGCGTGCTTGGCTACCTGCTGACCTGGATGGCCGAGCGCAAGGCGCCGGTGTTCATCGTCGCCACCGCCAACCAGGTGCAGGAGCTGCCGGCCGAACTGCTGCGCAAGGGCCGCTTCGACGAGATCTTCTTCGTCGACCTGCCCTCGCCCGACACCCGCGTCGAGCTGCTGCACCTGCATCTGGCACGCCGCCAGCTGCAGCCGGACCTGTTCGCCCTCCCCGCCTTGGCCGCAGCCAGCGACGGCTTCTCCGGTGCCGAGATCGAGCAGGCGGTAGTCGCCGGACTGTACGCCGCCCATGCCGAGCAGAAGCCGCTGGACACCGAGCTGCTGATGGCCGAGATCCGCAATACCCGACCGCTGTCGGTGCTGATGGCCGAGCAGGTGCAGTCGCTGCGCGATTGGGCGCGCGAGCGCACCGTGCCGGCGGATTGAAGCTGCTCGAAGACGCAATCACTGTTGTAGCCGGGTAAGCGCAGTACGCCCGGCTACATCAACTACGCGCGGAAACCCAGTTTGTAGGAGCGGCGTAAGCCGCGAAGCACGCACCGCATCAAATCGCACTGCTGCGAAGAATTGCAACAAAGTCAGCTTCGCGGCTTACGCCGCTCCCACCACCAGCACCGTAGCCTCGGCGGGCGGCGCCTACTCTCGCCACAGGCTTGAAGCTGCTCTGATCATGGCGTCACCAACCTAGGCTGCCAATCAACAGGCGGTGCCACCGGCACACCATAGGCCGCAAGCAAACGGCGCATGGCTGGCAGCTCGCCTAGCTCTGCGAGCCAGCGCGTGTATTCGGTAGGGCTTACCTTGGTGGCCTTGCTGGTTTCGTCACCCAGGATGTCCGTCGCTTCGGTGCTGATCCATTGCAGCTCGCGCTTGCGCACCAACCATGGTGCCTGCGCCGGCCCTTGTTCCAGATCAGCCATACGCGAAACCCCATAGCTGGCGATTAAAAGCGAGCTACTGCTGGCCATCACGTTGAACAGATGCCTGCATTGATCCCGCTTGACCGTGTCAGACACGGATTTTGGGCAGGTCTCCATCACCTGCCTCAAATCTTCCGAAAAGTGCACCGCGGCGATACTGAACAAGGCAACGGTACGGACCTGTTCAAGATAGTTGCCATTATTTTGCCGCTGCCACTCCGCTGCCTGTACAGGATCAGTCAGCGGCCAGGGATAATCGCGCGTGGCCACATCCATGACGCCGATCAAGGTCGCTGCAGGGTCACGGTAACGCGACGCTTTTGCCACACGCTGCCAGGCGCGCTCCGTCTCGATTGGATCCTTGCGCTGCTCGGCCAAACGCATCAACAGCAGCTGGCTTCCAGCGTCATTCGCGTCCTTGGCAACAAGCGTGACGCGTGCCTGCTCCACATTGCATTCGTCCACCCGTATGCAGCGGGTAATCGCAGCAGCGGCGATCACTGGGTCCTCGCTGCCGGTGCGTATCGCGCGCATCAACCAGGTGTCAGCCTCCGGCGAGTAGCTTGTTTTCCCACGTGCCAGATCCAGGCTCATCGGTGCCAGCAGCCATGCTGCATACAGCTTGCGCGGCTGGCCGCTTGCGGCGAGTTCCCGCCCAAGCTGCAGCCTTGCTGCGTTGCTCGCTTCGATCTGCGCGAGCATCTGCTCGGGTGTGGCTTCGACCTTTGGCGGTTGCGCAAGCACGCCAGCCGTTGCAGCCATCAAGGCCAAGCCAGTGAACATCAACCAAGGTCTACGCATCCTGCTCTCCTCGTTGTGAAGCATCCAAGCCCAAACCATGACTCAAACCAGCCGGTCCAACACCCACACCCAAGCCGGCAAGGTGACCAATGACAACACAATGCCATAACCCACCATAGCTGCTGCCAATCGCGGTGCCAGCCGATGCGAGATGGCCAGCGCGGCAGCGGTGATCATGGTCGGCATCGCGGTTTCCAGCACGTTGACCCGCAGCATTTCCCCCTGCAGACCGAATGCCCACGACAGCGGCAACGCGGCGGCGGGTAACACCAGCAGCTTGAGCAGCAGGCCCACGCCCAGCGGCGCCAGTTCAGCGCGCGACAGCCGCAGCTGGATGGTCAGGCCCACTGCCAGCATCACCAGCGGCAGCATCGCGTCGGATACGTTCTTCAGTGCGCCAGCAATCCATGTCGGCGGTGATGCCGGCATCACCAGCAGGGCGAAGATCAGTGCCCACAGCGGCGGGAAGCGGGCGATGCGCAGCAGTATCTGGCCGGTACTGGGCGGGGAATCACCGCTGTAACGCGCCAGCACATACAGGCCGAAGGTCGACAACATCACGAAGGTGCCGAACTGGTCATAGACCACCGCATACGGCAGGGCGTGGTCACCCAGCAGCGCGCGCACCATCGGGTAGCCGATGAAGCTGGAGTTGCACAGCGCCACGCACAGCAGCAGCACCGCATGTACCTGCCGCTCGAAACCGAATACGCGCGTGGCCAGGCTTACCAGGGCGAGCGTCAGCAGCATCAACAGCCACGGCGTCAGCATGATGCCGATCAACGAGGCATCCAGCTGCAGGCGCGGTACATAGGTGAGCACCGCTGCTGGCAGGCAGATGTACAGCACCACCTTGTTGAGCACGTCGGCGGCGTTGTCCGGGAATACCCGGAAGCGCGCGAATACCATGCCCAGCGCGAGCATGGCCAGGATCAGTGCGAAAGCGTCGAATGCCATGGTGCAAGCATGCGCCGGGCTGCCCCGCAGGGGGAATCAGCGCCGGCTCAAAGTCTCCTGTTACGGCATCCGCAGTGGCGCGGATGCCGGCCTACGGGTGCCGCATTACGGCCATGCCGGCGGATTGGCCGCCCACGCCTGCTGTACCTGGGCCAGCTGCGTGCGTTCGGCGTCGTTCCACGTCGGCAGCAGCTGCGCATACGCCGCGGTATCGCTCCATTGCCCCGGCTCGGTGCGTACGGCTGCCGCGTACCAGGCCACGGCTTCGTCCTTGCGCTCCAGTTTCCACAGCACCAATGCCAGCGTCGGCGGTAGCCACGACGGATTGCCACGAGTGCTTTCGGCGGCCTTGCTCCACAGGTTCAACGCGTCCTGCGCATCGCCGCGGCGGTACAGATCCCAGCCATGGTTCCAACGCAGGCTACGGGCCTGCACGGAGGTATCCGCCACAGCGCCCATGGCCTCGTCATACAGCTTACCGCCCAGCTCGGCACGTCCATCGCGGTAGGCGATGCTGGCCAGCTGCGCGGTAGCTTCCACGCCCTTGCGGCCGCGCTCGCGCAGCTTCATCAGCTGATCGACCACATCCGCCTGTTCAGGCGGCACGACATGGAACGGCTTGGCCGCCACATCGTCATCGAAATAGAACTCGTTGATCTTCAGCAGGCTCTGTGCCTGAACATTTGCAACAAACAAGCCCGCCAGCAGCAGCGCGCCAGCGACCATGCGCTTTGTAACCCCCATGACTGCAATCCCCATCAAACAGTTATCCCCCACCTGGCCCCGATCCTAACCGCTCCGGGCGCTACGCGCGACGGGTTACAGGGTGATGAAAGCCCCGCTGCTACAATCCGCGGCTGCCACCGGTCCGTCGGTCGGCACCTGCCAGCCGTTTCCGCAATGGGCCAGCCATGACCAGTACCGCCGAACTTACCTCGCCTGCCTCCGCCAACGATCCGCTGATCGGCGTGCGTGACTCCGATTACACCTTGGATCACAAATACACGCGCACCGATGGCCGCATCTACCTGAGCGGCGTGCAGGCCTTGGTACGCCTGCCCTTGATGCAGCAGCAGCGCGACGCCGCGGCCGGACTGAATACCGGCGGCTTCGTCAGCGGTTACCGCGGCTCGCCGCTGGGCGGCTTCGACCTGGAGCTGTGGCGCGCGCGCAAGCACCTGGAAGCGGCCAAGGTGAAGTTCGTGCCCGGCCTCAACGAGGACCTGGGCGCGACCATGGTCTGGGGCACGCAGCAGACCAACCTGTTCCCCGGCGCCAAGGTCGATGGCGTGTTCGGCATGTGGTACGGCAAGGGCCCGGGCGTGGACCGCTGCGGTGACGTGTTCAAGCATGCCAACGCCGCCGGCGCCTCGAAGCATGGTGGCGTGCTGGCGCTGGCCGCCGACGACCATGCCTGCCGCAGCTCCACCCTGCCGCACGGCAGTGAGGAGGAATTCGTCAGCGCGATGATGCCGGTGCTGAACCCGGCCGGCGTGCAGGACATCCTCGACATGGGCCTGGTCGGTTGGGCGATGAGCCGCTACACCGGCCGCTGGATCGGCTTCAAGACGATTGCCGAGACGGTGGAATCCTCGGCCTCGGTGGACGTCAACCCGTTCGCCCGCCAGATCATCCTGCCGGAAGATTTCGACATGCCCGCCGCCGGCCTCAACATCCGCTGGCCGGACCCGCCGATGGAGCAGGAAATGCGCCTGCACCGTTATGCGGTGAAGGCGGCACAGGCCTTCGCCCGCGCCAACGGCATCGACAAGGTGGTGATGGATTCGCCGCAGGCACGGCTGGGCATCGTCACCACCGGCAAGAGCTACCTGGACGTGCTGCAGGCGCTGGAATACCTGGGCCTGGACGAAAAGGCCTGCGCCGACATCGGCATCCGCGTCTACAAGGTCGGCATGACCTGGCCACTGGAACCGCAGGGCATCGGTGAATTTTCCCGCGGCCTGCAAGACATCGTCGTGGTGGAGGAGAAGAAGGCCTTCATCGAGCGGCAGATGAAGGAATACTTCTACAACTGGCCGGCCAACTGGGGCGCGCGCCCGTCCATCGTCGGCAAGTACGACGAGCAGGGCGAGTGGATCCTGCCGTCCACCGGCGAGCTGACCCCGGCGACCATTGCCGGCGTGATCGGCCGCCGCATCCAGCGTTTCTTCAATACCGAGTCGATTGAAGAACGCCTGCGCTGGATGGACGTCAAGGAAGCCGAGATGGCGCTGCCGCGCGCGCAGTTCCCACGCGTGCCGCATTACTGCTCCGGCTGCCCGCACAACACTTCCACCAAGGTGCCGGAAGGCTCGCGTGCGCTGGCCGGCATCGGCTGCCACTACATGGTGACGTGGATGGACCGCGACACCGACACCTTCACCCACATGGGCGGCGAAGGCGTCACCTGGGCCGGCCAAGCCGCGTTCACCGACACCGAGCACGTGTTCCAGAACCTCGGCGACGGCACCTATTTCCACAGCGGCTCGCTGGCCATCCGCCAGGCCATCGCCGCTGGCGTCAACATCACCTACAAGATCCTCTACAACGATGCGGTGGCGATGACCGGCGGCCAGCCGGTGGACGGCACCCTGACCGTGCCGCAGATCGCCCACCAGATGCGTTCGGAAGGCGTGCACACCATCGTGCTGCTGTCCGATGACATCAACAAGTGGAAGTCGCGCCGCCACGAGTTCCCGAGTGATGTGGAGTTCCACGACCGCGCCGAGCTCGATGCCGTGCAGCAGCAGCTGCGCACGGTGAAGGGCACCAGCATCCTGATCTACGAACAGACCTGCGCCACCGAGAAGCGCCGCCGCCGCAAGCGCGGTAAGATCGTCGACCCGGCCAAGCGCACCATGATCAACTCGCTGGTCTGCGAAGGCTGCGGTGACTGCGGCGAGAAGAGCTTCTGCGTCTCCGTGCTGCCGAAGGAAACCGAGTTCGGGCGCAAGCGCGACATCGACCAGTCCAACTGCAACAAGGATTTCACCTGCACGACGGGCTTCTGCCCGAGCTTCGTCACCGTGCACGGCGGCCAGCTGCGCAAGGGCAGCAAGAGCAGCGCGGCCAGCCTGCTCGACAACCTGCCGGCGCCCACCTTCCGCACTGACTTCTCGCAGCCCTGGAACATCCTGATCACCGGCGTCGGTGGCACCGGCGTGGTGACCATCGGCGCACTGCTCGGCATGGCCGGCCATCTCGAAGGCAAGGGCGCCAGCGTGCTCGACCAGACCGGTCTCGCGCAGAAGGGCGGCGCAGTCACCACCCATATCCGCATCGCCAATACGCCGGCCGACATCCACGCGGTGCGCATCGCCGCCGGTGAGGCCGACCTGGTGCTGGGCTGTGACATGGTGGTGGTCAACGACTACTGGGCGCTGTCCAAGGTGCGCGGCGAGCGCTCGCAGGTGGTGTTGAACACCTACGAAGCGATGCCCGGCACCTTCACCACGCATCCGGACATGCAGTTCCCGGCCGCCGACATCATTGCCGGGGTGAAGCTGGCACTGGGCGGTCGCGACCCGATCCTGCT
>QFOV01000049.1 GCA_003248565.1 Stenotrophomonas sp.
ATGAGCGCGATCAAGATCAACGACGTGTGCGAGGACTACATCCGCCGCCGCGCCATCCGCCACCTGGAAAAGGGCCGCCTGGTGATCTTCGCCGCCGGCACCGGCAACCCCTTCTTCACCACCGATTCGGGCGCCGCACTGCGTGCCATCGAGATCGGCGCCGACCTGCTGCTCAAGGCCACCAAGGTCGACGGCGTCTATGACAAGGACCCGAACAAGCATGCCGATGCGGTCCGCTATGACAGCCTGAGCTACGACCAGGTCATCAACCAGGGCCTGGAAGTCATGGACACGGCTGCCTTTGCGCTGGCCCGTGACAGCGACCTGCCGCTGCGCGTTTTCGACATGAGCCAGCCCGGCGAACTGCTGAAAATCCTGCACGGCGAGCCCATCGGCACCCTGGTGCATGGCCGCGACGCACACTAACCGACGCTGCCGGCGCGGTGGGCAGGGGTAATCGCCTATAATCGGCCGGTTCTAGAAACATCCAGGATTCGGCCGATGATCAACGATATCAAGCAAGATGCGCAGGCGCGCATGACCAAGAGCATCGAAGCTCTGCGCCATACCCTCACCACCATCCGCACCGGTCGCGCTTCGCCGACCCTGCTGGACGGCATCAAGGTCAAGGCTTACGGCACCGACACCCCCTTGAATCAGGTGGCCAGCATCAGCGTGTCCGAAGGACGTTCGCTGGTGATCACCCTGTTCGACAAGAACATGATCAAGGACGTGGAAAAGGCCATCTATGCCTCCGACATCGGCATCACTCCCACCACCATGGGCACGGTGATCCGCCTGAACCTGCCGCCGCTCACCGAAGAGCGCCGCAAGGAACTGGCCAAGTCGGTGAGCAAGGAAGGCGAAGAAACCAAGATCGCCATCCGCAACATCCGCCGTGACGCCAACCAGGAAGTGGCCAAGCTGCTGAAGGACAAGGCGATCACCGAGGATGACGATCGCCGCAGCCAGGACGACATCCAGAAGCTGACCGACAAGGCGATCAAGGACGTCGACGAAGTGGTCAAGCTCAAAGAACAGGAACTGATGGCGGTCTGAGGCGTGTCCTCCGTCCCGCACGACGACACCGCGGCCCCGGCATTGCCGGGGCACATTGCCATCATCATGGATGGCAATGGCCGTTGGGCGCAGCAACGCAGGCGGCCGCGCATGATCGGCCACCGGGCCGGTGCGCGCGCGGTCAACCGCAGCATCGACTTCTGCCTCGAGCGCGGCATTGGCGCACTCACCCTGTTTGCGTTTTCCAGTGAAAACTGGGGACGCCCGCAGGAAGAAGTCGACTCGCTGATGAAGCTGTTCCTCGGCGCACTGGACCGCGAAGTGGATGAACTCCACCGCCGCGGTGTGCGCGTGCGCTTCATCGGCGACCGCAGCCGTTTCGCCGGCAGCATCGTCCAGCGCATGGACAAGGCCGAGCAACGCACGATCGGCAATACCGCGATGACCCTGAGCATCGCCGCCAGCTATGGTGGTCGCCAGGACATCGCGCAGGCTGCGCGCACCCTGGCCGAACAGGTCGCCGCCGGTACCCTGCGCCCCGAGCAGATCGACGAGCAGGCCCTCGGCCAGCACGTGGCATTGGCCGACATGGCGCCGCCGGACCTGTTCATCCGCACCGGTGGCGACACCCGCATCAGCAACTTCCTGTTGTGGCAGCTGGCCTACAGCGAACTATGGTTCACTGACGTGCTGTGGCCGGATGTCGATGCGGCCGTCCTTCAACTGGCACTGGATGACTATGCAAGGCGTGAGCGCCGCTTTGGTCTGACCAGCGCCCAGATTGCCGCCGCTGCGGCAGCGAGCGCACATTCATGACAAAGACCCGCGTGATTGCAGCGCTGATCATGGCCCCGGTGGCGATCTGCGCAATCCTGTTCCTGCCCAGCCAATGGCTGGCCGCCGCAGCCGCCCTGGTGTTCCTGATCGGCCTGTGGGAATGGCTCAAGCTCACCGGCGTGGTTGGCCTGCCACGCACCGTGCTGGTGGCGCTGAACCTGCTGCTGATGGTGCTGCTGGTCTGGGCCTCGGACGGCAGCATGGTGCTGTTCCAACTGGCCGCGCTGGTCGGCGTCGGCTTCTGGCTGCTGGCCTTGCTGTGGCTGCGTTTCTTCGATTTTGGCGCGCATGACGAAAGCAGCGCACGCATGCTCAAGCTCGCCGCCAGCAGCCTGGCGATCATCCCGGCCTGGGCCTCGCTGGTCCTGATCCACGCTGGCAGCAATGGTCACCTGTGGCTGTTGACCGCATTGACCCTGGTCTGGGCAGCCGATTCCGGCGCGTATTTCGCCGGCCGCACCTTTGGCAAGCACAAGCTGGCCCCGCGCATCAGCCCCAACAAGACCATTGAAGGACTGCTTGGCGGGCTGGTCGCCGGCCTGGTTACCGCAGGCGTATTCGGCTGGCTTGCCGGCGTGCAGGCCCCGCAGTTCGGCTGGCTGATGCTGGTCACCGCGGTGGCAGTGTTGGCTTCGGTGCTGGGCGACCTGTTTGAAAGCCTGCTCAAGCGCCACGCCGGTGCCAAGGACTCGGGCCACATCATTCCCGGCCATGGCGGCGTGCTGGACCGCATCGACGGCGTGCTCGCCGCGCTGCCGGTATTTGCGCTGGGCAAGGAAATCTTCGGTTTCTAAGCATGTCCACCTCTTCAATACGTCAGGTCGCCATCCTTGGCGCCACCGGCTCCATCGGCACCTCGGCGCTGGATGTGATGGCCCGCCACCCGCAGCAGATGCGCGCCAGCGTGCTGGCAGCGGGCAGCAATGTGGAGGCGCTGATAACGCTGTGCCGTCAGCACCGTCCGGATCACGCCGCGATTGGCGACCCGGCGCTGTTCGCGCGCCTGCGTGACGGCCTGAAGGACGCCGGACTGACGACCGAAGCACATGCCGGCCATCAAGCCATCGACGCACTGGCCGCCAGCGACTGCTGCGACACCGTTGTGGCCGCCATTGTTGGTGCCGCCGGCCTGCCTTCCACGCTCGCCGCCGCCCGCGCCGGCAAGCGCCTGCTGCTGGCCAACAAGGAATCACTGGTACTGGCCGGCGAGCTCCTGACCCGCGAGGCCGCCAACGCCGGCGCCGAGATCATTCCGATCGACAGCGAGCACAACGCCATCTTCCAATGCCTGCGCTCGCGTGACGCGCGACTGGAAGCCGGCGTCCGCCGCATCATTCTGACCGCGTCCGGCGGCCCGTTCCGGGGGCGCAACCGCGCCGAGCTGGAAAAGGTGACCGTGGCACAGGCCGTTGCCCACCCGAAGTGGTCGATGGGCCCGAAGATCTCGGTCGATTCGGCGACGTTGATGAACAAAGGCCTGGAAGTCATCGAGGCCCACCACCTGTTCAACGTGCCCGGTTCACGCATCGACGTGCTGGTGCACCCGCAGAGCCTGGTGCACTCGCTGGTCGAATTCATCGACGGCTCAACCCTTGCCCAGCTTGGCTTGCCGGACATGCGCACCACCCTGGCCGTCGGCCTGGGCTGGCCGCAGCGGATCGAGTCGGGCGTTGGCGGGCTGGACCTGCTGACGCAGGGCCGGCTGGATTTCGAGGC
This sequence comes from Stenotrophomonas sp., assembly GCA_003248565.1. GTDB lineage: Bacteria > Pseudomonadota > Gammaproteobacteria > Xanthomonadales > Xanthomonadaceae > Stenotrophomonas. The sequence goes on from QFOV01000049.1 coordinate 3,574, forward strand.
GCCAGACATGGACGCCTTCCCCTGCCTGCGCCTGGCCTGGCAGGCGATGGAGGCCGGCGGCAGCGCCCCGGCGATCCTGAACGCAGCCAATGAAGTCGCCGTTTCAGCCTTTCTTCAGGAGCGCATAGGCTTCCTGTCGATCCCGGCACTGGTGGAACACACGCTATCTACCCTGCCCTACGTGGCGGCCGATACACTGGACGCCCTGTTGGCAGCTGATGCCCAGGCTCGCCATATCACCGAATCCGCCATTGCCCGCCTGCCGAATGTCTGATCCCACCCTACAACCGAGCTGTGCCCATGGCTGATTTCCTGGGGTCTGTGTGGTGGATGATCGTCAGCCTCGGCGTGCTGGTGACGTTTCATGAATTCGGCCATTACTGGGTGGCCCGCCGCTGCGGAGTAAAGGTCCTGCGCTTCTCGGTGGGCTTCGGCAAGCCACTGTGGAGCCGCCGCAACCGCAACGGCACCGAATTCGCCATCGCCGCCATCCCGCTGGGCGGCTATGTGAAGATGCTGGACGAGCGCGAGGTCGAGGTCCCGGCCGGTGAACGCGCCGTCGCCTTCAACAACAAGACCGTCTGGCAGCGCATCGCCATTGTCGCCGCCGGCCCTGCTGCCAACCTGATCCTGTGCATCGCCCTGTTATGGGCGATGTTCGTGATCGGGCGCCAGGACTATTCGGCCACCATCGGCCGCACCACCGGCATGGCCGCACAGGCCGGCTTTGTCGCCGGCGACCGCATCCTTGCTGTCGAGGACCGCAGCGTCGACACCTGGGCCGAGGCCAGCATGGCCTTCACCACCGCTGCCATGGACCGTCAGGATGCGCACGTGCGTGTCCGCGACAGCCTGGACAACGAACGCACCCGGGTGCTGCCGCTGTCGCAGCTGCCAGCTGGGTTTGATGAACGACAGGTGCCGACGCAGGCCGGCTTCATCTGGCAGTTCTGGCTGCAACCAGCGCGGGTTGACTCGGTTTCCGTCGATTCGGCCGCCGCCGGTTTGCTGCAGACCGGCGACCTGATCCTGGCCGTGGACGGCCAGCGCGTGGACAGCGCCGACCAGGTCACCCCGCTGATCCAGCAACTCGGCCAGCGCGGCGGCCCGGGCATGGTCGAGGTCGAGCGCAATGGCGAGCGACTGGCGCTGGAGCTGACCCCGCAGGCCGGCCAAGGCCCGGACGGCAAGCCACGCTGGCTTATCGGGGTTGGCTTTGCCACCAACCAGGCCCCCGCCTACGACGCCCGCCAGCAGTACGGCGTGTTTGCCGCGCTGCCGGCTGCCGTGCGCGAAACCGGCAAATTGGCGACAGATTCGCTGGGTATGATGCGACGCATGCTCACTGGCCACGCCTCGGTAAAGAACATTTCCGGCCCGATCACCATCGCCCGCGTCGCCAATGCCTCGGCTGAACGCGGGGTGGATTGGTTCCTGTATTTCCTGGCTTTGCTGTCGCTGAGCCTGTGCATCATCAATCTGCTGCCCATCCCCATCTTGGACGGCGGGCACCTGCTGTATTACCTTATCGAGTTGGTCAAGGGCAGCCCGCTTAGCGAGCGCGCCATGGCTGCCGGCCAATACATCGGTCTGGCGCTGTTGGCGGGGTTGATGGGACTGGCGTTCTACAACGACATCCTCAGCCTGGTCCCGCGATGAACTTTTTCCCGTTGTCGTCGTCTTACGCCGGCACCCACGCATTATCGAAATCGACTCCAACCGGACGTGATATGACGCGACTTCCCAATCGCCGCTTGCTGGCCCTCGCACTTGCCGCTGGTCTGGCCCTGCCTGTGCTCGCACAGGCAGCCGAGCCCTTTACCGCCAGCGACATCCGCGTGGACGGCCTGCAGCGCATTTCCTCCGGCACCGTGTTCACCTACCTGCCGGTGGAACGCGGCGACGTGGTTGACGATGCCAAGACCGGCGACACCATCCGCGCCCTGTACAAGACCGGCTTCTTCGAAGACGTGCAGCTGGACCGTCAGGGCGACATCCTGGTCGTCACCGTCAAGGAGCGCCCGGCGATCAACAAGTTGACCGTCACCGGCAACAAGGACATCAAGAGCGAGCAGCTGCTCAAGGGCCTGAGCGACATCGGCCTGAGCGAAGGCGGCACCTTTGACCGCCTGAGCCTGGACCGCGTGACCCAGGAACTGCGCCGGCAGTACAACGACCGCGGCAAATACAACGTGGAAATCACCCCGACGGTGAGCCCGCTGGACCGCAACCGCGTCGACGTTGCCATTGCCGTCAAGGAAGGCAAGGCGGCCAAGATCCGCCATGTCAACCTGATCGGTACCGAGAAGTTCCCGGCCGAAGACATCATGGACATCTGGGAGTCCAAGGAGCACAACTGGGCCTCGTGGTACCGCCGCGATGACCAGTACTCCAAGGAAAAGCTGTCCGGCGATCTGGAAAAGCTCAATTCCTGGTACCTGGACCGTGGCTATGTCGACTTCAGCATCGACTCCACCCAGGTCTCGATCAGCCCGGACAAGCGCGACATGTTCATCACCGCCGGCGTGACCGAGGGTGAACAGTACAAGATTTCCGAGATCAAGGTCACCGGCGACACCATCCTGCCGCAGGAAGACGTCGAGAAGATGGTCATCCAGAAGAGCGGCGATACGTTCTCGCGCGCCCTGCTGGAGTTCAGCGCCGACGGCATCACCAACAGCCTGTCCAACGTTGGCTATGCCTTCGCCAAGGTCAACCCGATCCCGACCAGCAACCGCGCCGACCGTACCGTGGCGGTGAACATGCAGGTGGTGCCGGGCCCGCGCGTGGCCGTGCGTCGCATCGTGTTCAAGGGCAACGCGCGTACCAGCGACGAAGTCCTGCGCCGTGAAATGCGCCAGTTCGAGAACAGCTGGTATTCGCAGGCCGCGATCGACCGCTCCAAGATCCGCCTGCAGCGCTTGGGCTACTTCGAGTCGGTCGATGTCGAGACGCAGCCGGTCACCGGCAGCAATGACCAGGTCGACGTGGTCTACAACGTCAAGGAAACCACCTCGGGCAGCTTCGTGTTCGGCCTGGGCTATTCGCAGTCCTACGGCATGACCACCTCGGTGCAGCTGTCACAGAACAACTTCCTCGGTGGCGGTAACCGCGTGTCGGTCGAGGCCTCGCGCAGCAGCTACCTGCAGCGTTATGGCTTCAGCTACACCAACCCCTACTTCACCGATGGCGGCGTCTCGTTGGGCTACAACCTGTCCTGGCGTGAGCTCGACTACTCCGACTTCAACACCGCGCAGTACAACAGCACCAATGGTTCGGCGCAGGTGGTGTTCGGCATTCCGATCACCGAGAACGATGCGTTCTCGCTGATGTTCGGCATCGACAGCAACCAGATCACCACCTATCAGGGCTACACCCCGAAGGCGATCATCGATTACATCGATGCGGTCGGTACGCGCACCTTCCATTCCTGGCGTTCGGAGCTGGGCTGGGCACGCGACACCCGCAACGACTACTTCATGCCGACCCGCGGCACCTACCAGCGCCTCGGCCTGGAAGCCACGTTGCCGGGTTCGACCGTGGAGTACTACAAGCTCAGCTACCAGTTCTCCAAGTACTGGCCGATCATCCCGTCACTGGTGATCAACACCCGTCTGGAACTGGGCTACGGCGACTCCTACGGCAAGGACAAGGTCCGCGATATCTGCTGGAACGATATCCCGGCCACGCCTGGCACGCCGGCCACCGGCACCACTCCTGCGGTACCTGGCACCGCCGCCACCACCCAGGTCGTTGACTGCGCCACCAATCCCACCGCCAACCACCGCCAGGTCAAGGCGAGCGGCTTGCCGTTCTTCGAGAACTTCTACGCCGGCGGCACCAACTCGGTGCGCGGCTTCGAAGACAACACCCTGGGTCCGCGCTCGGAAATCATCGGCGGCTACTACAACGGCCAGCCGCTGGGTGGCTCGGTGAAGACGGTCGGCTCGATCGAAGCCTATTTCCCGAAGCTGTTCGACAGCCCGTCAGCGCGCGTCTCGGCGTTCATCGACTTCGGCAACGTCTACAACGGCACCAGCAACTTCAAGGCCAATGAGCTTCGTGCATCGGCCGGTCTGGCCCTGCTGTGGCGTGCACCGGTCGGCCCGATCTCGATCAGCTACGCCATCCCGTTGAAGAAGGAAGACGGTGATGAGATCGAGCGCCTGCAGTTCACCTTTGGTGGTCAGTTCTGACGAACTGACCCGCTCACCCGGGGCTCAGTCCCGGGTACCGGTTTTCATGCCATGGCATGAAAGCCGGGCGCGCCCTGGTCTACCGGCTTCAACCTGCAAGTCCCCCGCGCCTGTCGGCGCGCCCCCTTTACCAAAGGGGGCTCTCCACCAGAATTACCGCATCAACCGGCCCCGGGCGCGATTCACTCCCGGGGTTTGCTTTTACGGGGCACTCACATGCGCTCCGTGCCACGGGACCGTCCCGTCAAAGCCGCGCCGCTCCCTCGGAACATCTGCACTTTCGGGCGACCCGCCCACCCCGCTACCCCTGCCCTGCAAGGGTGATAACGTCTGTTCGCATGACCGCCATCGGCGCACACGGTAAACTTGCTGCGTGAATACTCCTACCTATACCGCTCAGGAACTTGCCGACCGTTTCGGCCTGCAGGTGCACGGTGACCCATCGGTCGCCATCCACGGCGTTGCCACGCTGGCCCATGCCGGGCCCGGGCAGCTGACGTTCCTGGCCAATCCGCGTTACCGGGCACAGCTCGCCGACAGCAAGGCGTCGATCGTGCTGCTGCGCGCCGACGACGCCGAGGCCGCACCGGGCACCGCCCTGGTCGCCAAGGACCCGTACACCACCTTCGCCAAGATCGGTGCGCTGTTCGAGACCGTGCCGGTGCGCGAACCTGGCATCCACCCCAGCGCGGTCATCGACCCCAGCGCGACGGTGGCCGCCAGCGCCCATATCGGTCCGCACGTCTGCATCGGCGCGCGCAGCGTGATCGGCGAAAGCTGCATCATCGGCGTCGGCAGCATCATCGGCGACGACTGCGTGGTCGAGGCCGGCACCGAACTGCTGGCCCGCGTCACCCTGGTTGCGCGGGTCAAGCTGGGCAAGCGCGTGCGCATCCATCCGGGCGCCGTGCTCGGTGCCGAGGGCTTCGGCCTGGCAATGGACAACGGCCACTGGATCAAGGTCCCGCAACTGGGTGGCGTGCGCATCGGCGACGATTGCGAAATCGGCGCCAACACCTGCATCGATCGTGGCGCGCTGGAAGACACCACGCTGGATGAAGATGTGCGCGTGGACAACCTGGTGCAGATCGCCCACAACGTACAGATCGGCGCGCACTGCGCCATCGCAGGCTCCACCGGCATTGCCGGCAGCGCCAAGATCGGCCGCTACTGCCTGCTCGGCGGCGCCGTCGGCGTCGTTGGCCACCTGGAAATCTGCGACCACGTCGTCATCACCGGCAAGTCGGTGGTGCGCAACTCGATTACCGAACCGGGCGAGTACTCGTCTGGTACCCCTTTGACCGACAACCGCACGTGGCGCAAGAACGCTGCGCGCTTCAAGCAGCTCGATTCGCTGGCACGGCGCATCCTGGCTGTGAGCAAGGAGAAAGAATGAACGCACCACTGCAGATGCCCATCGACGTCACCACGATCCAGACGTTGATCCCGCACCGCTACCCGTTCCTGCTGGTCGACAAGGTTGTCGACCTGGATGTGGACGCCAAGCGCATCATCGCGCACAAGAATGTCACCATCAACGAGCCCTATTTCCAGGGTCACTTCCCGGGCCAGCCGATCATGCCGGGCGTGCTGATCATCGAAGCCCTGGCCCAGGCCGGTGGCGTGCTGACCCAGCTCAGCCTTGGCCGCGATGCGCAGTCCAAGCTGTTCTACCTGGTCAAGGTCGACAACGTGCGTTTCATGAAGCAGGTGGTACCGGGTGACGTGCTGGAACTGCATGTGCAGGTCAAGCGCATGATCCGCAACATGGCGGTCTACTACGGCGAAGCCAAGGTGGATGGTGAAATCGTCGCACACGCCGAAGTGCTCTGCGCCGGCACCCGCGAATAATCTGCCTGGAGCAAACGATGAGCGATAACGCACCCTTGATTCACCCGACCGCGGTCATCGATCCCTCGGCCAAACTCGGCCAAGGCGTGCGCGTGGGTGCGTTCACCCTGATCGGCGCCGACGTCGAGATCGGCGATGGCACCGAAGTGGGGCCGCATTGCAGCATCCACGGACCGACCCGCATCGGTCGCGACAATCGCTTCATCGGCCACGTCGCGGTCGGCGGCGAACCGCAGGACAAGAAGTTCGCCGGTGAGCGCACCGAGCTGGTGATCGGCGACCGCAATGTGTTCCGCGAGTTCGTCACCCTCAGCCGCGGCACTGCCGGCGGCGGTGGCGTCACCACCATCGGCAACGACAACTGGATGCTGGCCTACGTGCATGTCGCCCATGACTGCCATGTCGCCGACCACTGCGTGTTCTCCAACAACACCACGCTGGCTGGCCACGTCTCGGTCGGCAACTGGGTGATCATCAGCGGCTTCGCCGGTGCCCACCAGTTCTGTCGCATCGGCGACCATGCCTTCCTCGGCATGGGTGCACTGGTCACCGGCGACATCCCGCCGTTCACTATGGTCGGCATCGACGGCCACGGCCGTCCGCGCGGCATCAACAGCGAAGGCCTGAAGCGGCGCGGTTTCGACGCCGAGCGCATCAGCGCGATCAAGCGCGCTTACCGCACCATCTACGTCGCAGGTGTGCCGTTGGCTGAAGCCAAGCTGGCGCTGGCCGAGCAGGCGCAGAACAGCGATGACGTCAAGCAGATGCTGGACTTCATCGAGCACGGCGAGCGCCCGCTGCAGCGATGAGCGCTGTAATCCAGGACTCCGGATTGGCGCTTGGCCGCAAGCCGCGGATCGCGCTGGTTGCCGGCGAGGCGTCGGGCGACCTGCTTGGCGCCGGCCTGATCAATGCCCTGCGTGCGCGCTACCCCGATGCCGAATTTGCCGGCATCGGCGGCGATGCAATGCGCAATGCCGGCTGCGAAACCTGGTTTGATGCCAGCGAGCTGGCGCTGATGGGGCTGGCTGAAATCCTGCGCCATCTGCCGCGCCTGCTGAAGCTGCGCAAGGAATTCCGCCAGCGCGTGCTCGACTGGCAGCCGGATGTATTCATCGGCATCGACGCACCGGATTTCAATCTGGGCGTGGAAAAGTGGCTCAAGCAGCGCGGCCTGCGCACCGTGCACTACGTCAGCCCCTCGGTCTGGGCCTGGCGCGAGAAGCGCGCCGAGAAGATCGGCGCCAGCGCCGATCTGGTGCTGTGCCTGTTCCCGATGGAACCGCCGATCTATGCCCGCCACGGCATTGACGCACGCTTCGTCGGCCATCCGATGGCCGATGAGATCCCATTGCACAGCGATCGCACGGCAGCGCGGCAAGCACTGGGCATTCCCGGGCAGGCAACGCTGCTTGCGGTACTGCCCGGCAGCCGCCTGGGCGAAGTGAGCCGACTCGGCCCGCCATTCTTCGCCGCCGCCTGGCGGCTATGCGAACAAGATCGCGGCCTGCATATCGTCGTGCCCGCGGCCAATGCCAAGTGCAAGGCGATGATCACCGAACAGATCCGCAGCGCAGCGCTCCCCAGCGCGCGCCTGCACTTGCTCGATGGCAAGGCGCGCGAAGCAATGATCGCCGCCGACGTGGTGATGCTGGCCTCCGGCACCGCGACCCTGGAAACCATGCTCGTCAAACGGCCGATGGTGGTGGGCTACCGCGTGGCCGAGCTCACCTATCGCATCGTCAAGGCGCTGGGCCTGATCAAGGTTGATCGTTTTGCCCTGCCCAATGTATTGGCCGGCAAGGACCTGGCACCGGAGCTGATCCAGCACGAATGCACGCCCGAAAACCTGGCCGCCGCAGTACGCAACTGGTTTGAGCACCCCGACTGCGTCAGCGGCCTGCAGGACGACTACCAGCAGCTGCACCAGCAACTGCGCCAGGATGCCTCGGCACGCGCCGCCGACGCTGTCGCCGGGCTGCTGCAGGCGCCGCGCAAGCCAGGCCTGCCGTGACCACAAGGCGCACTCCCAAGGCAGCGGATGCCTCGCTGTCCTTGTTTGACGATGCCGCCTTGCTCGCACGGCAGGCCCCGCGCCTGGTCGCCGGTGTCGACGAGGCCGGGCGCGGCCCGCTGGCCGGCCCGGTCGCGGTAGCAGCCGTCGTGTTCGATCCCGAACGTCCACGCATCAATGGCCTGGACGACTCCAAGGCATTGACTGCACTCCGCCGCGACCAGCTCTACGACCGCATCATCGAACGTGCGTTGGCTTACAAGATCGTGATGGTCGACGTCGCCGAGATCGACAGCCTCAATATCTTCCAGGCCACCATGCAGGGCATGCGCCTGGCGGTGGAAGGCGTGGCACATGTCGCCCAGTTCGCCCGCATCGATGGCAACAAGATTCCCAAGGGCCTGCCCTGCCCGGCCGAAGCACTGGTTGGTGGTGACGCCATCGACCGCAGCATCATGGCCGCCTCGATCCTGGCCAAGGTCAGCCGCGACCGCTTCATGCTGGAGCTGCACCAGCAGCACCCCGAGTACGGCTTCGATCAGCACAAGGGCTATGGCACACCCTTCCATATGGCCGCGCTGCGCACACATGGCCCCTGCCCGCAGCACCGACGCAGCTTTGCACCGGTGCGTGCAAGCCTGGACGCATCCTGAGCCACGCGCCGCGCCCGTCAGCGCGGCACGATCTTGATTCCAGGGTCGAGGTGGCTTGAGCCGATGCGCACGTCGTACTTGATATTGCTCTCGCTGCTCACGGTTTTTGCAACGATCAGCACTTCCTGCCGCCTGCCCATGCGCTGCGAATTGAAGTCCTTCTGCCCGATGCTACCCGCACTGCGGTAATACGCGGCAGCACCGGGAGATTCGGCAAACGCCAATGCGAACGGGTCCAATACATCTTCTGCGGTGCGCCAGAGCACCTGCGTACCACTACGCACCGTGCACACATCCGGAGTGATTACCGGCCCACCTGGACCAGACGCCACATCGACGTAGACCAGTTTGACGATACGCGGCGGCAGGTTCTCCGTGCATTGCAACACTTCACCCGGAAGCGGTGGTTGGGTGGCGCAGGCAGCAATGCCTGCAACCGTTCCGATGGATACGACAAGATAGAGCCACACGCTAAGGTTCATGACGACCACTCCTCGTTGAGGTCCGCCGCCACGGACAGAAACCGTGTTCACTCCTTACGCACGCCGCTGCCGACCAGCGCATGACGCTGCAGCGACAGCAAGGCATCGATGCGCTGCTGCGGTATGCCCTGCTTCAACGCGCTTTCAACGCAGTTGTGCGCGCCCGCCTTGTCGCCGAGCAGGGTCAAGGTCTGTGCACACCACAACGCGACTTCTGCCGCCTGCGTGCCCAACGCACGCGCCGCCTGCAGATCCTGCAGCGCGCGCGCGCGCTCGCCCAGGTTGGCGCGGTACCAGGACAGCAAGGCCAAGGCATACGCATCATCGCGGCGCACATCGACGTATTGCTGCGCCAGATGCGCCGCACGCAGGTACGGCGCCTGTGCCTGTGCGGCGGTTGCAGGCGCGGCAGCCAGTGCATCGGCAAGATTGCCCCAATGCAGATAGTCCTCCGGCTCCAGCACCGTCGCCTGTTGGAACAGTTCTGCGGCGACCGCGTATTCGCCGTGATCGAATTTCATCGTACCCAGATTGGTCAAGGCACCGGCATTGGGCTCGATCGACAAGGACATATTGAACGCATGCCCTGCCTGTTCGGTATCGCCCTGGGCAAGATACAGACCGCCCAGGCTGCCCCATAGGCGACTGTCTTCCGGCTGCAGCACGGTGGCGGTGACAAACGCATCGATCGCCTTGGGCACGTCGCCGCGCAGCCAATGGTGGTAGCCAAGCAAGCGATAGATCTGCGCATCACTGGGCCGCGCCGCGATGGCCTGCTGGAACGACTGCAACGCCTGCTCTTCCTTGCCGAGCGCAGCGTAAGTGCGTGCCTGTCCGACCAGACCATCAGCGCGCAGTGCAGGATCATCGATGACCTGCTGGTACAGCTTCAGCGCCTGCGCGTTCTGGCCGCTGACGCGGGCAATCTCCGCCATCGCCAGGCTCACTTCGCGCAAGCCGGGGTCCATCGCCTGCGCCCGCGCACATGCCTGACGTGCGCGCTCGAACGCGCCAGCGTCACTCACCCCCTCCAACCGGGCTATCTGCGCGCGACAGATGCCGGCCTGGGCCCGCGCGAAGCGTGGATCAATCGCCAGCGCCTGTGCAAACGCCGCCATCGCGCGCTCGTTGCCGGCCTCGCCGATTGGCCGTTGCAGCAGCGACAGGCCTCGCAGATAGGCATCGTAGGCGTTGACGTCGTTGGTCGGGTTCAAGCGCTGCGCAACCCCGGATGTCTTCCCCGGTAGATGGCCGAGCAAGGCGTGCACGACCTTGCTGGCTATCTCGCCCTGCAGCGCAAACACATCATTGATCTCCCGATCATAGGTTTCCGCCCACAAGGTAAAACCAGTCTTGGTATCGGACAGCCGCGCACTGATGCGCACCCGACCACCCTCGCGACGCACACTGGCATCCAGCAACGTGGCCACCCCAAGACGGCGCCCGATCCGACGCACATCGTCATCGTCGGTAGCGCCTTCGGCAGGAGCCGCGAGTTGCCGTGCGGCCACCTTCAAGCCCGGTACATTGGTGAGGGCATCATGCATCTCCACCGCCAGACCATCGGCAAAATAGCGGTCGGCAGCGGCGTCGCTGAGGCTGCTGAATGGCATCACCGCAATCGAAGCACCGGCCACCACCGGCGTGCGACTCCACCACCAGTAGCCAACCCCCAACAGCAGCAGCGACAGCGCACAGCCGATCAGGAAGGCGCGTGAACGCATCCACGCTGGTAGCGACAACTTCGGCGCCTCCCGCCACCAGCGCGACAATCGCCGTTCTGGCGGCGCCGGCGGCGCGACATGCTGATCTGTATCGGCAATCGCGTGTTCAGCCGGCTCAGCGGCTGTGACCGGCAGTTCCACTGCAGTCGAAGCGGGAATCGACGCAGCCGCCGATGTGGATGAAGCCGTGGCCTCCGGCGGCAACAACTTGCCAATGAAGCGGTAACCCAGGCCGTGCTGGGTCTGGATGTAACGCGGCTCATGCGAGTGGTCGTCCAGCACCGAACGTAACTGCGCGATGGCACGGGTCAGCACACCCGGCGTCACATGCCGATGGCCCCAGACAGCATCCAGTAGTTGGTCGCGCACCAGCAATTCATCGGCATGCCGCAGCAGCATCAACAGCACCGCGAATGCTTTTGGCTCCAGCGATTGATACTGCCCGTCACGGCTGAGCGTATGCGCCAGCGCATCCACCACGATGCCGTCGAAACGGTAGCGTTCGACCGCTTGACCTGTGTCAGCAGGGTCTTCGACCGCACCCATCGGCAAGCCCTCATGAATTCCTCAGAAACCAGCGCAATGACTGTCTGAAGGCTCCGCCTGCCATCATGACCAATGCTACGCCCAAGCGGATGCTGGCGCTGCGTTCCCCCCTCCCGGACGCCCCACCCGCAGGAGCACCACCATGTACGCCATCGACCCCCGCCTACCGCTGCCGCAGGTTCTGGACCAGTACCCGAGCGGCACCCCGCATCGCCGCAGCCATGTGAACGACTATCTGTTGGTCCCGCGTGAGATGGAGTATTTCAATGGCCTGCTGGCCCGTCTTGGCCGGACCCAACCGCCACTGCAGACGGACCAACTGGCCACCGCTGCCCGCAGCCTGAACAACGCAGCCGGGGACGAAAGCGCCTCGCCCTGCATAGAACAACGGATGCGCCACGCCGACCTGCTGGAACAGCTGTTACAGGAGACCGACTGGGAACCCGCCGCCGAGGTCAGTTGCGAACTGCATCTGGTCATGGCTTACCTGCACGCCAGCCACCAGCTGATCCCCGACACAGTCCCGGGCGTCGGCCAGCTGGATCAGGCCATCGTCATCGACACCGTCTGGCCGAAACTGGCC
>QFOV01000050.1 GCA_003248565.1 Stenotrophomonas sp.
ATGAAACTGGCCGGCATTCCGCAGGTACAGCTCAGCGCATCCACGTCCGGCAGCGACAGCGACTGGGTGATCAAGCTGATCGATGTCTATCCAGATCAGTATCCCGACAACCCGAAGATGGCCGGCTACCAGCTGCCGCTTGCGGTGACCATCTTCCGCGGCCGTTACCGTGAGAGTTTCAGCCAGCCGAAAGCAATCACGGCGGATGCACCGCAGACCTACAGCTTCGATCTGCCCAACGTGAACCAGACCCTGCAACCGGGGCACCGTTTGATGGTACAGGTGCAGTCCAGCCTGTTCCCGCTCTACGACCGCAATCCGCAAAGCTATGTGGACAACATCTTCTTCGCCCAACCCGGCGACTACCGAAAGGCCACGCAGCGCATCTGGAACAGCAGCGAGCATCCGAGCTACATCACGCTTCCGGTTGTTGAGTGATGGTGTTGGCGTAGACGCCTTGAGGACGACGATCGTGTTGCAATGCCCAAACGACGATCGCGTATAGCAATCTGGTGATGCCGGATTCGGCTGCAACGGAAGCAACGTGAGCTTCGCGGCTTACGCCGCTCCCACAGACAGCTGGTGGCTCCTGTTTCGCTGCCGTTGCTGATGGCCGTGCTATAGCAATAGTCGGCATCACTGCCTGCAATGCAATGGAGCATGTATGAAGCGCAGGAGGCTCAGCCAGCGCAGCATCATACTGACCGGCATCGCCGTCCTCGCCGCCGTCATCGCGCTGTCGGTCGTGCCTTGGTGATTGTTAACGCTGCGTGGCACAACGCGACGCAGCACACAGCAACGCCACAATGCAGTTCGCGTAATGCGCAGCATTATCCGTTTATGCGTATTCACGCATTGCTGCCTGTTCACGATCCCGGCTATAGCTGTACAGCCAGATCAGGGGATCACCTACCGGAGAAGTCCATTGGACAAGATCAAGTTTTTCCTTGAAGGGCCCGGTCGCCAACGTCGATTGGTGACCCTGCTGGCTACCGAATCCAGGAATATCGCCAAGGGCAGCAGCGATGGCCGCCGCGTCGCCACCATGGGGCTTAGCGATGTCTGCTTCCACACGATGGTCGATGAGCACGGCAACATCGCCAAGCAGATCGATTTCGATGGCTACCGTTTCAAGTTCCGTGACTCCAACCTGCCCTGGGATCTGATGATCGCCTGATCCACGATGTGCAGCACGACTCCTGCGTTACGCGAACTTTGCGTTTCCTGCACCTGCTCATCACCGGATACAGGCATCCGCTTAATCGCCCGGGGTGCAAGCTGCAGTTGGAGCATCGTTGCTCTGATCGGAGACACGACATGGATACCCGCAAGATGAAGCAATTGCTGTTCGCAGGCATGATCGCCCTTGGCTGCGCAGGCACTGCCCTCACCGTGCAGGCCGCAGGTCAAACCGCCCAGGGTCATGAGTCCGAACAGCCCGGCACCGATACCTGGATCACCACCAAGGTGAAGGCCGAGTTGCTGACCACCAAGGATGTGTCCGGCATGGAGATCAAGGTGGAGACTGTCAACGGCGTGGTGGCATTGAGCGGCACCGTCGCCAGCAAGGTCGAAGCGGACCGTGCCATTGCCGCTGCCAAGGCCATCAAGGGCGTGAAGAGTGTGGACAGTTCGGCGTTGATGGTGGCTGCCGCACGTTGATGCGTTGGCAAGGGCGCAATCCTGCGCTTGATCGAATACACGGATAACGGCACCGCACGGTGCCGTTATCCTGTTGCATGAAGACCCGCTGGTCACTCACCCCGAGAGCGACAGCTCGCAGCACGCCTCAGATCAGTTCAACACGAACCGCCTCCTGCACCAACAACTCGGCATCCATACCAGAGTGCTGATAGATAACGTAAGAAGCACCACCGATGTACTGCTTGCCCATTGAAGCCCAGTCGCCGAGATCCGGGCCACCGGCACCAAGCAGATCATCCAGCCTGACCACGTCGCCAGCGTTTCCCTTCACCATCATCTGCACAGTCTGCTTCGCACCTTGGTGGAACAGGTCAACCTGGCCATTGGCAAGCACATCCTGCAACGACAGGCCCAAGCTGTTGTTGCCGGTGCCGGTGATATCGAAAATCTCGATCGAATCGATCCTGTCCTTCAACGTCGCAAGATCCAATTGCTGATTGGCGCCAGTAAGCTTGATCGTGTCCACACCCGCGCCACCGGAAACCCCGCCACTGCTGGCCGCCATCAGGTTGGCGACATTGGCCAGCGAGAACACGTTGTCCTCGTCACCACCATGATAAGCGCCAAGCTTGCCATCGATCGACTGGTTGGTGAGCACATTGAGCTCACTGGCACCGCTGCGTATCTGGAAATCATCCAGACCAATCCAGTCCCACGAACCAATACCCGTGTAGCCAGGCACCTTGTAGCCGGTGCTCACCACCATGTACGAGAAGTCCTGCCCGGCAGGCGCCTTGAATGATGCATTCAAGGAGTTTGGCCAATACGCAGACAGCGACAACTGCCCGACCAACGCGCCACTGGCCGTGTAAAACTTGACCACCGAGGGATCGAAGTAACCGGCCTGCAGGTTGGTCACAAGGAACGAGAGCTCGGAAACCGGACCTTCGGTGAAATCGATGCGGGTGCGCCCGGTGACGCCGATCTTCATGCCGGTATAGACCGCAGGGTCGTAGCTGGTCAGCCCGGTGACTGCATCAGGTGTCTGCCATACATCATGATCGACCTCGGAGGTGATCCGCAGCCCGTTGTACGTGGTGCTTTGCCCCGTGTTGAGGTTGACGTAGCCGGCACTGTTGAAGTCGATGAGCTTGTTGTCGCCCATGTCACGGTACTTCGAGCTGTTACCCGCCTTGTCGATGATGGCGGCCATGACATCACCATTGGCGACAGAGAATCCAGGCGCGATCCGCACGCTTCCCGCAGCCACCTCCTTGATGGTGAGTGCGTGTTCGAAGCGCTGTCCATCCAGTACCACACTAACGATATCGCCAGCGGACACGCCTGCCGGTTTGAAGGCCACGGTCAAGTAAATACCGTCGACGCTGAGCTTTGTCGGTGCATCCGGCGCCAGGGTATCGAGAAACACATCTCGCGATTCCACTTCACCGCTCCGCCCCGCGTCATTCACAACCTTGGTCTGGATCGACCAGTCGCCGTTGTGGCTGTTGTTGTCCTGCGCGATCCAGCTGAGGCCACTCACCGACGCCACGCTCCAGCTCACGCCGCCATCGGTGGAAACCAGCAGGCGCTCATCGGCAGCCAGCTGTGCGCTGAGTGAACCCTGCATCAGGCGTCCCGCACTGCCGTCGTTGGTGAGCCAGTCACTGCTGCTCGCGCCCGAATCCTTGCCCATCGCGGCGACAGTGGCGATCTGCGTGGGCACAGCTGCCTTGACCACGATGATGTGCTTCTCCGAAAGGTCGGACGCATTGCCAGCCTGGTCGGTCATTACAGCTTCGAACTCATGCTGACCATCGGCAAGCTCGACATCGGGTGTGAATACCCAGCTGCCATCGTCGGCAACCAATGCCTCACCAATCACCTGGCCGTTGTCGATGATGGTGACGGTAGCGCCAGCCTCACCCTTGCCCGACAATGTAGGCCGGGTGTCATCCGTGCCACCGCCATTGCCAATCGCGCCGGTGTGCGGGCCGACATCATCCAACACCTCACTGATGGACGGCGGCTCGGGAGCAACCTTGTCGACGAAGATCACGTACGGTTCGGACAGATCGCTGACATCACCGTCCTCGGATTCGTGCAGGATGCTGATACTGTGCCTGCCATCAGACAGCGGGAAAGATGGCGTGAACGCCCAGATACCATCTGCTTCAATCCGGAGACGTCCCAGCAGTTCGTAACCATCGTAGATATGGACAAGATCACCGGGGTTGCCCTTGCCTGTAATCTCCGGACGGCCATCATCGGTATAGCCACCATTTCCGATATTTCCCGTACTGCTGCCCTGATAATCGATGATCGCCTCGATCACAGGTACGCTGCCAATGGCATGCACATCGGAATGGCCGACGCTTGCCGTCTGCCGCATCCCGCCATAGCCCACTGCCTTCATTTGTTGCCTCCATCTACTTGAATTGACCATGCAACCGCCTTGAAGCAACTGTGCGTCTGGCGTCAGGACGCAGCGTATTGGTCATGCACTGCCTCGCGCGCACGGTGATGCGGCCTCCAGCACCACTGCTGGGGTCGTTGCCGACAAGGGTCTGTCTCATCGCGAGAGGCTGGGCAAGACAGCGTCAATCGCCGACCCTGGCCTTTCGCCGGAACGTCCCAATCAAGGGAGTGGAGACGTTCCAACTTGTTGTATTCAGTTCCCGCTTGATGTTGCCCACAGGCCAATACCATCTGGCGATCCATGTATCACGCAAAGCCTCAACCTCCAGCTCAAGGTTCGCGTTCCTGCTGCATCGATCCGTGCCAAGGGAACAGCCCCGTGACGTACTGGTTCCGTGTTTTCTAACGCCACCCTACGTGCGCCTGCTTGCATTGAAGGCTTTGGCCCGGCGGATCCAACACAACATCGGTGACAGGATTATCGGCATCGCTCCTGGGCAGAAGAATGGGATTGATCCTGAAGCACGGGCTTTGATTACCACCACGAGCATCCGCTTTTCAACTGAGAAACCAGATAAGCGAAAACCGCAGAAAATCGCCGCTCCCTTCATCGCTGATGAAACTCCTCGGCGAAGCATCGGCGCTGTTGGCATGACCATTTCCCTTGAAGGGTCAATGCGAGCCGCCAGCGCGTGACAGCCAGGCTCGCAGAAGAACACGGACGAAACCCCATTCACACGCTTCGTGAACTGCTGCAGGTTCACGCATTGCATCTTGAACGGCTTGGCATGCTTCAAGCTTTCGCATCGACCCTGGTCGAAGTTCTGGCAGTGCAGGTGCTCCCACTGATCGGGCTGGCACTGCACTTCGATGCCGGCGGCAAGCGATGGGCGCCATTGGTATCAGGCCTGTTCGTACCGGTAGCCGCCTTCATACCGATGGTCGGCGTGGCGTTGGCCAGACGTGCATCTGCATCGTGTCGCGTTGGAGCTTGGCCAACGTTTCTGGTGATGTGAACGGCCAATGTCGGCATTGCTTTGCTACAGCGGCGTGATCACACCCGTATGGTCGGCACATCTGACGGTCATAAAGCGCCTTCCAGGTAGACGTAGATGTAGTTCGAACCACCGTCGACGGTACCGAGCATGCGCGCCGAACCAAAGATGCCCGAACGGTGCGAGATCCCCACGCCGAGGTAGAGGTCGTGCAATCGCGGGTTGCCGATGATATCGCCTACACTGACATCGATGCTTGGGTCCAGGTAGTTCAGCAGCTTTGAGGTGTTGCGTTCGCGGCGCGCCTGTGACTCCACTTCGGTATGTGGCACGCGCTCGGCGTACGACAGGCCGAAGCCGAAGCCGATGCGGGTATCGACGCGATGCGACCACGGGAAGCCGTAGTAGAAGGCCTTCATGTAGGCATCAATCTGCCAGGCATCGGGCTGGATGCCACGCTCCTCATGGCGCAGGAAGCCGACATAGCCGACCAGGTCCAGCGGCCAGCCATTGAGGCGAGAGACAAAGGGGCGGCCGATGTGCACGCCCCAGATGTCGGTAGGGTCGTCGGAATTGAGGCGGGTGCAACTGAAGGTCATGATCTTGATCATGTGGCAGCCGTCCGCCGAATCGCGACCGTAGAATACCTTCACCCAGGTCGGGGTCTGCGACTTGTGCCAGGCGACATCACCATTGCCGAAATCGTAGGACGCGCCCAGCATGGTGCCCCACTGCACATCGTCCTTGGCCAATGGGCTGTTGCGGATAGCGCTGGAATGCCTGGTCAGGTAAGCACCACCGAGCACGCTCCAGTTCTGCAGCACGCGCCTGCGACCGTATAACCCGGCGGTGACGTCCAACCCGGAACCGGCCGCATAGGCAGGCCTCGGGATGTCCGCCTCGTCCTGCTCCACGCCGAAGTAGTAATCATTGAGTTTGGCGCTGCGCCATTGCAGGCTCAGCACCGGCTGCAGCGCCCAAGCCTCACCGCGCCAGATGTAGCCATAGGCAGAGCGGACTTCGCTGCCCTTGGAGGTGTTGGAGATATCCTGCCGTACCGTCAGGTCCAGCGAATGTGCGTCGTGCTTCCAATACAGACGCATGCCAAGATCGGCCTCGCTGTTCCGCGGGCGCATGCCATCCAGGATCGGCGGCGTCTCGTCCTCCGGATAGCCCTCCAGCCTGCGCTCCACGAACAACTCCAGCCCCCGGTCCTCGCGCTGGGTCAGTTTGATACCCGCACTGTTGGAACGCAGGAAGAAACGATCTCCTTCGTACAGATACAGCGGCAGCAGGTCCACGCGCTGATCGGCGCCCTTGTAAGGCGAGGCCTCGACCCGCACCAGGCCACCCAATCCCGCGCTTTGTGGCTCATCCAGCAGCGAGCCGAGGGTAGCGTTCTGGGCGGTCGCCAGGGGCGAGGCACATGTTGCCGTAGCCAGCAGGGTGAGACGCAGGAGAGCAGGGCGAAGAACTGGATGCATGGTCGATCACCGTATGAAGTCGTATTTCAGCGCGGTCTGCACGCGGAACACATCGGCGCTGGTGCCATCCTGTTGCTCCAGCTTTCCGTACAGCAGTTCCGCGCCCCAGCTCCAACTCGGTGCTGGCTGCCAGATCAGGTTCACCGCCGCATAGTCACTACGGCGGAAGATGCTCGCGGCAAGCAGGTTGTCGCGCTGCAGACGCAACTGGCTATAGGTCAGGGTTGAGCGCCAGCGGCCGGACCATTGATGGTTGTAGCCCCCCCAGCCACCGTATTGCTGCAGCGTCTGCAGGTCACCGCGCGCATCCACCACGCCGTCCAGGTTCAAACCGCCCAGATCACCGAGATAGGAGGCGATGCCCTGCCCGCCGACGACGCCGAACACGAAGTAGTCGCCGCTGTCGGCATTCCACGATCCGCTCAGGGCCAGGCCGCCGGCATAGGCACCACCACTCCCCTCGACACTGCCGCGGGCGGAGTCGTAGGCCAGGTAGCGCATCACACCTGACAGTTGCAGATGGCCCCAGTCGGCCTCGTGGCGTGCGGCAGCGACAAGGCTGGGCGCGGCGTTGCGGGGCTGCTGGGTAGCCCCGGGCAGCTGCAACTCGGGGGAATGATGCTCGGCGGCCAGCAGGAGCTGGTTACCCCTCCCCAGCGGGAAGTACTGGCGGATGCTGGCCACTCGGGCAGACGGCGATGCACCCGGGCCAGCGAAGTCGATCAGGTCCGGGCCCGAATCCAGATCCATGAATGCCGACCACCCGAAGCCAACATACGTATTCCCGAGTTGGCCCCAGGCGTGGCGCAGGCGATATCCGTAGCTACCACCGGAGCCGAAGAAGTCGTTCTGCAGCAGCATGCGCAACTGACCTCGGTCGGTGTCGCGGCGCGCTTCAAAGGTAAAGCGGGTCTGTCGCGCATGCATGTTGAAGCGGCTTTTGCCACGACCGCCATCAATCGGGATGTCCGAGGCAATGAACTGATCGTCGTCCCCGGCATCGCCACTGTCCCACATCGCATCCAGCTTGGAGTAGCCGTCCAACCGGATCCACGTAGCGGTACCGGGGATCGGGAAGAATCCTTCGAGGTCTGATCCCGTCGGCATATCATTGTCGGCGCGGGCCGTGGCTTGATCGTCCTCGTCAAACGACTCACGGGCCGGCAAGGGCGAAATGGCCAGTTTCAGCGCCGGCGGCATCGTCAGCGCAGGCGATCCCTCCGCCGTTGGCGTTGGTGCCTGCTTGGCTTCCAGTGCATGGATGCGCGCGGTCAGAACCTCAACCGTCTCACGCAGTTGTTTCAGCTCGGCATCCTGGTCGGCATCGCGGCTCTGCGCCAGCGCACAGGCCGGTGCCAGCGAGAATGCAAAGCAGATGACGCGAACAAGCGTGTGCATGGCAGCATGCCTCAGGTGGAAGAAGGGCAATCAGTCTGCGCGGGACGTCTTCGAGCCTGCCCTCCCCAAGGCGACATACAGGTTCACGGCATCCTGCAGCGCTTCAGCACCCAATTGCAGCAGACGCTGTTCGCCAATGAAGTGGCTGCGCTCGAGATCGGGCACGTCGAGATACGGCCTGGGTCCGACGCCATGGTGATCTTGGGCACTCACCACCAGCGTGGCCTGCGCCGCGGCCTGGGCGATGCTCGGAACAGCAGCGCGTGGCTGGCACCGATATCGGCATCGGCAGCACGCAGTCGCTGCTCAGCCATGCGGATGTGGGGCCGCAACTCCAGAAACGGTGGTGCTGCGATCGCACGCAACCGGCGATGGCGCGGCCAGCATCGGCGAAGCCACACATCGCAGGCTATGCATCATCGTGACCTCCGTATCACCCCGCGCACAGGGGCCAGTCGCGGAGCGCCCTGGCCGGCCCAGGACTACACCGGATCGCGGATCAACGGACAGGTCATGCAATGCCCGCCACCACGGCCACGGCCAAGCTCCGCGCCGACGATGCTGATCACCTCGATGCCTTCCTTGCGCAGGCCTGTATTCGTGGCGGTGCTGCGATCATAGGCCACCACCACGCCAGGCGAGATCGCCACCAGGTTGTTGCCGCTGTCCCACTGTGACCGCTCAGCTGCATAGCGGTCACCACCTGACTCGACGATGCGCAGCTTCTGGAAGCCGAGCGCCTCAGCCACAACGTCATTGAAGTGGCGCTTCTCGAACACCACCTCGAAGCCGGGCTCCTTGTCGCTGGGATACAGCGACACCGGATGTATCTGATCGACGATGCTGGGGAACACCGTCACCACGTCACGGTCGGCGAAGGTGAATACCGTATCCAGGTGCATGGCCGAGCGCAGCTTGGGCATCACCGCCACGATGATGCGTTTGGCTGCGCCACTGCGGAACAGCGACCGAGCCAGTTGGGTGATGGCCGTGCGCGAGGTACGCTCGCTCATTCCGACCAGCACAATGCCATTACCGGCGATGAGTACATCTCCCCCTTCCAGGGTCGCATTGCCATGGTCAACGGTAGGGTCGCCGAACCAGATGGGAAAATCCGCCTTGGCGAAATCCGGGTGGAACTTGTAGATCGCCGTCGTCAAGATGGTTTCTTCGCGACGTGCGGGCCAGTACAGCGGATTCAGGGTCACACCCTGGTAGATCCAGCATGTGGTGTCGCGTGTGTATAGGGTGTTGGGCAGCGGCGGCAGCAGATAGCCCACCAACTCGGGCAGCGCGCGCATCGTCTGCAGGGTTGGGCCCGCAAAGTCCTCGGGCAGGTCCAGCACGCTCAGCCCGCCGATCAGCGTTTCGGCCAGCCTGCGCGCCGGCAACTCCTGCAGGTAGGCGCGCACCTCGGCCATGAACTCCAAGCCCACCTCGTTGGCGTTGACCTGGTGGTCGAGTATCCAATTGCGGGCGTCATCGATCTCCAGGGTCTCGGCCAACAGGTTGTGCATTTCCACTACGTCTACACCGCGGTCGCGCATCTTCGACATGAAATCGAAATGGTCACGCTTGGCGTTGTCCACCCAGATCACATCATCGAACAGCAGGCTGTCCTTGTTGCGTGGCGTCAGCCGCATATGCGCCAGGCCCGGAGAACACACCATCACCTTCCTGAGAATGCCAACTTCAGAGTGGACGCCATACACCGGTGCGCTGGACATGGAAGACTCCGCATCAACGATAAGGGGTGGTTGCATCCTAGTCGCCTCTACACGAATGAAGGCTTGTTTTAGGTAAAAAACAGTAGAAATACCTAGCTCGATAGCACCAGCTTCGTGCAGGCACTAACGTATCGTCGGCCTTGATGCAGGGCTGAACGCATCGCGGCTTCCTTGATGCCGCGCAGGATGAACAGATGAAAGCCCGACAGCAGCAGTGATGCAAAAAGGCCGCAGGCAGGTCAAACATACCCGAGCCGACTATCGGAACGGTTGACTCAAGGCAGGGCAGCCACCGGACCTCCAATGGGAGGATCGCGCGCTTCCCTTCCCCGTCACCTCATATCTCGATATACCCCGTGGCGATCCAGTACACGCCGACCAAGGCTGCGCTGATGGCCAGCGCCAGAATAACGGCGTCGGAAGGCCTTGCGATGAACTTCCGCCCCTGCTCGTGGCGCGCCCACAGATACAGCAGACTGCCCGGGGCGTAGAGCACGGCCGAGAGCACGATGTACTCGATGCCACCAGCCCATAGCAGGAAGATCGTGTAGATGGTGGCAGCCACGCACAGGAATAGATCCCGGCTCCTGTCCTGTGGCCAGACATCGTAGGCCTCACCCTTCCGAGTCAGTTGCAGGCCATAGGCGGCCACCAGGAAGAAGGGAATCAGGGACATCGCGCTGGTCAGGTTCAGCATGAGGCTGAAGGCATCACGCGACCAGTAGGTGCTGATCACAATCAGCTGGACGATGATGTTGGTGGCCCACAGAGCGGCCGATGGCACACCATTGCCGTTCTCCCGGGCAAACACCTTGGGCATGTCGCGGGTGCGCGCCGCGGCCGACAGCACCTCGGCGCAGATCAGCGACCAGGTCAGGTAGGCGCCCAGTACAGAAACCAGCAAGCCGACGCTGACGAAGATCGCGCCCCACTGTCCAACCACCGCTTCCAACAGCGCGGCCATCGATGGCTGGCGCATCGCGGCGATATCTGCGCGGGGCACCACCGCATACGGCAGCAATGTCACCAGCACCATCAGCGTGGTAACCACCAGGAAACCGGTGATGGTCGCCGAACCAACGTCGCGTCGATCCTTGGCGTAACGCGAATAGACGCTGGCACCCTCGATGCCGAGGAACACGAATACGGTCACCAGCATGGTGGCGCGCACCTGGGAAAAGATGCCGCCTTCCAGGTCCCCGCCGTAGAAATTGAGGGTAAACATATCCGCGCGGAACGCGAAGACCATGATCGCCAGGAACACGAGGATCGGAACGACCTTGGCGATGGTCACGATCTTGTTGATGGCCGCTGCCTGCTGCACGCCGCGCAGGATCATGAAGTGGAACAGCCAGATGCCGATCGACGCGACCAGGATCGCCACCACGGTGTTGCCATTGCCGAATACTGGAAAAAACGCGCCGAGCGTGGACTTGATCAGCACCCAGTAGGAGACATTGCCGATGCAACTACCGATCCAGTAACCAAATGCGGAGAGGAAGCCTGGATAGTCACCAAACCCCTCCTTGGCATAAGCGAACACACCGGCATCCAGGTTGGGCTTGCGTTCGGCCAGCAGCTGGAAGACGCGCGCCAGCGTGTACATGCCCAGACCGGCGATCAGCCAAGCCACCAACGCACCCAGTGGACCGGTTGCACCTGCAAATGTACGTGGAAGGGAGAAGATGCCCGCACCAATCATTCCGCCGACGACCATCGCGGTGAGTTGGGCGCGCGTCATCTTGATCAGATGGGAGGAAGACATGGAGAACGCTCCACCAGCTGGCAAGGTCAGTGGGCGCATGATGACCCATTCGCTTCCGCCACGCCTCAGTACTTCTACCGATCATGCGGCGGCTGCTTCGCCCGAGATCTCTACAAGTGGCGCGTGGCGCTTTCTACCAGGCCGAGCTCGTGTGCACGGCGCACCAGCTCGATGGTTCCGTGCACGCCGAATGCCTGCATCAATGCATATTTGTGCGATTCCACCGTGCGTACGGAGATTCCAAGTGAGTAAGCGATCTGCTTCGAACGCAGCCCCAGTGCCACCTGGCTCAGGATCTGCCGCTGCTTGTCGGTGAGCGATGGCATGCGGCACGAACCGCCGGCGATGACCGGCGCCGCCAGCGTAGGGCTCACATAGTGACGGCCGGCAATGACCTCCTCCACTGCGCGCAGCAGTTCTTCGCCCGCCGCGGACTTCAGCACGTAGCCCATCGCGCCGGCCCGCAGCGCGTCCCGGGCCAGCCATGGGTCGGCATGCATGGTGAGGAAGATGAAAGGTACCTGCAGGCCAGCTGCGTACAACTGACGCATGGCGTCGAGACCGTTCGATTGCTGCATGCTGATATCCGAGATGACCAGCGTAAAGCCATCGGACTGCGCCTGCCGCAGCAGCCGCTCAGCGGTATCGACTCGCACCACCGGGTAGCCGGCCGCGCGCAACAAGCTCTCCACGCCTTCGGCGACGAGCACGTGGTCGTCTGCAACAAGTATTCGCTTCTGCACTTGTGGGCTGGACATCGTGACTCCGCATGGAGCAGGGACTTCCTTCGAATAACTGGACGTCCGTTGGTCAATGACAGGTTGGCGCGAATTATTCCGCCGCTTGATCCCCAGTACCGAGTGTAGGCGCTGCTTATTGCAAAAATCTACACGGCTGCAAATAGCCGCCCGCAGCTAGAAAGGCAGTTCTTCGAACAGATGCCGGCAATCGGCAGAGAAGCATTGCAGGCAGAACCGGGCTCCATCGTGATCCCGGCGCCCCGGTGCGAGGCACGTCAGCGGG
Organism: Stenotrophomonas sp.; assembly: GCA_003248565.1. Taxonomy (GTDB): domain Bacteria; phylum Pseudomonadota; class Gammaproteobacteria; order Xanthomonadales; family Xanthomonadaceae; genus Stenotrophomonas. Next base: position 12,455 of record QFOV01000050.1, read on the forward strand.
CAAGCTTGCTCCAACAGCACGTGCCCATGCCATGCATCAGCTTGATCAGCGGTTCAAGTTACCGTGACTGCAGTCCAGCTCGGTGCAGCAAGGATCCAGCTTCATGCTCGCCCCGGAACACCACCTTCCACCATCGACCCAGCCTGCGCAGACGCACTCGAACGATGCTGGAACGGTAGGTTCACGCCGGAGACATCGGAGACATCGGTGATGCATGCCACCACCACATCCACGAATGCCACGATCAGATGCGGTGCCGGACTGGCGAAGGTGAACTGCGGCAGCGTGGCGTTCCAGTGCGACGCGCCGTCAACAACGGACAGGATGCGCATGCAGTTGCAGGTATCGCCAGGCTGGAGGTGCCAGTAGCCACCAGCCCAAGCTCCAGAAGCGAGATCCGGCGTCCAAGCGTCGTCGTGCCATGCCACGGCCGCCACGCAGCACCTGCCAGTTGGCGGGCATGGAGGCGTCCATCGCTTATTGCTCGGCAAGCGGCATCAATCGGCTGCACACGACCACATGGCAGCCACGCCATGGACGTTGATCGCGACGAGAGGTCATCGCAATGCTCATCACACTGGCTTCACATTTTCCGGGCACGCTCCCCAGCGATAACACGCCGCGATCCAGAGTGAACCGCCACAGGTTTGGGCTTGCTGCCCATCTTACAAACCCAGCGCCGTGCAGCGGGCTGCTCGCCGGCTCCACTGTGATCGACCACGCTCGGCAAATATCTCTGAATCGACATCGCCCATCGCGAAGACGCCGAAGCCGAAAACTGAGGCACTGGTCTCCATCTGCCACTCCGGCAGGTGTCGGAAAGTGGATAGCACAGCTTGGATTGCGTGTTAACTTCATCCGCGGTCCAACACAACCGAACTCCATGAGCGAGTTTACTGACCCAGCGCGTGCGCCAGCCCCGGCTCACGCACGCTTGGACGCTGGCCCGTTGACCCAGACAGATCCCAGGTCTGCCGTCCTGGTGCCGGCAGTCATAGCAGTGTCCGCGGCCATGGGGCAGCTGGTCACCATGGACCTGTGGAATGCATCTTCCAGCCCGCAGGGCCTGAACTTGCTGGGTGCCATGTTCCTGTGTGTACTACTGTCCACCCATGGCAAGCGCGCCATCGTCTGGGCCATCGCGGTCCTGGCCGGCGGCATTTCGGCACAGGTTGGGATGGATGTAGCGTTTCTTGCTCATCTGCCGCTGCACATCACTTACTGTCTGCTGCTCATCCCCGTCGGCCACTACTTGGCCCTGCCGCCGCGCGAGCCCAACCCACTGCAGCGTTCGGCATGGGTACTGCGCTTCGTGGTGTGCTGCGGCCTGCTGTTGCCGGCCCTGATCGCAACCTTGTACTGGCTGGCGGGCAATGCTCTCGGCCTTCCGCCTTGGCAAACCTGCTGGCATTCCAACTTTCTGGCGCAAGCGCTCGGCTTCCTGCTGTTTGTCCCCATCTGCGTCAGCCTCAGGTATCGCATTACGGCCGGTGGCCCGCGGTTGTCGCCACGCCAGATTGCGCTGCCGGCAATCTTCATCGCCTTGGCTGCAACAGCGTGGGTCAATCTGAGCTCCAGCGGTGCCACCGTGCACACGCTGCTGGCGATCGGCCTGCTTTTCATGTTGTTGCTTGTGCAGTTTCTATGGGGTGCCGATGCGGCATTCCTGTCGCTACTGATGCTGACCCTGGGCTGCCTGCAGCTTGGTTTCGCCAAGGGCGTGCACGTCACACCCGGGGAAGAAAGCATTACCGTTGCCGTCATCCAGATTGGTGCACTGGTCGCGGTGTTGAGCCTGCTGATGATGGTCGTCATATCTGAGCAATGGCGTCATCTGCGCACTACGCTGGAGCAAGCAGACGCTCGCATCGCAGTAATGGCCGAGCGCCTGATCAAGGTGCAGGAAGACGAGCGCACGCGCATTGCCCGCGATCTGCACGACGACATCAATCAGTCGATCGCGGCGGTATCCATCCAACTGAGCAATGTCAGGCGGCAGTTGCCCGGGCTTTACCAAGGCAGCCTCTCCGTACTTCAGTGGAAGCTGGGCGAGGTTTCCGAGCGTGTGCGGCAGATTTCGCATGACCTGCACCCCAGCATTCTGCACTTCAGCACCCTCTCCTCTGCGTTGGAGAGCCTGTGCCAGTCCCATTCCGGGCCGCCACGGGTGACGTTTATCGGCTGTACCGAGACCGAAGACAGCCTGACCCCCGAGCAGAAGATCAATCTGTTCCGCATCACACAGGAAGCCCTGCACAACGTGGTCCGTCACGCCCAGGCCGAGTCGGCGACGATCTCCCTCAGTACCGATGCACATCTGGCTGTGTTGCGCATCTGCGATGACGGAGTGGGGCTGCCACGGCGGGAGCGGCACTCGCGTCGGCTCGGGCTGGGGATGATCACGATGGAGGAGCGCACGCGAATGATGCGAGGCGTGCTGGTGCTGGAAGAGGCACCGGAGAGTGGGACATGTGTGGAGGTGCGGATACCGCTGGAGGCAAATCCCGGAGCCGCCGGGATCTAGTCGACACTTTCCAGGCGATGGCGATGCGCTGCTTCGAATTGGCGCGACTGCTCATGCTTGGCCCAAGACGAACGCCTTTGCAGAAGCGCTGCCGTGCGGCGTCCCCCTATTGGTAACCCTGATCCAATTGGATCAAAGCAGCGCATGGACGTCGACCACGCACTACTTTCCTGGTGACCCTCAGAACAGGCGCTCGACGGACCTGCCCTGCCGCTGGTTGATCTTCCTGATCCCTTGTGGAGAAAGACGAGCGCCATTTGGGCCTTCTTCTCTGCAGGCTGCGTAGCGTTCGGCGTCGGGAGCGCCCACACGATGCCCCGGGGATTGTCAGCGGCCCGACACCATAGGTGTTGCCGCCTCAACCTTTGAATCGACAACCAAGGCTTCAAACGAGGCAACGGCTTTGCTTGCCGGTCGAACCTGGACGAGGGAAGTTCCCTTTTCTTCACCTTAATTTATGTACTGGTCAGTTTGATATTCAGGGTGGATTCCGTCGGCTAACGGATAATTCACAACTATCGAACGGCCACAGATTCAGGCCGTAACGATCAAGACCAATAACGAGGTAATGCCGAAATGAAGACTTCTTTGATCGCTCTGGGCCTGCTGGCCGCCCTGCCGTTCGCCGCTTCGGCT
>QFOV01000051.1 GCA_003248565.1 Stenotrophomonas sp.
GCTTCTCGGGCAAGCTCCATCCCGCAAGCTGTGGCATGATCGGTTCGCGTTAGGTGGCACAAGCAAGGCAGCATTGGCCCGGGGAGCGGCAAGGGCCACCGCCGCCTAACAGTTCATTCAAGCCGACGCCGCTTCGCGGCGCGGCTTAATTCCAGAGTTAGGCGCTAGGAGGGGTAATGAGCTACGACCTGATGGTCTTTGACCCAGATGCAGCCCCAAAAGATCGTGAATCTTTTGTGGTCTGGTACGACAAGCAGACGGAGTGGTCAGAGGATCACAGCTACAACGATCCAGTGGTGAGCACACCTTCGCTGCAAGCTTGGTTCCGAGAGATGATTCAGTTCTTCCCGCCTATGAGCGGCCCTCACGCAGTGGACTCAGATGCATCTGAGGTCACCGATCACTCCGTCGGAAAGACCGTTATCTATTCAGCATTTGCTTGGTCAGTTGCAGAACAGGCATATAACAAGATGCGAGAGCTCGCCATCAAGCATCGCGTTGGATTCTTTGACGTAAGCTCAGATGACGGTGAAATTATTTTCCCGTTAACGCCATGAGGGCAATCGGCTTGGCGCCTAACAGTTCATTCAAGCCGAACCCGCTTCGCGGGTCGGCTTAATTCCAGAGTTAGGGGGCTGTGTGAGCTGGTGGCGTGGTCAAAACCTTGAAGGCCCGATGCACGGACCTGATGGCCGGTCATGGCACTTCCTTGTCTGGCATGGCTCACTAAACAACGGTTACTCGCAGCGCATCTTCTTCTGGGACGAGGGAAGGTCAGAAACAGGCCTCGTTGTGCTAGTTGATGGTGATACTTTGTACATCACTAAGATTCGCGACCGTCAACGCAAAATTGCACGCGATGCTGCATATCGCGCAAGGTGGCTTCAGCCATTGGAGTTCCCGATTGAGCGTCACTGGCCAGCCCCCTAACAATTCATTCAAGCCGAACCCGCTTCGCGGGTCGGCTTAATTCCAGAGTTAGCGCCCATGGATCAAGTCATCGCAGAGCTGCATGTGGAGATCGCACTTCTGCCGTCGGCCGTACAGAAGCGGTCTGACTATCGGCCAAATCACAAGCATCCTTTAACTGGCGAGTACTTCCTCGGCCACGTCACTTTCCAAGATGGGCTCATTGATCCTGGCACTACAGCCAAAGCCCATGTTCGCCTCTTGGCAACGCAGCCGGATCTCGATTCCCTGCTGGCCTTTGGTTCGTGGACCATTTGGGAGGGGCCAACTCACGTAGGGAGCGTTCGGACCCTCGGCCTGGGCGCTAACAATTCATTCAAGCCGAACCCGCTTCGCGGGTCGGCTTAATTCAGGCGTTAGGCAGCGGTGTGTTGGTTGGCTGGCCCTTCTTCTTTCGGCGGCAACATCGGCAAGTCACCGGTCGGCTCCGGGTAACAGTTCCAACTGTTCCAGGCGCCTGTAGGCCCACCACTTCGCCTAACGCTTCAGTGCCCTCCCGCAATCATTTCATCGCACTTCGGCGGTAGCGCTCGGCAAGGTTTCCGGGGCAAGCTCCATCACGCAAGCTGTGGCATGATCGGCTCGCATTGGGTTGCACAAGCAAGGCAGCATTGGCCCGGGGAGCGGTAAGGGTCACCGCCGCCTAACAGTTCATTCAAGCCGAAGCGGCTTCGCGGTTCGGCTCAATTCAGGCGTTAGGCGCGATGACCACTGCTACGCAAAGAGAAATGCGGAAGTCCGACCTAGCCGTTCTGGCAGCACTTGTAGCCCTCGCCGTCGCAGGAATCTTATTTAGGGATGCAATTGGGCTGATTGGATTCCTTGTTCTTCTAGTCGCCGCGCTGATACAACTAGTACGAGTCCTTTTTTTCATGGGAAGCCGAAAGAAGCTCAAGGATTTATGGGACGCGCTTCGAGATGCAATCTGGGGACTTTGAATTCACAGCCAGCATGGCTTTCGCGCCTGACAGTTCATTCAAGCCGAACCCGCTGCGCGGCGCGGCTTAATTCCAGAGTTAGAGGGCAGAGATAGTGCGTCGCAAGATCATTCAGGACTTCGCCAACACTCTTTGCCAAATGCTCGCCGGCTGGCGTATGGGCGACGATCTTGAGGCACTTGCAGGGCTACCTGACGGCACCCTTCTTGTCGATGCTCTTGCAGGCACTGCATCTCACGACATCGCGGGCAACATCCAACTCCGCGTCGCTGGCGAGCTACAGTCTTGGCTCTCCCATCGACTAAGCATCAACCGAATACCGGCTCATTCCATTTCATCTGCAACGGTCGCGGCGGAGATCCGCACAGATCGTCTGGATACGAATCGTGCACGTATCGTCTCCTTTGACTTTTCAGTTCACTCTGCAATTTCCACAGACGAGTCCAGTTATACGAGCGAGCTGCAGGAGGTTCACCGCTGGCACTCGCGACTACCCTCTAACAATTAGTTCAAGCCGACCCCGCCACGCGGGTCGGCTTAACTCCGGAGTCAGGCCGCGCATGAAAATCTCTGCAATCGAGATGTTCGATTCTTCGGTACACCGAAACCACATGCCTGACGTCCCAGCGCCTGAGCCTGCTCGAGAGGTAGTTGTTATTGCAATCGCCAAGTTCAGGCTAGAGTTCTTATCAAATGCTCAGCTTGAGGCTGCGATCGCCTACTTCCGGAAACCCTCCAACTCTACGCGCCAGTGTTCTACTGGCGGCGACCACTGGGAATTTCAGCCTTGGCAGAGCCGGCTACCCGCCGGTATCAACAATGCACATAACCGGCCAAAGGTGCTCGCAGCGCTGGTCGCAGCCAGACCCTTGGCAAACGCACGCCTGCCGTAGGCATGCGTCGCGGCCTAACAGCTCATTCAAGCCGGCACTGCTAAGCGGCGCGGCGCGGCTTAATCCCGTAGTTAGGGCACCATGAAAATTCTCATCCATCTGACCTTTCTTTCTCTGCTCATCTCCAGCCCTTGCATGGCTCCGTCCATGGCAGAACAACAGGACGCTCGCGTCATAGAGAACCTGGTTTCTGCCGGATCGAACGTTTCAAAGCCGCATAACATTGATTTCTTCATGTTCGTACCAACTGAAAGAAAAGCCAAGGCTGCGGCTGCGGATATGGAGCAACTCGGCTATACCATCAGTTCGATAGATCGCGTGTCCGGAGAGTCTCAATGGCAGATTCATGCTACCCGTGAGATGGTGCCGCAGTTGGATGCAATGACCGCGACGACACGTGCTCTTGAGGCAGTAGCGACCAAGCATGGAGGTGACTACGATGGCTGGGGCACGGGCGTAGTGAAATAGCGCCCTAACAGTTCATTCAAGCCGAACCCGCCTCGCGAATCGGTTTAATTCCAGAGTTAGACCACGGGAGCAGCATGGCCACTGACCAAGACTTCATCGAGTACGTCACGGAGCAAGCTGGCCTGGGCAGTCGCCTCACATCAAAAAAAATGTTCGGTGAGTACGCGCTCTACCTGGACGGGAAAGTGGTCGCTTTTGCTTGTGACAACAGTCTCTTCATCAAACCCTCGGCTGCGGCCGCCGCGCTGGCACCAGGCCTGCCGCAACGGCCACCGTATCCAGGTGCAACGGACTATCCTGTAGCCGATGAGGTACTGGACGACACCGATGCGCTACGGCACCTCATTACAGAGACCGCCAAGCTCATGCCGGCGCCAAAACCTGCCAAACCACGGAAAACAACAGCCGGCAGCAGGCGCAGTCGCAAGGCCGCGCCCTAGCAATTCATTCAAGCCGAGCCCGCCTCGCGGCACGGCTTGATTCAGGTGTTAGGCGGCACAACAACCAGTAGCGCATTCCAATGAACCCGCAAAAGTCTCAACCATCACTTCAAGGTTCCTGCCATTGCGGATCAGTGCGCCTTGCTTTGCCTGCCGCACCCGAGACGGCAACGAGCTGTAACTGCTCGTTATGCAGGCGCACAGGAGGACTGTGGGCCTTTTACGAGCTTGGCTCGGTTTCCATCCAAGGCCACCCGGAGAACACGGAAAGCTACATCTGGGGCGATCGGACCCTGACGAACTATCGGTGCAGGACTTGCGGTATTTCCACCCACTGGGAGCCAATTGAGCCGACGCCGGGTGCTCGCCACGGGGTGAACCTGCGGAACTTCGAGGCTGAGCTCTTGGCGTCGGTCACGGTCAGGCGTTTCGATGGCGCAGACACGTGGGAGTTCCTGGATTGAGCACTTGCCACTTTCCACGTTGGGCGCACGTAAGTTCGCAGGTGCCGCCTAACAATTCATTCAAACCGAAGCCACTTCGCGGCGCGGCTTAACTCAGAGCGTCAGGCAGCAGGAGATGGTTGATGGCACTTCTTGATCTACTGGAACTCGGACAGCTGTTCCTGTCTTGGCGCCTTTACGTCGGCCTCGCAGTCACTGTTGCTCTCGGCGTCGCTGCCTTCTCTTTTGTTCCTTTGGATGCCCCGGGTTGGGTTGCTTGGGTCGTTTGCGTGCCAATTGGGCTGGTCGGGATTATTCTCAGCTTTGTGTGGCAAGTGAGTTCTGACTCCAGCAAGTAGGCTATGGCAGCAGGTCTTCACCACCAACTGCCTGACAGTTCGTTCAGGCCGACGCCGCTACGCGCCGCAGCTTAATCCCAGAGTCGGGCCTCCCGTGAAGAATACCAATGACTGAACTGACGTTCCGCCTGCTCGTACTGTTAACTATCCTTGTCACGGTTGGCGGCATCGTGGCTGATGAGCTTGGTGCCAGGTCGCTTCCGAAGCTGCTTCGCGAAGAACGGCTCAAGATCAAGGAGCGTGTTGTTGCATCCAGTAAAGCTCACCCTTTCCATGGTGCCCTGCGCATCGTGTTGGTTGTCGGCTATCTTGCCTCGCTCATGGCCATTGCCTTTTTCCTCCCGTACAGCCCGTGGGCATATCTGCTCTTCACCCTGGGCTGGAGTGCATTGACGGTTCTTGATGCGCCTCATGTCATTTCTCGCCCGTCGTCACTGTTCTACGAAGCGTCATTGCTCCTAAACGGCGTCATCCTTGCCCTCTGTTTCTACTCACCCCTGTCGAGCAAATTCAGCTAGGCTGGCGACGGGTGAAGCCTGGAAGTTCATTCAAGCCGATTCCGTTTCGCAGATGTACGGAACTCCGGAGTCAAGCGGCTCACTGGATGTTTACAAAGGACGTAATTCCAATGATTGAGAAGCGAATCTACAAATTGTTGCCAATGGCCTTGCTTTTGGTATGCATGGGCATCTGGTCCACCAGAGCATCACTGTTTGAAATCCATGATGCCGCTGTGGAAAAGAACGCGCAGCTCGATACAGCGCACCCAGCATCAAATTAAGCTGGTGATGCTGCCATCACGGCAGCCTGATAGCGAATCCAAGCCGAAATCGCTTTTGCGGTTCGGCTTGACTACTCCCGAGTTTCGCGTGCAAAGGAGTCCTATGGACACACTGCTGACACCTATACTGATTGCAGGCATCTCTGGCGGGGTGGCAGTGCTACTTCTGGCACTCTTGCTTCCCCGCAAGTCGTGTCCAAAGTGCGAAGCGCCTTTGCCAAGGTTCCGAAAACCATCCAGCATGCGTGAAGCCCTGTTGGGAGGCTGGTGCTGCCCGACGTGCGGCGAGAGGGTTGCACGTGATGGGTCGCCTGGCCCCAAGGATATTCGATGACAGGTTCGCCCGCGGCCTGACCTTTCATTGAAGCCGACCCGCTTCCTAACTCGGTACAGCCCAAGAGTTACGCGTCATGAAGCGCTCCATCGTACTCATCGCTGCGCTTCTCACAAGTCCAGCGCTTGCTGATACTCCATTGCCTACGCCAGAAAAGTTCACAACCTGCTCCGCTACCCGGAAGCTCTGCGCTACGTCCGACCCAGCCAGCAACACAACGCTTGTGTTTCCGCAGGTCTCAGGACAAGACTCCTGGCAGATACCCGGATGGCATCGCTGGCTTTTCCTCTCAGATGTCGGAGAGTCTGTGGTCGTTGGCTACAGCGGCATGAACCTCGTTCCGGTTGAAGTGACGCTGGACGAGCCAGTTCTGTTCTTCTACAACCGCAACCGACTTGTTCGCACCATCAAGCTTGACCAGCTCTACCAACACAAGTCGCAACTCCTGCGCACCGTGTCCCACCTTGCCTGGGTGCACAACATCGGCTTCAACAGCACCAACCAGTTCGTGGTGGAACTGGTCAATGGGGACAAGCTTGCGTTCAATCCCCGAACCGGTAGCCGCGAGCCTATTCGGCCGGACGGGTCGTAGTGCGACCTTCAAGCTGTCACTTCTTGCCGCCGCGCTGCTCCAGGGTCCGCCGACGGTGTTGTCCCGCCTCTGCGCCTTCTTCTTTCGTAGCAAGGTCGACTGCCTGCCCGGCGGCTCCGGGCAGCAGGTTCAACTGATCCAGGCGTCGGCAAGTTTGTCCCAGCCCCTATATCTCACCGCCCTGCCGCTATCCCTGCTCGCGCCCTGCCTGCGACGTTCGGCAAGCCTTCCCGGGTGAACTTCGTCCTGCCGCCATGGCATCATCGGCACGTGCCAGGTTGCCCAAGCGAGGCGGCGCTGGCCATGCACTCGGCTGGTGACCGACGCCACCGGATGGGGATTGGACAATCAAGGAGAGACAATGTCAGCCGCCCTGGAACGAGAAAAACAGGCACGTGATGCAATCGAGCAGGCGTTCGGTACCGAGGCCGGAGAGGACAGCATCACTCTTTTCATTGAGCATCACCTCGCTGAGCTCCCTGGAACCTATTGGCAGCAACACCTCAAGTCAGAGACTCCCGAGGCATCCACCGTGGTTGGGCTTCTTGTGCTTGGCTCATGCTGGGGTGACGATGACATTGAGTACTTCGACTTTACGCTCCCCGATGACGTGACAAATTACGTCATTTCCGTGCATTTCGATGAGAGCGGTAACATCGATGGCATCTCGATGGAGAGTTGATCAACAGTTCTTTCCGAACAGTTCTTCCAGGCCGAATCCGATATGCGGTTCGGCGTCCTTATGAAGTCAGGTGTTTGCTTGATTGATATCGCAAGTCTGGAAACCATGTTCTCGAACATCCAGAAATCAACGGACTGGAACATCGATGGCCCAATGCTTTGGGGCTATTTCTTCACTGACGCCTCGGCCGACAAGCTGCGCACACTCGCCAGCGAGCTTGATCAGCAAGGCTATCGCTTTGTTGAAATGTTCATTCCAGAGCTTGACGAAGGCGAGGATGAATACTATTTCCTGCATGTTGAAAAGCTCGAGGCACACTCGGTCCTATCGCTGCACCAAAGAAATCAAGAGCTCTATGCGCTTGCTGACAAGTTCGGCGTTGATACTTATGACGGCATGGATGTTGGGCCGGCAACGATCTGACAGTAGGCACAAGCCGAGGCCGTTCCACAGCCTATGTCGAGGCACGCTTTGAAAGAAAGCAAATATCATGGGATTTTCCAGCATGGCTACCAGTAGAAAATTTTTTCTTGTACTTCTGCTGATATTTGCGGCAATCAATCTCGTAGATTTCGTCTTCTACGGACAAAGCCTTCGCAACCTTTTTGGAGCAGCTGGTTTCGCCCTTATGGCGTATGGATGGCACAAGCATATTCGCCCCATATCAATCGGGGGAGCCGTGCTCGCGCTGGGCTCAATCGTCGCCAAATACTTGGCATAGTTCCAATGCGGCGTTCAGATCGAATTCCGCCCTCCCCAGCAGCCTACCGGACTACAGCTCTCCGGAGTTTTTCGGTGAGACATCCATGGGTTGCGTCCAGTGGGAAGGAGCTCTTGTTTCCGGTCATCCCCATGGAGAGTTCCTCACCATGTATCCCGACGAACCGCTCCAGTACCCATCTCACTATCCACCCACTGGCCGCTGGAAACGCTTTTTCCTAGGAGTGAGGTGGATAGGTCCCGACCTGTCGTTTTTCAAGGCTCTTCGCTCCAACCAGGCATCTCGCGCCTCGAGCTCCATGGATGCCTGGGGTGGCGGCGATCGCCAAGCGCTGGCCGCCGCTGTCGGCGTTGTTCTCTCCCGGCATTGCCGGTGGCCAGCGCCCTATTTTCTTCCGGGAGATTCGCTGTTGGTCATTGCAGGTGGCCCGAGCTTCGCGGCGATCGATGACGCGGACATAGAAGACGCAATCCGAGCTATGGAGGATATCGCGGACGTAAAGTTGGAAACCGCCTTCTGGGAAGCCTGCGGGCCCGGCACCGTTGGTGCGCTGGTGGATCACTTGCTGACGGCAGCGGGTCCAGACAGTACATTCAAGGCGCACTCGCTTCGAGCACCTGATCAACCAATGAAGCAGATGGCCAAATGAAAATCCTGCATGCTTTCGCAATCGTTCTGTTTCTTGCCGCACTCTGCCTTTACGTTGCTTCATCCAGCACAGGGGCATGGTTGCTGGGCGGCATTGGCATAACGCTGGAGATCGCTGCGTGGGTTATCGCACTGAAATCCAAAGGACAAACCACGCCCGATAGCAGTTCCAGTTGATAGTATCTTCGCTGCCCGCAATGGCCGGGCAACCAGTGTCCCCAGTACCAGGAAGCCTTCCACCTCGCAGTCCATTCGCACCGGATTGGCTTCGTGGGTTGGTTCACTCCAAAAGCAGGAATTCATGCTCAAGAAACTATTGTTCGTAGCCGTTGTGCTGGTGCTGGCCTTGGCCCAAGGTTACTTCATTTACGCCGTACAGCACGGCGCCATTGATGCGTTCACTGGCGCGTGGAGCAGCTTCAACGTCGCTCAATCAGGCTACTCCCAGTTTGTATTTCGCAGCATCAAATGGTGGTGGGCGTTGCCCGCAATCTGTCTGCTTCTTGTTGGCTTCGCTACATGGAGGCCTACAGTTCTCCGCGTCATCCTTGCATTGTCTTTCAGTCTCCTCGGTACCGTCGCGTTGTACTGGTCTGCGTACGCACCTTCGCTGTTCATCCAGATATGAGGCCTGACAGCTCAACCCAACCGATCCCGCTTCGGCAGCAGATCGGGACGGCTTCGCGCACTACCGGATCCTTCTACACTCGATGGCCTGAAAAGTTGCTCCTCGCACCAGCACTACGGCTTGTCGTACTTGCCTGTGACGCATAACTCCCTTTCATCCATGTAAACCGCATGTGCCACCGAGCTATGACTGGCCAAGCCAAGTGGAGGACGCCACGGTTCTGCTGCACGGGGTGCCCTCTTGCAGCACTCCGGGTATCGGTCCGATAACATGCTGTCCCACCTCCCCGCGATGCAGCCCCCCTGATCACCGATGGAGAGCAAGCATGAAGCGCGTAACCGGCATTGGCGGCATCTTCTTCAAGTCGAACGATCCAAAATCGCTATCCGCGTGGTATCGCGAGCACCTCGGCCTGGATGTCAGCGACTGGGGCGGCGCGGTGTTTCAGTGGGGCGGCGCTGACAGCCCGGCGGGCGCGACGATCTGGAGCCCATTTGCCGCAGACACCACCTATATGGCGCCTTCCACTGCGTCTTTCATGATCAACTTCCGCGTGGATGACCTGGATGCCTTGCTCGCGGCACTGCGCAACGAGGGCTGCAATGTCGTGGGTGAGCCGCAGCGTTCCGAGCAAGGGAAGTTTGGCTGGGTGATGGACCCCGAAGGCAACAAGATCGAGTTGTGGGAACCGCCTGCCGGGCAGTGAGCACTACCAGCGGCGTTTGATCTAATGCGGCGGGTTGGCGCGAGGGGATGCTGCGCGCGCGGATAGCGCCGACCACAGGACATCAACACGTTGCGACTATTCGACCGCCAACCCGCTGCTCAAACGCTTGACTCAGCTGAAGCCACACGCCGCGTACTACCGCCAATCGAGCACAGGCGCTTACATGCCGCGTCTGTGCCAGCTCATGCCCAGTGGTAACAAGGCGACATCGAAAAACTCTCGTATCCTCTCAGCACCAAAGACAGCGACATTGATTGCGGGGTTCAACGCGGCGTCCCACAGCACACTTCATCGCTGCGACGCTGCCTTGGTCCATGCACGCGCGTCAGTTGTGAAGGCTACAGGAGAGCGTCATGCACGACGGGCACCGCCCCCGCAAAACCGGATGCGTTGACTTCTGGCATTTCGATACAAGAGAAAAGTGCGAAGCAGCGGTGCGACGACTTGAACTGGCTTTCCTGCATTTGCTTCCGGAAGAACTTGGTGGTGAGTGCGATGCGGACAACATGGTGTTTGTGCCAACCTGGGTTGCGGAGCAGAAGCGCAGGATCGATACCAGCGCGGTGCTGCCCCTGATGCGCGCAGGAAAACTGAGTCGCTATGCAGCCAGTCCCACCTATCGGGGCAGGAGCTTCATCCCGGCGGAGATCACGATACATGCGTATGACCCGGCGGGTTTCGCAACCACCATCGACATCTGGTAGTTACATCGCTGCTGCCGCAACTATCGAATGAGTCGCTTGGGCGGCTGCCCAACGACCAGCGCAGCGATGCAGGAGCACGCGCCCGGTTCGATCATCGGCTTTCGCAGGGCTGGCTGACTACCTTCCAGCAGTTTCTGGACTCTCAGATCTTTGCGGGGCTCGGTTTTATCGCCGTATCCACGTCGATGGTGCTCCATCCTTCCGCGGTAAATGCGGTGCCACTCTCGACAAGGACGTGGGAGTGGCATCGCACCCGATGCCGATCAAGGTACTTGCGAACCAGGTCTTGTCGCCTATCGCACAACATCTCGGCAAAGTGGATCCGCCGACAATGCGGGTTGAGCGCATTCACCGCAGATCAACCTACCTGGCGCCACTGCCCCGGCTGAAGTCCTTCCAGGGCATAGGGCCCCATCACCGCCCGCACCAATCGCAGTGTCGGCAAGCCGACCGCAGCCGTCATCCGTCGCACCTGGCGGTTGCGGCCTTCGCGCAGGGTGATTGCCAGCCAGCTGTCCGGCACGGTCTTGCGGAACCGCACGGGCGGGTCGCGCTCCCACAGCGCTGGTGCCGCCGGCATTAATTCAACGCGCGCAGGCAGGGTTGGTCCATCGTTGAGCTGCACGCCATCACGCAGCGCCTGCAGCTTCTCTTCGGTTGGCACGCCCTCAACCTGCACCCAATAGGTTTTGGGCTGCTTGTGGCGTGGGTCGGTCAGACGATGGGCGAGATTGCCATCATCGGTGAGCAGCAGCAGGCCTTCGCTGTCGTAGTCCAGGCGGCCCGCCGCATACACGTTCGGCGGCAGGCCAAAGCCGGCCAGGGTCGCGCGCGGCGGCTGGCTGCGGTCGGTGAACTGACACAGCACGTTGAAGGGCTTGTTGAAAGCGATGAGCATGTATTGCGGGTATTCGGGAGGTAGATTGAAGAGGCATTGCTGGTTGCGCGCGACGACCGTCAGTCGCGCGCCGGGTTGAGGGCCGTGCGGCCAACAGCATGGCCGCACATTGTCTCACCCTCCCGTCTCCAAGCCCTACTCCTGCGCAGTTACTGCTTCACGAAGCGCAGCGTCATGCGGTCGCTTTCACCGATGGCCTTGTACTTGGCGGCATCTGCAGCATCGTGGCTGTTGGACGGCGGCAGCGTCCACACGCCCTTGGGGTAGTCCTTGGTATCGCGCGGGTTGGCGTTGACCTCGCTGCTGCCAGCCAGCGTGAAGCCGGCGGCCTCGGCCATGGCGATTATCTGCGCCTGACCAACATAGCCGCTGCCGTCATCGGCCGGCACGTCAGCCTTGGCACGGTGCTCAACCACGCCCAGGGTGCCGCCTGGCTTGAGCACGTCAAAGAAGGCCTTGAACATGCCTTCGGCCTGCCCGGAGGAACGCCAGTTGTGGACATTGCGGAAGGTCAGCACCAGGTCCGCCGAACCCGGAGCGCCAAGCACCGGGGCCGCCGGGTTGTAGGCCACCTCGGTGGCGCGGTCGAACTGGGCCGGGGACGCGGCGAACTTCTTGCTCAGGCCATCGCGCGAGCGCTGCTGGTAATCGCGACCGCCACCCGCGGGCAATGCGCCCGGATCAACCACCGCAGCAACGTACTTGCCGCCATCGCGCAGATAGGGTGCAAGAATTTCGGAATACCAGCCGCCGCCGGGTGTAATTTCGATGACCGTCTGCGTCGGTTGCAGACCAAAGAACGCAAGCGTCTGTGCCGGGTGACGGTATTCGTCGCGCAGCACATTGGCTGGCGTGCGCCAGCTGCCGGCAATGGCAGCCTGCAGCTGCGGCGACACCTGTGCGTCAGCAGTGCTGGCAGCGGCTTCATGGGCCAGCGCAGTGCCGGCAGACAGGGTGCTGGCAAGCGCCAGCAGGCAGGCACACAGCAGCGGGGCAGGCTTCTTCATGCGGAATTCCGTCGATTGAAACCGCGAGCCTAGCACGCGGCTGCAAGTGCAATGCAGCATGCAAATGTTCACATCCCGTTAGCGTGAGAGCGGCGCACGGAACGCTGTATTCACGACCTTGCCACGGAATTGGAACGCATGCCGTCTATGCTGTTGAACTGAACAACAAAGGAGCAACGCATGCCCCAGTCACGCGAACTTGGCCGCTCGGGTCTCCATGTCAGCCCCATCGCTTTTGGTGGCAACGTTTTCGGCTGGAGTGCCGATGAGAAGACATCCTTTGGCCTGCTCGATGCCTTCGTCGATGCCGGCTTCAACCTGATCGATACCGCCGATGTCTATCCGGCATGGGTGCCGGGCAACCGCGGCGGCGAATCGGAGACCATCATCGGCCGCTGGCTGCAGCGCAGCGGCAAGCGCGACAAGGTGGTGATCGCCACCAAGGTTGCGAAGTGGGCCGAGCATCCGGGCCTGTCGGCTGACAACATCAATGAAGCGGTCGAGGATTCGCTGCGTCGCCTGCAGACCGATGTGATCGATCTGTACCAGGCGCATGAAGACGATGAATCGGTGCCGCTGGAAGAAAGCCTGGGCGCGTTCGCGCGGTTGATCGAGGCGGGCAAGGTGCGCGCGATTGGTGCGTCCAACTACAGCGCCGAGCGCCTGCGTGATGCGCTCAAGGTGTCCGCCGACTATCACCTGCCGCGCTACGAAACCCTGCAGCCCGAATACAACCTCTACGACCGCAGTGGCTACGAGGCGGAGCTGGAGCCGCTGGCGCGCGAACACGGCATCGGCGTGATCAGCTATTACTCGCTGGCCAGTGGCTTTCTCACTGGCAAGTACCGCAGCGCCGATGACGTAGGCAAGAGCGCCGCACGCGGCGCGAAGGTCGCCGATCGCTACCTCAACCCGCGTGGCCTGCGCATTCTGCAGGCGCTGGATGATGTGGCCGCCAGCCACAAGGCGACGCCGGCACAGGTGGCGTTGGCATGGCTGATCGCACGCCCGGGCATCACCGCGCCCATCGTCAGTGCCACCAGCGTGCAGCAGCTGCAGGAAGTGCTGGCTGCGGCACAGCTTGGCTTGAGCCCAGCGCAGGTCGCACAGTTGGATGCAGCCAGCGCTGAAAGCTGAATTGGGCGAGTTGCGCCCCCCCTGCTCGCGTCGTAGCATCGGCCGAACAGGGGGTAGACCGCGAACGGAGTGCTACCCATGCAGACCGCACCTACAGCCCAGCGCAGCATCGATCGCCACGCCGAACTGACTTACTGGCGCGGCGTGCATGCCATCGGCCATCTTGGCCAACACGATTTCGACCACTACCAGCGCCTGCTGGAAATGGGCTACGACGTCTATCAGGCGTATCCACGCGCCAACGAAGAACAGCTCTACAAAGTACTGCAGGACAGCTACCACCGGCATAGTCCGGCGCTGGCGGTTTCCTGGGACGAGGCGCGTTGGCTGGTGCGCCATGCCTGGCATCATGCCCAGCAGCATTGAAGGTCTTTGTGGTCGGCTTTTGTAGGAGCGGCGTCAGCCGCGAAGCTACTGCAACGTCGGAAGCTGAAGAGCCTACCCCTCCCCAACCCTCCCCTTGGCTACGCCAAAGGGAGGGAGCGAAGGCACGCCGCTCCTACAAACGACGGCGCCATCGCTTCTGCCAGGCACTGGTGTTGTTGTGGGAGCGGCGTCAGCCGCGAAGCTACTGCAGCGTCGGAAGCTGAAGAGCCTACCCCTCCCCAACCCTCCCCTTGGCTACGCCAAAGGGAGGGAGCGAAGGCACGCCGCCCCTACAAACGACGGCACCATCGCCTCTGGCAGGTACTGGCGTTGTTGTGGGAGCGGCGTCAGCCGCGAAGCTACTGCAACGTCGGAAGCTGAGGAGCCTACCCCTCCCCAACCCTCCCCTTGGCTTCGCCAAAGGGAGGGGGCAAAAGCACGCCGCGACCCGCCGTACCCGTAGTGCCGAGCCATGCTCGGCAGGAGCCTTCCCGGCAGCCCCGATCGACGAGAACCGCCACACCCGAAGTTCATCGGATCACATGCATGCCGTTGGTTTTGACGATGTCAGCTTCGCGGCTTAAGCCGCTCCCACAACCGGTTGTGCCATTGCTTCGGCCAGGTAGTCGAGGAAGGAGCTGATGCGCGCTGATACGGCGGTGTTGCGGTAATACACGGCGTGGATCGGTTGGCGCGCATCCAAGGTCAGTTTCGGCAACACCTGCACCAGCTCGCCACGCGCACGCGCCGCTTCGGTGAGGAAGTCGGACAGGCAGACGATGCCCACGCCTTCCAGGGCCAGCCGGTGCAGGATCTCGCCGCTGGAAACCGCCAATGCGGGCCGCACGTGCAGGCGCTCGCCGTCGTCACCCTGCAATGGCCAATGATTCAGCGAATCCGGTTCGTTGAAGCCCAGCAAGGTATGCGCCTGCAGCTGGGCCACGCTTTTCGGTGTGCCGTGCTGCTGCAGGTAGGCCGGGCTGGCCAGCACACGCAGGCGGCTATGACCCAGGGGCCGTGCATGCAGGGTGGAGTCCGCCAGCGGGCCAATGCGGATCGCCACGTCAGTGCGCCGCTCCAGCAGGTCGATGTAGCGCTCGCTGCTGTTCAACTCCAACGCCACCTGCGGGTAGCGTGCGCGGTAGCCGGCCACCAGCGGCGCGATCACATGCAGCATGAACGGCATCGCCGCATCCACCCGCAACCGCCCGGACGGTGTACCCCGACGCGCGGCGATCTGCTCTTCGGCGGCATCCACCGAGGCGACGATGGCGCGGGCCTGGGCCAGGAAGGCTTCGCCTTCATCGGTGAGCTGCAGGCGGCGGGTGGTGCGGGTCAGCAAGGTGGTGCCGAGCTTCTCTTCCAGCCGTCCCAGCGCCCGGCTGACGCCCGAGGCGGTCTGGCCCAACTGCTCGGCCGCAGCCGTGATCGAGCCGGTGTCGATTACCGCGATGAAGGCCTGCATCTCATCCAGGGTGGTTTTCATCGGGGCGGCCAGGCGGCTGGTGGAATATTGTTGACTTTAAATCAATAGTAATTGGCAGGAAACCGCATTTTTCAGCAAGAGTTCCGCCGTCAGACTGCGCAGCCCTTTACGAGGATTCGCCCATGTCACGCGGTATTCCCCTTGCCTTGCTGGCGCTGACGCTGGGTGCGTTCGCCATCGGCACCACCGAGTTCGTCATCGTCGGCTTGATCCCGACCATTGCCGCCGACCTGCATGTCAGCCTGCCCTCGGCCGGCCTGCTGGTTTCCCTGTATGCGCTGGGCGTTGCGGTG